>CAYLLY010000043.1:0-16794 GCA_964384595.1 uncultured Nitrospirales bacterium
TCTGGTCCGCGTGTTCCGGTGGCCCCGCGCGATGCCGCAGTATCTCGTGGGGCACTTGGATCGTCTGGCCGCCATCGAGGCGCGGCTTCAGGGATTGCCGGGCGTCTTTGTCGCGGGAGCGGGCTACCGGGGGGTGGGGGTTCCGGACTGCATTCGGGACGGCCTGGGCGCGGCTGAACGGGTGCGCGCCTATTTTGACAAAAGCGCGCCGCGATCTTTATAGTAAGTCCGTCATGGCTGAAAAAGCCCCGCAGGCTCCTCAAAAGTATACGTATGATGTGACGCTCTCGGCCGGTCCCTTCCGGGAGCCGAATGCCGAGGCGATCTCTTACGACTTCTATATCAATCGCAAAGGCTGGCTGATCCCGCGGGTGATGCGGGTCTTTATCGACATCAAGGGAGAGCTGGAACTCTTCCATCATACGATCCTGGGCGTGTCGGGCGGCTCGCCCGGCCAGCAGCTCAAGCTCACCCAGATGCTGACGCGGAAAATCGCGGACCAGAAGGTCAAGATTGTGCTCGGCGACGACCGCATCGAAAAGTCCTCCGAAGTCCTGGTCAAGGGATTCACGGAAGGCGACAGCCATCTGTTCCCGAAGCTGGAGGAGTGGATGCGGGCCGTGAAGGATCAGGTCAGGGAGGAGATCAGGACCCAGATCGGGGTGTAGGGGAACCGCTAGTACCCGCCGAGGCGCCCCCGGTTGCCGAACGCGCCTGGCGCCTGCTCTACAGCCGAATCCTTTTTCTTCTTGATTTCCTTTTGGGGTTCTCCGTACGGCCGGAGGGCGGGGGAGTCCCAGATCACCTGGTTGCCGGGCGCGAGATCGGCGGCTTCGATGAAATGCTTGCGCGCCTCCTCCCTCTCGCCCAGGTACGTCAGGGCGAGGCCGAGGTTGTAATGGGCCTCGGCGCAGGTGGGTCCTTCCTTCACCGCGATCAGAAACTCCTCCTTGGCCGGTTCGAGCCGCCGCTCTTTGTAGTGCGCCATCCCGGCCAGGTTATGCTGGGTGACGGAGAGGGGTTGACATTTGCCGGCCGGAAGCGTCGGCCGCAAGGGCGACGGCGGGTTGAGAATCGAGCATCCCCATACGGCGAGACCGGCAAGAAGGAGTCGTAGACTCAAATCCATGAGGCCTCATGATAGCCGCAAGCGGCGAGGCTTTCAAGGGAGGAATGGTTTGCCGAACCGTTCCTCCGGCGATACAATAAGCTATCCATGTCCCCCGCGGAGTCCATTCGTCGGCAGCAGTTCGTCCAAGCCCTCCAGCATGAAGCGATCATGTGCGGGCGGGAAGGATGCCCCGGCCCGGTCCAGGTGACGGACCTTTCGCAGCTTCGCGACCGGGTGAAGGTCTTCGATCTGACGTGCGAGCGGTGCGGGTGGCGGGACCACCTTGCCGGTCGGGAAGATCACGGGCCTCCCTGGGATGAAACCGCCTTGCTGGATCTCGTGTATGAGCACCTGATGCACCAGCAGCCGGTCTGTCCGAACGACGACACCCCTGTCGTCTTTACGTCGTTGCCGACCCCGCGCCGCAAGGGGCGATACCGCTTATCCTGTTATTATTGCGGCCGGCAGGCCGAGATGGATTGGCCACCTCCGGAAGCCAGGTCCTGAGGATAAGCTCTCCCGCTCTCAAAGGCTCAGATTTTAGTGAGGACCAGGCCCACTTGAATGGCCAGCATGAGCCGTTCCGGGTCCACGGGCTTCCCCAGGATATCGACCGAGCCCATGTTCCAGGCTTCTTTGATGAGGGTGTCTTGTTGGCCGGCGGTCATCATAATGATCCCGCCGGAATAGTTCTTCTCGCGCATTTTCCGCAGCACGTCCACGCCCTTCATGCCCGAGATGTCCATGTCCAGCACGATGAGCGGCGGTGTCTCTTTGTCCAGCATGCTCAGGACCGCAGGGCCGTCACTGGCCGGTTTGACGGTAATGCCGTGCTGGCTCAAAACCCGCACCAACGTGTCGCGCGCGTCCGCTTTTCCCTCCACCAGAAAAACGTCGTCCGTCCGGGGGATGGCGGGCTGGGCGGTCTCTTCCGCCGCTGGGGCCTGCCCCGGCGGCTTGAGCCCACGCTCCAGCGACGCCAGGATGGTTTCAAGCGAAAGGGCCTTGCTCAGAAAATCGGTCGCTCCCAGCCGCCGGGCCTGCTGCTCCTTCTCATCGGTGCCCCATGCCGTCAGGATCATCACGGCGGCATTCGGATCGATCGCGCGGATTTTCTTCAGCACTTCGAGCCCGTCCATCTCAGGCATGCGGAGGTCCAGCAATGTGAAATGGGGGCGGCATTGCATGAACGAATCCAGGGCATCACGCCCGGTGTAGGCCGTGAGGGCCTCATGCCCATGGCTTTTTAGAATCGTCTTCAGCAGCTCACAGAAGCTGGGTTCATCATCGACTATCAGGATCTTGGCCATTAGGGTGAAGTCATCGGGCCGGAGCGGATATGGTGGCGGTGGAGGGTATCGAACCCCCGACCCGCGGCTTATGAGTCCGCTGCTCTACCAACTGAGCTACACCGCCTCACCGAGCTTGCTTGGCCGGCACTTCGATCACAAGTGCCGGATATTCAATACCACAAGTAATCTTTTTATCAAAGTACCTTCATCCCACGAACGGCTCTTTCGTCCCATGCAATTGGCGGACGAGCGTGGCCTCGATGCGGTTGATGATGACCGTTCGTCCGGCCTTGCGGGATCTGATGAAGACCCCATGCACCATGACGGCGTCTCCGCTGGAAAGCTCCGGCTTCCCCTGCATGATGACGGTCACGCTCCCCTGCCGGTCTTTCAGGACGAAGGTGTAAAAGGGCCGGTTGCGGGGGCCGATCTGCACCGCCACGTCGGTGGCTTCGCCGACGACCGACACCGGCTGCTGGTGGTACTGGTCGCCATGTTGCAGGAGTTCCGTGACGGACAGGGATGCGCCGGCGGCAGGCGCGGCCGGCAGGCCGAGAAGTCCCCCCGCGAGAATCAGGCGGCCGAGCTTACGAGCACACCGGGATTGCATCGGATGGCGTCTACCACCACGTTTGAGAACCTCTGCCCCCCGTTTCACCCGCATCATCGCCGATCCAGGGTCGCAGCCGTTCATCCAGAGAGAGCCCCGTCTCTTCCGGGGCGACCGCGGCTTTCTCCTGGACGGCCTCGGGAGTCTCCTTACGGGGCATGGCCGTCCGGGTCTTGATCTGCGCCAGCACCTCTTCGGCCGGGCGAGCCAGCAAGCCGGACTCCTGCTGGGCGGTCCGCAGTGCCGTCACGCAGTTGAAGCACGACACGGTCCTGGCCCAGATTTTCACTTCCTCCTCTTCGCCCAGTTCGTACGTCGCCAGGCCGCGGAGTTTTGCGGCAAGGCCCTTCGTTCCGCTTTCGGGATGAGTGCAGGCTTTGGGCGCCGTCGAGGACATCAGCTCGGCTGCGAGCGCGTGAACGGTAAGCGACCACAGGTCGCCGGACAGATCCACGGGCTTGCTGCCGACGCCTTCGTTTTTGCTGCCCCCCGGCAATTTGGGGCCGATGCCCGCGTTGACTGCGGCGGTCAGGCTGGCCGGGTCGAGGCTGGACTTCAGAGCGGATGAGAGCGAGCTGATATACGCCTGGACGGCTTTCACCCGCCGGTTCCTGATCGGCGCGATGGAAAGCCCCCAGACCTCCGCCAGAAACTCATCCGAAAGGGAGGACAGCAGCGCAGCTTGCCGCTCCACCTTAATCTGGTTGAGCCGCTTCTGGAAGCGGTCGCGGCGTCGCAGGTGGGCCTGGTATTCCAGGCTCAGGCGTTCGCGGCGGTAGTCCTCCTCTTCCACCTCCTGTTTGTCCGCGCGGGTGGCCAGCTTCTTCAGGGCATAGGTGAGGGGCGCGAGCTTCGCTTGGGCGCGAAGATCGTCGAGGGATTCCTGGGCTATCTCGCATTCGGTGGAGAGTATTTGCTCCATCGCGTCGATCTCCGGCTGCAAGCCGTCCAGGTAGTCCTGAAAAAAGTCTGCCAGAAGATTGAGCCGAACCAGGTTGTCACGCAGCTGGGTCTGGTATTGCCGGGCCCTGAACTCGACCGATACGATCCAATCTTTGGGCACCCCGTTGATCTTTTCCCTGCGGATATCCAAGTTGTGGCCAAAGGCGGTGGCGATGTTGCCGCCGGCGCGCATGTTCGGCTCGGTCCGCTCCCGTGCCATGAAGAAGATGTCGTCGGGGGTCGGGCTCATGTACGGCAGCAGCAGGAGGCGGATCATGACCCGCTGGACCGGCTGGAGCGACACGATGGCCGCTTCGATCTGTTCCCGCGTGAGGGTCGGGTTCGAAGGAACCGTGACGGTCGTCGTGCTCATGAAGAAGTCTGTTTCTCCAGTTCCTGGGCGATGTACGTGGCCACGTCGTCAACGGAACCGTTCGCGTAGATGGAGCTGGGAACATCCACGCACACCAGCTTGTCGGGGTTCACTCCCTGCTCCTTGGCGTAGTCGGGCGTCACGTAAAATTTAAATGTGCCGTCTGATCGCCGTAGAACGTATAGCGGTGTGGTTTCCATGCATTGACCTCGTTGCTGCAACTCTTGGATAACACACGCCTTCGCGCACTGTCAATAAACGCCGGCAGGCTTATGGAGTAAAGCGCTTGCGGCGCCAGAGGATGTAGGCGGTGAAGGCGGCGAGGGAAATCATGAAGGCGATCCGGATGCGGTGAGGCGGGGGCAGGACGGCGAGGTTCACGCCGGCATTGATGGTGCCGAAGCCGGCATAGAGGAGATACACGAAGAGGCCCCACCGCTTGACGAGCAGGAACCCCACGCCGATCAGGATGTGCAGCGTGGGTGATTGCGCCTTGGCGAGGATACCCCAGACGCCCGGCAGGGCCGTGCCCATTATCTTTAGCCCGTAGTCGGGCCTCGCCTGGATGATGTAGAGGTCGGTGAAGGCAGTCAGCAGGAAGAGGAGGCCGATGGCCTGCAGGTCAAGGCTCCCTCGCGAGGCCCACGGCAGGACGGGAAACAGCGAACCGGAGCTGGCCGACGCATAGGCGTCATAGAGTTGCCTACCCCACCAGAAGGCGGCGGCGAGGGGAACGAAGCCGTATAGGAGGAACGGTGTGAAGGGGCCGTCGAACGCGTAGCCGAAATACCAGGCCGCTCCGAGCATGAGGCCCAGGGCGAGCGTTTCGGCGGCTTTGGCGTAGTGGCCCTTCAGTAGCTGTCCACCGCCCGGCACGAAGGCGGACAGGAGCGCGGCCGCTCGATCAGGAGAGGGGGAAACTGCCCGTCATCCCCCGAGGGTGTCGAGGGCCTCTTTGAGACTCTTGTGGACGCAGGTGAAGATCGGCGTGTCGCGCAGGGTGTACCGGCTCCCCTCGGTTTCGCGCAGGGCCATCACGAGATCGAGGAAGTCCTCCGGCTTGTCGCTCTCGAACGCGACCACCCATTCCTGGTCGTCCAGGCCGAAGGAGTACGTCGTGTTGAGTTTGACGGACGGGAACCGGTGGCCCACTTCGATATGCTCGTCCATCATCCCCTGCCGCGCGGCCTTCGTGAGCAGGAACCACTCGCGGGTCTTCAGGAACGGATAGACGAAGATGTACTTGCTCTTGCCGGGCACGATCGTCAGGCGCTTGCTTTCCTGGTTTTCGTGGGTGTGGTGGTCCACGTAAATCGAGCGCTTCGTCATGGAGAGATAGGAATAGGGCGTCGACAGGTACTTGCCCAGCCCGCTGGCGAGGACCTTGGCGCTCATCTCCTGGAACAATTCCAGTTCGTACGAGATCCGCCAGAGCATGAGATCGCAGTCCCCGCGGATGCCGACCGTCGAATAGGGGATGACCATGACCTTGCCGGCGTAATCCTCGACGGCCCGGATGAATTCCTGCTTGCCCTGGGTCCGTTCGGACTCCGGCTGGCGACGCCAGGCGTGGTCGACCTTATAGAATAGGAAGTTGACGTATTGCCGTTTGGGTGGTTGTGGTTGCTGTTCCGGACCGGCCATGACGAATGCCTCCCTGCGGACGTTTTACGCGTTCACCCGCGGCTCCAAAAGGCCCGACGGGGGACTTCACTTGTAGCATCGGCCGCGGAGTTTTGTCAATTCAGCGGGAGGGGTCGCGGCCCGTCAATTTTTCTGTCGTGGCGGCGTTCGGGAGGTGTATACTGAGCCTCCAACCGTGGGAAGCCTTTCCGAGAGTTTCATCGAGATCGACGGCGTCCTGGTGGACCGCCGGATATTCACCACTCCCTTCATCTGCGACGTGGTACTCCAGAACTGCGGCTCGGCCTGCTGCCACCGGGGCTGCGTGGTGACGGCCGGGGACGTCACGCGTCTCACGCCCCACCTGGACGGCATCGTGCAATACCTCCCCGAGGCCAAGCGCGAGTTTCTCCGCCGGGAAGGCGGGCAGTTCGTCGGCGATCCGCGCCGCCAGGGCACCGACATGCGCACGCAGGAAACCGTGGCGATGATCCGGTTCTTCAAGTCGCCGGACGAGATGCGCTGCACCTGGGTCCTGGACGACGGCTGCGTCTTCCTGTATCCGTCCACCGAGCAGGAGCCGGGGAACGGCCATGCCGTCCCTGTCCAGTACTGCGCTGTGCATGCCTACGCGCTGGAACGGGGGATGGATTGGAAGGCCTTCAAGCAGGCGGATTGTGTCCAGTACCCCCTCTGCACCTATGAGAAGGACGGGCGGACGGTCCTGGCTCTGCAGGAAGAGCCGGGCCGGGCCGGCGTGCCCTGCCTCAACAACCCCATCGGGCCTCTCATGTACCGCAGTCTGGCCGTGACCATTGTCTATCTCCTGGGCGAACGCTTCAACGAGAAGGTCCAGGCCTACGGACGCGCGCACTTCCCGGAGACGGGATAAATCCGGTTCCCGCCGTGCGTGCCGAAATCATCGCCATCGGATCGGAATTGCTCCTGGGGGGCGTGGCCGACACCAACTCGCTCTTTCTCGCCGACGAGCTGCTGAAGATCGGCATCGAAGTCCGATTCAAGACCGTCGTCGGCGACGATCCCAAGGACATCGAGGAAGCGCTGCTGCATGCTCTGGGGCGGGCCCAGGTCGTGCTCACCACCGGCGGCCTGGGGCCCACCGAGGATGATCTGACCAGGAAGGTCGTCGCGCGCGTCACCGGCCGGCGGCTGTCGCTCCATGACGGCACCCTGCGCGCCATCACCCAGCGCCTGGCGGCCCGGCAGCGCCGGATGACGCCCGAGCAGTCCACGCAGGCTTTGATTCCTTCGCGCGCGCAGGTCATCCCGAACCCAGCCGGGACCGCGCCGGGATTTTTCCTTCACCATCAGGACGATCGCCACAAGGAGGAGCGCGCGCTGATGTGCCTGCCAGGCCCGTCGCTGGAGGTGAAGCACGTCTTTCAAGAGGGCGGCGGCGCGTTGCTGGAAGCGTTTGTGGGCAAGGCGGCGCGGGGGACGCTCATCCGTCGCCGGCTCCGGACGTTCGGCCTGATCGAGTCGGAGCTCGACGCGCGCTTGAGGGACCTGTACCAGGCCGAACGCCATGCCGTCGTCGGCCTGCAGGCGGGAGTCTATGGCGTGGACGTCTCGATCACGGTGCAGGGCCGCCATCCCGAGTCGGCCGAAGCGGCGGCGAAGCGGTTGGAGCGTCTGGTGCGGGATCGCCTCGGCGAGTATCTGTATGCGGCCGGCGGCCAGACCATTGAAGGCGTGGTCGCTCTGAAGCTGAAGGCAAAGGGCCTCACGGTGGCCGTGGCGGAGTCCTGCACGGGTGGGCTGATCGGCCAGCGGCTCACGTCGCTCTCCGGGAGCTCGGCCTATTTCGAGCGGGGCGTCGTCACTTACAGCGACCGGGCCAAGGTGGACTTGCTGAAGGTGCCGGAATCGCTCATCCGCCAGAATGGTTCCGTCAGCGCCGAGGTGGCGCAGGCCATGGCGGAGGGCGTCCGGGAGCAGAGCGGGACCGATCTGGGCCTTGCCGTGACCGGCATCGCGGGGCCGTCCGGCGGGACAAAGGAGAAGCCGGTCGGGCTGGTCTTTCTCGCCCTGGCCGACAAGAAAACTTCGGTCTGTCGCCAGCACCTGTTCAGCGGCGACCGGGAAGGCATCAGGTTCCGTGCCTCCCAAGCGGCCCTCGACCTGCTCCGCCGGCACATTTCCGGGAAGGCCATAGAGTAGCTACCCTTCTCTCACTAACGGAGGTGATCACAAATTGTGATCACCTCGCCCGCTCCTCCAGCCACCCGCCAGAATAAATCGAATACATCCAAGTAACTTTTCCAGGTGAGCCCGTGTCTACATTTTAGGTCGCAATTTCCGACCTGGAAAGGGGCAGGGCATGAAGGACCTCATACCCACCGAGCGAATCGAACAGGCCATCTTCCTGATCCGTGGCCAGAAGGTCATGTTGGATGTGGACTTAGCAAAGCTTTACGGCGTGGCCGTTGGAAGACTCAACGAGGCGGTTAAGCGTAACAGCAAAAGGTTCCCTCGCGATTTCATGTTTCGCCTGAGTTTACAGGAGCTTATAAACTTGAAATCGCAAATTGCGATATCAAGTTCAAGGTGGGGTGGGCGTAGACATCAACCTTATGCCTTTACCGAACAGGGCGTTGCTATGCTCTCCAGCGTCTTGAACAGCGCGCGCGCGGTGCAGGTGAACATCGAGATCATGCGGGCGTTCGTGAAGCTGCGAGAGCTGTTGGCCTCCCACAAGGACCTCGCACTCAAGCTGGCTGCGATGGAGAAGAAATACGATTCGCAATTTAAAGTAGTCTTCGACGCCATCCGCGTGCTCATGACGCCCATTGAACCTCCAGAGCCCCCGCCCAAACCCCGCATCGGGTTTCGGGCCACCTCTCACTCTGCATGACATTACGGAGGGGGAGTGATAGGATTTCGGGCGAATGGGCGGGCTACCAGACCATGCTCAAGATCATCGTCCACGAGCACGTAGATGAATACTGAGCGGCATGACATTTTCGTCTGCTGCAGCGTGGCTTCTCTCATTATCTCGGTTAGAGCAGATCAAGTTTACGAATTAGGGGTTAAGAGCAAGGAGACAAAGCTATGGTTCCGTTTGAAGAGTTTTGGGAGAGAATGAAAAAAGAGATGATGACATGGCCAAAGAAGAGTAATGACGACCAGCACCGGTATTCGACAATTCCAAGATGGAGTTCTGCGGGGAGAGTGGGAGGAGATCCTCTTTCATGCCGGTATGCCGACGGTGAGGATATGGTCCAATATAAGACGAAGAATGACAGATGGGCGAGTGCGGACCGAACCAATTTTGAAACAATTTATAGCGACTGGGATCAATATAGCCAAGGATTGGAAAGGTCACGGCTTAAACCCGATCTGAATCGTCGCAATTCCTACACGATCCCGACTTTAAAACACTTTGAACGGCTAATGCGCTAGAACAGGGGAAGCAAAGGTGCCAAGCTGCTTTGTTTGGGGCACTTTGCCCCTGAACGTCTGAACTGAAAGAAGGGGGATGGGCGCGGCATGCGGCGCCCCTACGAAGAACGGTCCCCGGTCCATACACCCTCCTGATACAAGGGTTGTGCTTTTTCCATTCAACGAATCCCCTGCATCCGGTGTCTAACGTGCATGATGCCATTGACAGTCTTGACCTCTAGGAGGTAACATTTTGTTACCTAGGCCATCTCCGCTTTCCGAGACAGAACTTCGCGAGGCTATCGGAAGGGCACTCCACCAAGGAGAGTTCGTCTATGGCAGTACGCTCCTGGAAAAACTTGCATCCCTATGGCATTACGATAGTTGACCTGCTTCATGTCTGTGAGCATTGGGAGTTGATTCGAAGCGTGCGGTGGGCGGGAGGGACATGGCGTTATCGAATTGAAGGACCGAACAGCGACGGCAAGTGGATGGCGGTCGTGCTCTCGGTCAAAGATTCCGACGCGGAAGTCGTTGCGATCACCGGATTCAGGTTTGCACGAGGAAAAACGAAGCGATGACGTGCCCTCAGTGCGGAAAGAAGATGCGTCGTTCGACGGTCAGGCTCTACCATTACCGGGAATCGGGTCTGGATAACGTCTACTTGCGGGACGTTGGCGTGCACAAGTGCGAGTGCGGGGGAAAACTGATTCAGATTCACGTCATTCAGCCGCTCCATGACGCCATTGCCTATCGTCTCCTGAGGAAGCACACGCTGCTCACAGGGCCGGAATTTCGTTTTCTCAGGCAGTGGGTAGGGCTGACGGCTAAAAGGCTGGCGTCTGCGCTGGGAATCAAAACCAGAATTTCCATTTCCCGCTGGGAAAACGGCAAGGCGCCGATTACCCCTGCCACGGATCATGCGATGCGGTTGCTTGTGATGCGTCTGAAAGAAGAAGCCGTCAACCAGCGCATGTTCAAAGAAGTCGGGATACAGGAGCATTTCGAGCAGATCTCGAACAAGCCGGGCCGACCGTCCAAGATCACAATCTCCCAAGCGACCTTATGACCCCGGGGGAAGAAAGAGGGGCCGGGCTGCCAGGCTCTACCCCACCTGGCCTCCCCTTACAAAGGGGAGGAGTTTTTTAGAAAAAAAAAATGCTCCGGGCCTTTATCGCCATTAAACTTTCCGAGGAGCTGAAGGGTCACATAGGTGAGGTGCAGGCGGAATTGAAGCGCCGGGCCTTCGGCCTGGACGGCCTCGGCTGGGTCCGACCGGAGGGCATTCATCTCACGCTGCGATTCCTGGGGGACATCGTGGAGGAGCAGGTCGAGGCGCTGGGAGCCATGCTGAGGGATGTCGCCGCCGGGATGACGCCGTTCGTGCTGGACGCGCGGGGGATCGGCACCTTTCCCAATTCACGGATGCCGCGCGTGATCTGGCTGGGATTGCATGGGACGCCCGAATCCATGGCGGCGCTCCGTCGGATGCAGGCGCGGATCGAAGACGGCGTGGCGGGCCTGGGTTTTCCTCGGGAGTCCCGCGAATTCACGGCGCATCTGACCCTGGCGCGAGTGCGTGATCGGAAATCGGGAGCGGCGCTGGCCAAGGTGCTTGGAGCCAACCAGGACCGCGCGGTGGGATCGTTCATCGCGGCGTCGGTCGGGCTCATCAAGAGCGAGCTTCGTCCGAGCGGAGCGGTCTATACAACCTTGGTGGAAGTGCCCTTCGGCGGTGGAGTATAATCCGGTAACTTTTGAACCGACCTGACAGGTAAAGGAGAACGCGATGGCCGAGCGGGACGAGAAAAAGCGAGCCATGGACCTGGCGATCGCCCAGATCGAAAAGCAGTTCGGCAAGGGCTCAATCATGAAGCTGGGGACGGCCGAGATTCCGGCCGACGTGCCCGTCATTCCGACGGGCTCGCTCGGATTGGACCTGGCGCTTGGCGTCGGCGGGCTGCCGCGCGGCCGGGTCATCGAGATTTACGGTCCCGAATCCTCCGGCAAGACCACGCTCATGCTGCACACGATCGCGGAAGCCCAAAAGACCGGTGGGACGGCCGCCTTCATCGACGCCGAGCACGCCTTGGACCTCGCCTATGCGGAGAAGCTGGGCGTGAACACCGCTGACTTGCTGGTGTCCCAGCCGGACACGGGTGAGCAGGCCTTGGAGATCACCGAGACGCTCGTCCGTAGCGGCGCCGTGGACATCATCGTGGTGGATTCGGTCGCCGCGCTCGTGCCCCGGGCCGAGCTGGAAGGGGAGATGGGCGACGCCCACATGGGGTTGCAGGCGCGGTTGATGTCGCAGGCCCTCCGGAAGCTGACCTCCTCGATCTCCCGTTCCCAGACCTCCGTGGTGTTCATCAATCAGATTCGGATGAAGATCGGGGTTATGTTCGGCAACCCCGAGACGACCACCGGCGGGAACGCGCTCAAGTTTTACGCCTCGGTCCGGCTCGACATCCGGCGGATCGAATCCATCAAGGAAGGGCAGGAGGTCATGGGGAGCCGAGTGCGCGTGAAGGTGGTCAAGAACAAGATGGCGCCGCCGTTCCGGCAGGCCGAGTTCGACATCATGTTCGCCGAGGGCGTCTCCAAGACCGGCGAGCTCATCGATATCGGCGTGGACCGGAAGATCGTCGACAAGAGCGGGGCGTGGTTCTCCTACGGCGGGGAGCGGATCGGCCAAGGGCGGGAGGCGGCGCGGGACTACCTGAAGACCCATCCCGCCGTGGCCCGCGAAATTGAGACGAAGATCCGGGAAGCCGTGCGTGCGGCCTCCAAGTCGGACGGGCACACCAGGCCCGCCGCCGACAAGCGTCCGGATGACAAACGCTCGCCGACCGGCAAGGCCGTTTCCTAAGCCCGATCCCATTGCGGAAGCGGTCAGGTATCTGGCGCGGGGGGACCGGAGCGCGGTCCAGGTCGAGCGCCACCTGGCCCTCCGGGGGATTTCCAAGGCGGAGGTGCGCCAAGCCCTCCGCGCGCTCCATCGGCTGGGTTACGTCGACGATGAGGCGGTCGCATTCCGCGTGGCGCAGGCGCGGCTGGCGCGGCGCCTGATGGCCCGTGAGGCGCTGTCGGCCGAGCTGGAGGCGCGGGGGTTTTCTTCCGAGGCCGTCGCGCGGGCGGTGCGCGGCGCGTACGCGGGCCTGTCGGATGAGGCCGTCGCGGAACGGTTCCTCGACTCCCTGCCGCTCCGGTACGGGGATCCGGCTCGCGAGCGCAGGCGGCGGGCCGGCTTGCTCCGCGGGCGCGGGTTTTCGTCCGATGTCAGTGAGGCAGTGCTGGGGATCGGGTGACGGATGCCGACGGCGAACGAACTGCGACAGGGTTTTCTGGACTACTTCAAGGGACATGGCCACGCCATCGTGCCCAGTTCCTCGCTGATTCCCCAGGCCGATCCCACCCTGCTCTTCACGAACGCCGGCATGGTCCAGTTCAAGGGCGTGTTTCTCGGCGACGAGCGTCGCGCCTACAGCCGGGCGGTCTCTTCGCAAAAGTGCATCCGCGCCGGCGGCAAGCACAACGACCTGGAGAACGTCGGCCATACCGGCCGGCACCACACCTTCTTCGAGATGCTGGGCAATTTCTCCTTCGGCGACTACTTCAAGGAGGACGCGATCCGCTTCGGGTGGGAATACCTCACACAGGTCGTGCACCTGTCACCGGAGCGGCTCTGGGTGACGGTGTTCAAGGACGACGACGAGGCGCACGCGATCTGGGAGCACAAGATCGGCGTGCCGTCCGCCCGCATCGTGCGTTGCGGCGAGAAGGACAACTTCTGGCAGATGGCGGACACCGGCCCCTGCGGGCCCTGCTCCGAGATCCACTACGACCAGGGAGCCGGTGTGCCGGGCGACGCGACGCCGAACGGCAAGGGCGACCGGGTCATGGAGATCTGGAACCTGGTGTTCATGCAGTATCACCGGGACGAGAAGGGCATGCTCCATCCGCTGCCCAAGCCCAGCATCGATACCGGTATGGGGCTGGAGCGCCTGGCGGCGGCGGTCCAGGGGAAGACGAGCAACTACGACTCGGACCTCTTCCAGCCCATCATCCGTGCCGTGGCGGGTACAGCGGGCAAACATTACGGTTCGTCGGGGGACGCCGATCGTGCGATGTGCGTCATCGCGGATCACCTGCGGGCCATCTCCTTCATGGTCGCCGACGGGATTCTGCCGTCCAACGAAGGACGCGGCTACGTCCTGCGCCGCATCCTCCGCCGCGCGGGACGCTACGGGCGGCTGCTCGGGATCGGACTCGACGGTCCCTTCCTGTACCGGCTGACCGCCCCCGTCATCGATGAGATGAAGGGCGCCTATCCGGAACTGGAGCGGGCCCGGACCACGATCGACCACGTCACCAAGGCCGAGGAGGAGCGGTTCCTGGACACGCTGGACAAGGGGCTCCGCCTGCTCGACGAGATCGTCGCCGACGCGAAGAAGGCCAACCGCACGATCATCCCGGGGGATGATCTCTTCAAGCTGTACGACACCTACGGGTTCCCGCTCGACCTGGCGGCCGATTCGGCCAGAGATCACGGATTGACGCTTGACGAGGCCGGGTTCACGGCCGCCCTCGAGGAGCAGCGGGAGCGGGCGCGCAAGACCGCCGGCTTCGCGGCGGCCAAGACCAAGGAGGTCTACAGCGAGCTCGGCGGGATCGTGGCGCCGACACAGTTCCTGGGCTACACCGAACTGGACACCGATGGGTTTGTCCAGGCGATCGTGAAGCAGGACGCGCGGGTGACGGAGGCGGCGGAGGGCGACGACGTCGAGATCGTCCTGGACCGCACGCCGTTCTACGCGGAGGGCGGAGGGCAGGTGGGCGATCAAGGCGAGCTGACCGGGCCGGACGGCGTCATCGAGGTGAAGCAGACGAGCAAACCGGCGCCGGACCTCTTCCTGCACCAGGGTGTTGTGACGCGCGGGCGGATCCGTGAGGGGGACCGGCTGCGGGCGCACGTGGACCCGCGCCTCCGGTTCGGCTCGGCGCGCAACCATACCGCCACGCATCTCCTTCATGCCGTGCTTCGGGAAGTCCTGGGGCCGCACGTCAAGCAATACGGCTCCCTGGTGGCGCCGAACCGGCTCCGGTTCGACTTCGCCCATTTCACACCGGTCCGTCCCGGCCAGCTCGAGGAAGTGGAAGCCATCGTCAACGAGCGGATCCGGGCCAACGCGCCGGTCCGCACGAACGTCATGGGCATTGCCGAGGCGGTCCAGGCGGGGGCGCTGGCCTTCTTCGGCGACAAGTACGGCGATCAGGTGCGCGTGGTCGAGATCAATCGATTCAGCAAGGAACTGTGCGGCGGGACCCATTGCCGGCACACCGGCGAAATCGGCCTGTTCAAGCTGCTTTCCGAAACGGGCGTGGCCGCCGGCGTGCGCCGGATCGAGGCGCAGACGGGTGAGGGAGCGTATGAGCTGCTGAAGCAGCGGGAAGACGAGTTTCGCGCGCTGGCGGACGCGCTCAAGACCAACCAGGCCGACGTGCTGGCCAAGGCCCGCAAGCTCGTGACGACGCTCAAGGAGAAGGACGAGGAGATCGAACAGCTCAAGTCCCGCCTGGCGACAGGACAGGGTGGCGGCGGCGGCGAGACGCGCACGGTGGCGGGCGTCTCCATCCATATCCGGCGCGTGGACGGCATGGAGATGAACGATCTGCGGACGCTCGCGGATACGGTCCGCGACAGGCTGAAGTCGGGCATCGTCGCGCTGGGCTCCGTCAAGGACGACAAGGCCTCGCTGCTGCTGGTCGTCACGAAGGATCTGTCGGCGCGCTTTCCGGCCGGGGAACTCATCAAGCCGCTCGCGGCGGAGATCGGGGGGACCGGCGGGGGACGTCCCGAGATGGCGCAGGCCGGCGGGAAACAGACGGATCGTCTCGATGACGCATTGGCCAAGATCGTGGCGCTGGTGGAGAGCAAGGCCGGGGGGTGAGGGATATCCGATCCATGAGAAGAGAGGAGGACAACGGCTATGTTGTACGATCCGCAGGTCTTTAACATTTACGAGGGACTCAAGCGGGAGGAGTTCATCATCGCTCTGTACTACATGGAGGCGGAAAGCCGCGACCTGCTGCTTCGCTCCGCGGCCATTGCGGTGGAACAGTCCACCGGGACCTGGACGGCGGTCCCTGAAGAGACCTGGGACGTGAAGGAGCAATCCCTGGCCCGGGTGATCGGCGTCCACGAGATCCCGGACTATGAAGATCGCGTGCCGCCGGACGTGAAGACACGGAAGTTTCTCGTCCAGATCGCCTATCCGACCATCAACATCAACGGGCAGATCCCGGAGCTACTCACGACGCTGTTCGGCAACATCTCCATGATCGGACGACTCAAGCTGGTGGATGTCCAGTTTCCGAAGTCCTTTGTCGAGAACTTCCCAGGCCCCCGGTTCGGGATCGAGGGGGTCCGGAAGCTGCTCAATGTCCATGGCAGGCCGCTCCTGGTCGGGATGTACAAGCCCTGCGTGGGGGCGCCCCCCGCGACGTTGGGCAAGATGTTCTTTGAAATGGCCCTGGGCGGGGTGGATGTGGTGAAGGACGATGAGCTGCTGGCGGATCCCACGTTCTGCACCGTGGAAGCCCGCCTGGAGGCGTCCCTCAAGGCCAAGGAGCGCGCCAAGAAGGAAACAGGACGGGAGGTGCTCTACACGGTCAATATCACGGACTCCCCCGGCAAAATGTACAAGAAAGCCCTGAAGGTGATCGAGATGGGCGGCAACGCGCTCATGGTCAATACCTTTACGGTCGGCTATGCCGCTTTGGCCGACCTGGCTTCCGACCCGGCCATTACCGTCCCCATCCTGACCCATCCGGCATTTGCCGGAAGCTATTATGAGGCGCCTTTGAACGGCGTGGCGTCCAACGTGATCCTGGGCAAGCTGCCTCGCCTGGCCGGATCGGACATGATCATCTATCCCAGCCCATACGGGAAGGTGCCCCTGGTGCGCGAGCGCGCGGTCCGTGTCGCGCATGAGCTGGCCTGCCCGTTCTATCATCTCAAGCGGACCTTCCCCGGACCGGCGGCGGGGATGCATCCGGGGTTGGCGCCGCAGATGATGGAGGACTTCGGGGTGGATGTGATCTTCGGCGCGGGGGGCGGGATCCACGGCCATCCCCAGGGCACCATCGCAGGGTGCAGGGCGTTTCATCAGGCCTTCGAAGCCGTCATGGCCGGTATCCCTTTGCGGGATGCCGCCGAAAAGCACAAAGAGCTCAAAGCGGCTCTGGAGCGCTGGGGGGTGTATGGAGAGCCCGGCCATGAATATGCGCTGGCCATATAATCGGGAGTTGTGATGCTGGTGGAGGGCAAGGCCGGGGGGTGAAGCAGATACTGGCGTTCGTCTGCGCGCTCGTGCTCATCGGCATGGTGGCGGCTTACGGCCATCGCGCGCTGGACATGCCGATACAGGAAGCCGAGATC
>CAYLLY010000044.1:0-1594 GCA_964384595.1 uncultured Nitrospirales bacterium
CTCACCGATGCGCAGGCCCGCGTCCTGCGGGACATTCACCAGGACCTGGCGAGCCCCCATCCGATGAACCGGCTGATCCAGGGGGACGTGGGCTGCGGCAAGACCGTCGTGGCCGTCGCGGCCATGCTGGTCGCCGTGGGCTCCGGGTTTCAGGCGGCCCTCATGGCGCCCACCGAAGTCCTCGCCGAGCAGCATTACCTGAATCTGCACCGCCTTCTGGAGCCGCTCGGAGTCGCGTGCGTCCTGCTGGTGGGGGGACGCGCCGGGAAAAAGCGCGCCGAGGCCCTGGCCGCCATCGCCGGGGGCGCGGCCCACATCGTCATCGGCACGCACGCCCTGATCCAGCAGGGCGTCGCGTTCCATAAGCTCGGGCTGGCCGTCATCGACGAGCAGCACAAGTTCGGTGTCCTGCAGCGCGCGACGCTCAAAGAAAAAGGCTACGCGCCCGATGTGCTGGTGATGACCGCCACGCCCATCCCGCGGACCCTCGCGCTGACGCTGTACGGAGACTTGGACCTGTCCGTCATCGACGCGATGCCGCCCGGCCGGACGCCGATCCGGTCGCTCCTCTTCGCGGAGAACCAGCGGGTGCGCGCCTACCGCCTGATCGAAGAGGAACTCGCGCAGGGTCGGCAGGCCTATGTCGTCTTCCCGCTGGTGGAAGAGTCGGAGAAGGTGGACCTGCAGGCGGCGATCACGGGGGCCGAGCGCCTGCAGCGCGACGTGTTTTCGAAATGGACAGTCGGGCTGATCCACGGGCGGATGAAGAGCGAGGCGAAGGACCGCGTCATGACGGACTTCAAGGCCGGCCGCATCCAGGCGCTGGTGGCCACGACGGTCATCGAAGTCGGTATCGACGTCGCCAACGCGACGGTGATGCTGATCGAGCATGCCGACCGGTTCGGGCTGGCGCAGCTTCACCAGCTTCGCGGGCGCGTGGGCCGCGGGGCGCATCAATCTTACTGCCTGCTGATGGGGCCGGGCCGCCTGTCGGAAGACGCGCGGCGGCGCCTGGAGGCCGTGGTCAAGAGCCACGACGGGTTCGTCATCGCCGAAGAAGACATGAGCATCCGCGGCCCGGGGGAGTTCTTCGGGACGCGGCAGTGGGGACCGACCGATTTGCGGGTGGCCAATCTCATCCGCGACGTGAAGATTCTGGAAGAGGCCCGCGAGGAGGCGGCGCGGCTGCTGGAGCGCGATCCCGAGCTGGCCCGGCCCGAGCACGCGGAGCTCAAGGTGGCCCTGCACCGCCGGTGGCGGGAGAAGTTGGAGCTGGCGTCGGTGTCATGAATCCGCGATTTCGCAAGTTCAAAAACGATCTCCGCACCGGCTGGGCGATGGTCCGCCAGGGGTCCGCCGAAACCGTGGATCAGTCCCTGCGGGAGATCGAGCTGCTCCGCCTGAAGTTCGAGCTTTACAAGGTCGAGGATCAGATCCGGGATCACCTGCGCGCGGCCGGCGAGCGGGCCTTCCAGTTGATCGAGCGGAAGGGCGGGAGCGTGCTGGACGACAAGGAGATGCGGGGCCTCTTCGAGAAAGTCGATCAGCTCAGACAGGAAGAGGCGCGCATCCGATTCGAGCGGGACCAGATCAA
>CAYLLY010000044.1:1694-16388 GCA_964384595.1 uncultured Nitrospirales bacterium
TCGATCAGCTCAGACAGGAAGAGGCGCGCATCCGATTCGAGCGGGACCAGATCAAGGAACAATGAGGGTCTAATGGGACGGCCATGCCGATTTATGCCGGAATAGACATCGGAACGCTGGCGCTGCGTCTGCTGGTCGCGCGCGTGTTGGACGGGCGGCTTCGCGAGCTGGATTCGGATCGCCGCATTGTCCGTCTGGGTGAAGGCCTGCAGCCGAGCCGCCGCCTGCAAGCGGCGCCGATGGCCCGCGCGATCGACGCGATCGTCGAATGGATGCCGCGGATCGAAAAGGCCGGCGCGCGCGAGGTGGTGGCGGTGGCCACGAGCGCCGTCCGCGACGCCGTCAACCGCGACGAGTTCCTGGCCGAAGTGAAGCGCAGGACCGGCTGGGACGTGGCGGTCCTGTCGGGCGAGGAGGAGGCGAGGCTGTCGCTCCGGGGCATCCGGTCGGGTCTCCCGCCCGATGTGGAGCGGTACGTCGCGCTCGACATCGGCGGCGGCAGCACCGAATTCATCAAGGCGGCGCCCGACCGGCCGCCTGCGGTGGTGTCGATCAACGAAGGGGTCGTCCGCCTGACCGAGGACTGCCTGCGGAGCGATCCTCCGAAGCCCGATGACGTGGCGGCAGCGCGCACCCGCATCCGCTCCCATTTCAATGCGGTCAAGGACAAGCTCGGCTCAGTGGTCGGGTTCCGCCTGGTCGGGACGGCCGGGACCATCACGACGCTGGCGGCGATGGACCAAAAACTGGACACCTATATGCCGAAGCGCATCCACAATTACCGGCTTTCATGGGACACGGTCCGCCGCATTCTGGACGATTTGACGTCCCGCACCCACGCCCAACGGCGGGAACTGAAGGGGCTCGAGCCGGGCCGCGAGGACCTCATGGTGGCCGGCACGCTGATCTTGCTGGAGTGCATGGAGCGGTTCGGGTTCGTCGAGTGCCTCGTCAGCGACTACGGTCTCCGCGAGGGCATCCTCATCGATCGCTGGGAGAAGTCCAAAGGGTAAGACGCATGAGCCTGGATTTGTCGTAGAAGTCAATACGGACTATACTGTGCCCATGGAAGTCGATAGAGGCTCACAGGCGGCGGTCCACACGGCCCCGCGGGATATTTCCGTGCGGCACGTGGTTAAGCTGATGGCCGCAAAGGGCGTGAGCGCCGTCATTGTGACGGATGCTTTCAAACCGATCGGGATCGTGACCGGCCACGATATCACGGTGCGCGTTACGGCTCCCGGACTGGACCCGGCGCGAATCATGGTGGGGACGATCATGTCCTCGCCGCTGGTGACGATTGCCGAAAGCGAGAGCGTGGGGAATGCCGTCGCGCTCATGGGGCGGCACGGCATCCGGCGGTTGCCGATTGTGGACCAGGACGGTTTCCTGGTCACGCTGCTGACGCTGGACGATATTCTCCGGCTCAATCTCGCCGACTCAGGCGCTCTGACCGGCATTGTGCGGGAGCAAGCGCGCCGCGCAGGCGACGGCTCTCCGGACCTGGCGGGGCCGAATGTCATCAGGTTTGCCGATGTGCCCCCGCCGCCCATTCCCCCCAAGCCCGTGCCGATTGGAGCGATAAAGGGGATCGCGACCAGATCGGACGTCGTGAAGATGGTCAAAAGACGTCCGCTGCGCAGGCTCAATTTTTCAGTAAGGGCGTGGTACCGTTACAACCGGCTGCCGATATTGCTCATCGTGGGCGCCTCGATTTTAGGGGTCGTGGTCACCTTCTACATGAGCGCGTTCTACGGCTACAAGCCCGCCTATTACGAGCCCAAGGAAGACAGTCGTGAGATACAGATCAAGCAGATGGAGCTACAGGAGTTGCAGCGGAAACAATCGGAACGCGAGCGTCAGGGAGGCAGCCCGGACCGATGAGCATCCTCGTTGTTGACGACACCCTGGAAGTCCGGGAGATGCTGAGCGTGCTCCTGGAATCGGCCGGGTACCAGGACATCCTGTTCGCCGAATCGGCGGCGGCGGCTTTTGAGCGTCTTGGGATGGGTGGCTCCGGCATGGCTCCTGTTGACGTCGATGCGGTGCTCATGGACATTAATATGCCCGGCTTGGATGGGGTGGAAGCCTGTCGTCGCATCAAGGCGGTGGAGCGTTTTTGCGATACTCCCATCATCATGGTCACGGCCATGTCGGAAGCGGGTTTTCTGGAGGCGGCCTTTGCCGCAGGAGCCACGGACTATCTTACGAAGCCCATCAAGCGGGTGGAGCTTCTCGCCCGGATGCGCTCGGCGTTAAGGCTGAAGCGCGAGATGGACCGCCGCAAGGCCCGGGAACAGGAATTGGAACAAGCCCTCCTGGAAGTCAAGGGTCTGCGGGGCTTACTACCCATCTGCGGACAATGCAAGAAAATTCGCGACGACCAGGGCCGGTGGCAGACGGTTGAAAGTTACATAAAAGCTCATTCCGAGGCCGATTTCAGTCATGGCGTCTGCCCGGAGTGCCTGAATAAACGCTATCCCGACAAGTAATCCGCTGCTCTACGTTCTCCTTCCCTGCGAAGCGCCGCACATGGGTGTAATGAATCGGCCGGCTCCGAGACTCATTGGTCATGGGGCGCCGCATGAAACCGCGCGCTGCGCCCGACCGTAGAGGGGTGAAGGGAGGACCAGATGATGACTCGGAGAACCACACTCAAGGCCGGCGCGGTGCTGGGGTTAGGCATACTGACCAAGGCTGTGGGTATAATGTCGGCACAAGCCAAGGAGGCCGGGAAAATGGTTGAGATTGTGAAGATTACGAAGACGGACGCCGAATGGAAGGCGATGTTGACGTCTGAGCAGTATCGCGTCCTGCGCCAGGAAGGGACGGAGAAGCCCTTTCAGAACGCGTACCACAACAGCAAAACTCCGGGCACATACCTTTGCGCCGGGTGCGATTTGCCGCTGTTTTCCTCCAAGTCCAAGTTTGACAGCGGGACCGGGTGGCCGAGCTTCTGGGAGCCGATTTCTGAGAAAGCCGTCGAGAAGAAAACGGACTGGAAGCTGCTCCATCCGAGGACGGAAGTGCATTGCGCCCGCTGCGGCGGCCACCAGGGCCACGTGTTCGACGACGGCCCGCCGCCCACCGGCCTGCGCTACTGCATCAATTCCGCGGCCCTGAAGTTCGTCCCGGCCAAGAGTTGAGGGGTCTGGCTCCCTTCCGCGTGGAGCCGGACCCCTTTCTGTCACTTTAAGAACACGACCCCCAGCGCAATCAGGGCCAGGAGCGCGGCGAAGATCGAGGCTCCGAGGGCCCACACGAACGCCCGCTCCAGCTTCACGAACTGGGCCGTCAACTGCTCGATGAGCTGCAACTGCGCGGCGATGCGCTTCTCCAGTTCGAGCACGCGCGTGGCCGTATCGTCGAGGACGACCTTCTCGTGCTGCTGTTCCCGTTTCAAATTTTTGACGGCGTCGATGAGGTCGGGAATGTTCGGGGCCAGGAATCTGATGAGGGAACCGATGATGGTCCAGGGAACAGCCATGTGCGATTCCTTCCTTACAGCTTTGCGATCTTTTTCGCCAGCGCCCGCTCGTCGGCCTCGGATGCGACCTCGCCGTTCAGGCGGGCGTCGAGCAGGCGGTCCAGAATCTTCCTGTAGAGCGGTCCGGGCTTCAGGCCCATCTTCTTCAAGTCCTCTCCCGTCAGCGACGGCTTCGCGTGCCGGTAGGCGGTCAGGTAGGCCGAGATCTGACGCTTGACCGGTTCCGATTTCGTCTTGGCGATCAGGATCAGCAAGACCTCGTCGGCAAGGCCGAGCAGCGTGCGGTAGGTCTCGGCCGGCTTCAGAGGTGGCCGTTTCGACAGTTGCCGCAAGAGGGCGTACGAGTTGAACCGCCCCGCGCGGATTTTTTCGGCCTGTCGTTCCGGCACCGGCAGCCGCTTCAAGGTTTCCTTCACGGCCTTGTCCGGCACTACTTCCATGAGCGCCGTGAAATAGACCACCCAGGCGTCCATTTTGTGATCGAGGTAGAGCAGCTTGTACCAGTCCAGCGCGTCCTCGACGGCCTTGAGCAGCGCCTCCAGGCGGGGCGACCACTTGAGGCCCGGATGGATGAAGCGGAGCAGGTCCAACTCGGCCAGGCGCGCGATGGCCTTGCGCGGCTCCTCTTCGGAAAACAGGAGGATGAGCTCTTCCATCAGGCGCGAGCCGGACAGGCGATGGAAGAGATCCATCTTGGCCGCGCCCTTGATCAGGGTGAGCGTCTCCTTGCCCAGCTTGAACCCGAAGCGCAGCTCGAAGCGGATGGCCCGGAACACCCGCGTCGGATCCTCGACGAAGCTCAGGCTGTGCAGCACGCGGATCGTCTTTTCCTTGAGGTCGTGCTGGCCGCCATAGAAATCGATCAGGTCCCCGAAGCGGCCGGCGTTCAGGCGGATCGCCAGCGTATTGATCGTGAAGTCGCGGCGGTAGAGGTCTTTCTTGATCGAACTGCGCTCCACGGTCGGGAGCGCCGTCGGGTACTCGTAGTACTCGGTGCGGGCGGTCGCCGCGTCCAGCTTGAATCCGTCCGGGAAGATGAGGACGGCGGTGCCGAAACGCTCGTGGGCCTTGACGGTGGCCTTGACCTCGGCTCCCAGCGCGCGCGCATAGGCGATCCCGTCGCCCTCGATGACGAGGTCCAGGTCCAGGTTCGGCCTCCCCAGCAGGAGGTCGCGCACGAAGCCTCCCACCACGTAGGCCGACACACCGGTGCGCTCCGCCAGCTCGCCGGCCCGCTCCAGCACGGCGAAGACGTGGTCCGGCAGGCGTTCCCGCAACAGGCTCTTGATATTGCGCCGGAAGGGCGAGGGCGTCAGATCGGCCGGCAGGGCCTGGCCTTTTGCACGGACTCTCGCCGCGAGCAGGACGTCATCGTGGAGCGTGCGGAGGAGATCGGTCCGGGTGATGACGCCGATCACCTTCGCGTCGCGGAGCACGGGCACGAATCGCTGGTTGCGCTCGATCATGCGGCCCTCGATGTGCCGGAACGGCGTTTCCGGCTCGGCCGTATAGGCGTCGGTCTGGATCAGGGCGAGCACCGGCGATTTGCCGAACTGGTGGAACAGGGCCTTCTGGATGATCTCCCGCGTAACCAGACCCAGGTAGCGATCCCTGCCGTCCAGCACCGGCAGGACGTTGACTCCGTACTTCGTCATGCGGCTCTCGGCGTCGGCCACCGTCGCGTCCTCGTTGATGGCCTTGACCGGCGTGGTCATGACGTCCTTGGCCAGCAAGGTGGGGCGGTAGCGTTCGGTCAGCAGTTGTCCGAGCTGTTCCTTGACCTCGACCAGGGTCCGGCCCTTGACGCTGGCTGCCGCCGCGACGGCGTGGCCGCCGCCGCCGAACTCCCGGGCGACCTGGCCCACGTCGATCTCGGGGCGCCGGCTCCGGCCGATGATCTCGATCTTGTCGTCCATCGCGATGGCCGCGACCACCGCGTCGAGCCCTTCCATGTCGGCTAGCTTGTGCACCACGTCGGCGAGGTCGCCGCGGTAGCGGTCATACGCGCTCGTGGCCAGCAGGACCTTGCGGCCCTCGAGGTAGTAGGTCTCGCCCGAATGGAGCAGATCGTTGAGCAGCGCGACCTGATCCGGATCAAGATGGCTCCGCAACGTGTCGGACACGATATTGAGGTCTGCGCCCGCGCGCAGGACGTAAGCGGCCGCGTCCAGGTCCCGCGGCGTGGTCGAGGCGTAGGCCAGGGACCCGGTCTCCTCGTAGAGACCGAGGGCCAGGACGGTGGCCTCGAACGGTGTGAGCGGAATCTCCCGCGCCTGCAGTTGCTCGACCAGGATCGTCGTCGTCGCGCCGACCTGCTCAACCTGGCGAAGGTCCGCCCGCGGCAGCGCGGTTTCCCCGGCGGGCTGATCGGGGTCCGGATGGTGGTCGTAGACGTGAATCTGCACACCGGGCTTGGCGAAGAGATTTTTCAGCGCGCCGACGCGCTCGGGCTCCTGCGTGTCCACGAGAACCAGCCGCGTGACCTGTTCCAGGTCGAGGTCTTTTAATCTCGTGATCCCCAGATCGTGGACGGCGAGAAAACTGCGCACCGTTTCCTGGGCGCCGCCCGGGAACACGAGCAGGGCGCCCGGGTAGAGCTTGCGCGCCGCGACCATCGAGGCCAGCCCATCGAAATCCGCATTGAGATGGGTGGTGATGACGTCCATCAGACCGCGACCTTCTTCACGAGCCGTTGCGCCAGTTCACGTTCCTCTCTCTCGGTTGCGATCTTGCCGTCCAGTTTCGCGTCGAGCACGCGGTCCAGGACCGCCTTGTAGACGGGGCCCGATTTCAATCCCATGGAAGCCAGATGCTTGCCGCTGATGGCCAGCCGGGTGGGTTGGTAGGTGGTCAGATACGCGGATACCAGGCGCTTCACGCTCGCGGATGCCGCTTCCGCCACGAGCAGGACCAGGCCTTCGTCCGGCAGGCCTGACAGGAGCCGATAGGCCTGAGACGGCGTCAGCGGACGGCTCCTGCCCAGACGGCGCAGGATGGGCTCCAGGCGGTGTTTGACCGTTCGGACTTTTTCTGCCTGTCCTTCCGGGAGCACCAGCCGCTTCATGAGGGCATGCACGGTCGGCGCGCTCAATCCATCAGTCAATGCCGTGAAATGAATGAGCGGGCGCTCGATGGGGCGATCCGGGAATCGTCGCCCCCACCACTCCAGCGCGTTCGCAAGGCCGGCCAACAGGGCCTTGAGGCGGGGTGACAGGCGCAGACCAGGGTGAAGGGGGTGGAGCAGGTTGAGAGCGGACAGGCGTCCGATCGTGCGGGCCGGATCCGGTTCGGCCAGCAGCAGCATCAGCTCATTCTTCACGCGATGGCCGGGAAGAGTGTGAACCAGCCCTTGCGCGGTTGCCTCCTTGAGCAGGCGCAGGGTGCGCCGTTCGATCATGAACCCAAAGCGACGCTCGAATCGGACGGCTCGATAGACGCGGGCGGGGTCGTCCGCGAAACTGGAATCGTAGACGGCGCGGATGGTGCGCGTGCGCAGGTCCCGCAGTCCTCCGGCGGGATCCAGCAGTTGCCCAAACCGTCCGGCGTTCAGATGGATGGCAAGGGTATTGATGGTGAAGTCCCGCCGCATGAGGTCCCGCGCAATGGGGCAAAAGTCTCCGGCCGGGATACTCCAGGCTCCCTCGGCGCCGGCGCCAAGGTGGGCGGGCTGCTCGGCGCGGGTATTCGCGACGTCGAATTTCATGCGGTCGGGAAAGACGACGTAGGCCGTGGCGAACCGCTCGAAGATCTTCAAGGCGGCTTTGTGCCGGTCGGCCAGGCGCCGGGCGAAAGCCATGCCGTCGCCCTCCACCGCGATGTCGACGTCGAGCGTTGCGCGTCCCAGCAGGAGGTTTCGGACCAGGCCGCCGACCAGGTATGCGGACACGCCCAATTCGTCGGCCAGCGCGCCTACAATCTGAAGCCGATTGAAGATTTCAGCCGGCAGGCGGTGGCTCATGAGGCTGTGGAGATTACGGCTTGGGGGCGTCCGTTCCATGGTATCCCATACTAACAGGTTCAGAGCGGAGCGTTAAGTGTTGCGCATCGGTCCTGGAGAGGAGTACCTTGATAATGTTTGTTAAGCAGTGAGTGACCAACTTCAGAATAGAATTTCTAAATAAGGAGGCCGGATATGGCATTACGGTTGGCAGATGAAGCGCCGAATTTTACGGCGGAGACGACGGAAGGCACCGTCAACTTCCACGAATGGCTGGGGAGCGGCTGGGGCATCCTGTTCTCGCACCCGAAAGACTTCACGCCGGTGTGCACCACCGAACTGGGTTACATGGCGAAGGTCAAGGGCGAGTTCGAAAAACGCGGCGTCAAGGTGTTGGCGATCAGCGTGGATCCCTTGGACGCCCACAAAGGGTGGACCAAAGACATCAACGAAACCCAGAACTGCACGGTGAATTTCCCGATGATCGCCGACCCTGAGAAAAAGGTCGCGATGCTCTATGACATGATCCACCCCAACGCCGCGGACAATATGACGGTGCGGTCGGTGTTCGTCATCGGGCCGGACAAGAAGATCAAGCTCATGATCACGTATCCCGCCTCCTGCGGCCGGAACTTCGACGAGCTATTGCGGGTGGTGGATTCCCTGCAGCTCACCGCGAAGTACAAGGTGGCGACGCCGGTGAACTGGAAGGACGGCCAGGACTGCATCGTCGTCCCGGCGGTGAGCGACGATGAAGCCACGAAGCTCTTTCCCAAGGGCTTCAAGGCGGTGAAGCCCTACCTTCGCTACACGCCGCAGCCCAACAAGTAACGCAGCCTCTCGCTCTCAGGGGGACGGAGTCCCGCTCCGTCCCCCTTTGTTTACAGTGTGCCTTCTTTGAGCTGATACAGCTGGCTGTCCTCGGTTCGGTAGAGGAGCGGCGCGACCAACAGTTTCGGATATCTCAGACGGAGCCGCTTCGCTTCGCTCAGCACGAAATCCACCTCATTGCCGATCTCGAACATCGGGGCGAAGTGCTGGAAATGCGCCTCGGCCCATTCCGGATCCCAGCCGGCCTTCTGGACCAGCCCCGTGATGAACTGCTCGCGCCTGCCCATCAGGTTGACCATCCCGCAGTTCGTATGGCCGAGCAGCGCGATCGCCGATACGCCCCCGATCGCGATGGCGTAAGAAACCTTGAACTCGCTGTACCGGAGGTTGCCGCCGCCCGCCCGGAGGATGAACGCGAAGTTCTCCGGAATCCGCAGATGCTTGCGGTTGTCCATGCACATGCCGATGAGCAGCTCCGCCTTCTCGTGCGACGCATGCGGCACACCGAGGTTCTGGTAGGCAAGCAGGGTCTCGATCGGCGTTCCCCGGAACGCCGGCAGGATATCGGATTGGGTTCTGACCGAGATCAATCGTTCCATAGGCTGGCTCCTTAAGGACGTGCAAGGTAACCTGGAGGCGTTACCGTTGGCAAGACCTGTGGTAAGGTAAGCGCGCCTAAGGTCGCAGGAGGCTGGCGTGCAGACGGTCAAGTGGTTCGATAGATACCTCACCGGCTTGATTGCGGAGCGGGGCCTGTCCGCGAACACAGTGGAGGGATACCGGCGGGATTTCGCCAAGCTGCAGGCGTTCTTGCAGGGAGAAGGGCGCGGGGAACCGGCGTCCGTGACCCGCGCCGACGTCCCGCGGCTGCTGGAATTTTTGCGCGGCCAGGGGTTGGCGGCGCCGTCGGTCGCGCGCAGCGTCGCGGCATTTCGCGGATTTTATCGATTTCTCCTCGGCGAGGGAGCGATCCACCACGATCCCTTCCTGAGCGTCACCGTCCCCACGGCGTCCCGGCGCCTGCCCAAGGCGCTGTCTTTCGCCGAGGTCCAGCGGATACTGGATGCGCCGTCGCGCCTGCCGTCGCCACTTGGGCGACAGCCCGAGGCCTTGCGGGATGATGCCATGCTGGAAGTCCTTTACGCGACCGGGCTTCGCGTCTCTGAATTGATCACGCTGGATCTGGAGACCGTCAATGCGGCGGTCGGCTTTCTCCGGGCCACCGGCAAGGGATCCAAGCAGCGCGTGGTGCCGCTCGGCGCCGTCGCGTTGCGAAAACTCCGCCGATATCTGGAGAGCGGGCGCCCGCACCTGCTCAAGACGCGAACCTCCAACCGTCTGTTCGTGACCCGCACCGGCAAGGGCATGACTCGGCAGGGGTTCTGGAAGGTCCTGCGCCGCTACGTGCTGGCGGCCGGGATCCGGCGGCCGATCTCGCCGCACATGCTGCGGCACTCCTTCGCCACGCACCTTCTGGAAGGGGGCGCCGACCTGCGGGTCGTGCAGACCCTGCTGGGTCACGCCAACATCTCGACGACGCAGATCTACACCCATGTCGAAAAAGAGCGGCTGAAGCAACTCCACAAACGCTATCACCCACGGGGATGACGGGGAGAGTGTGTTGTTGACAGAAAGGCGGGGAGTTGTTAGTATCAGCTTGTTTTCCAACGTGATATGAATTTATTTTTGCGTCTGCTTGGGCGGATAGCTCAGCTGGTCAGAGCGCTGCCCTTACAAGGCAGAGGTCACAGGTTCGACCCCTGTTCCGCCTACCACGATTTTTGCTACGAATTTCTTTACGGGGCCGTCGTTCAGCCTGGTTTAGGACGCCAGATTGTCAATCTGGAAGTCGCGGGTTCAAATCCCGTCGGCCCCGCCATTTTTTCTTCCGCCCCGGGGCGGATGGGCGTCAGGTAGCAAACGTCGGAAGGTGAGGGGGGTTCGCGCGCGCAATGCTGTTTCGCTTCGGCCTGGTTGATTTCTTCTCCTCGCTGGGTCTCGTTTCCAAGATCGTACTCCTGACCCTGGTGCTCTTCTCCGTCGGCTCATGGACCGTCATCCTCTACAAGTGGCGGTTCTTTCGCGCGCTCGAGGCCGCGGACCAGCGCTTCCTGAAGGCCTTCAGCCGCTATGAATATCCGCTCGAAGCCTCCCGCGATGTCCATCTGCATAAAGACAGCGGCGTTGCGGCCGTCTATGTGGAAGTCGCGGTGTGCTATCAACTCGACGGCAATGGCGGGGGCTCGCGGCTGCCGATCGAGGGTCTCGGCAACGGCGGCGAGGGGTTGCCGACGCAGCGGTACGTGGAGCGCGTCCTGGCGCATGCGATCCAGGAGCAGATCAACAAGACGGAATCCTATCTCCCGTTTCTCGCGACGACCGGCAACATCACGCCGTTCGTGGGGCTCCTGGGGACCGTGCTGGGCATCATCGACGCCTTTCACCAGATCGGGACGCAGGGCTCGGCCAGCATCCAAGCCGTCGCGCCCGGCGTGGCCGAGGCCCTCGTGGCGACGGCCGGGGGCCTGTTCGCGGCCATTCCGGCGGTGATCGCGTACAATTATTTCCTCTCGCGCGTGCGCTCGATGGCGTTCCGGATGGATCGGTTCGCCATCGAACTGACGAACGCGTTGGAGATGCGGGGCATCCGGGAAGGCGCGGGGCAGCCATGATCGAAGCCCGCCGCCGCCGGTTCATGGCCGAGATCAACGTCATCCCGCTGGTGGACGTGGTGCTGGTGCTGCTCGTGATTTTTATGGTCACGGCGCCGATGCTGTATCGGGGCATGGACATCAACCTTCCCCGGTCCGCCTCCAACACGATCAAGCCGGAAGAGCGCGTGGTGCTGACGGTCGAACGGGATCGCCGCGTGTATGTGGACAAGGAGGCGGTGCCCCTGGCGAAGCTCCAGCAGAAGATGGACGCCTTGCACCACAAGAACCCCGAGGTCGCGGTGTTCCTGCGGGCCGACCAGGACGTTCCGTATGGGACGGTGGTGCAGGTCATGGACAGCATCAAGAAGGCGGGGATCGTCAAGCTCGGGATGGTCACCGATCCGATTATGGAGGAGCGGGTCAAATAGCAAGCGCGCCCGACGAGTCCGATGACAGCCGGTATTCCCGATGAGATGCGGCGAAGCGCGTTGGTGTCCCTGGCGGCGCACGTGGCCGTCCTGGCGATGTTGTCAGCGGTTCCGCTCGTGAAGATGCCGCCGATGGGGATGGCGGCCATTCAAGTGATGCTGGTGTCGAAAGGGGCGTCGCCGGCCCCGCCGGCGCAAGTCGAGCCCCGGCCCGAACCCAAGCCGGTTCCACAAGCCAGTCCCAGCCCGCCTCCCGTGCCGAAGCCTGTTGAGCGGGCCGCCCCTGTTCCTCACGCCGCTCCACCGCCGGTGCAAGAGCGACGGGTGGAGGTGTTGCAGAAACGTATCCAAGACGTCGCCGTGCCCAGGCCGGTCGCGCCGGTTCAGAAAGCTCCCGTGGCGGCCCCAGCCGAACCGCCGAAGCCGCTTCCGGCTGAGCCTCCCGCCAAACGGGACACGCCGGCTCCTCCGGTCGTCAAGCAGGAGCCTGCCGCTCCAAAAGGCGACACCCCGCAAGACATCAAGGAGGTTCTCAGGCGCGTGGAGGAATCGCTCATGAAATCGCCGAACGCGGCGGCGAGTAAGCCGGCCGCTCCACCCGCGCCTACCGTCTCCAAGCCGAAAGCAACCGACGAGATCAACAAACTGCTGGGCCAGTTGCCGGCTCCACACACGCCCGCGCAAGAATCAAAGCCGGCGGCGGCCGCCAAGGCGGACCCGGTCCGGCCGCAGGCTCCCACGGTTTCCTCCGCCCCGGCCGTGGCGCTTGCTTCCCAGGGGACGGCGGCGGTGCCCCGAACGGCCGCGCTGGAGCGGTGCCCTCCGAAAGCGCGGGCCTATTGCCCGCTCCTGGAGGCGGCGATCAATCGGGTCTGGAACGCCGATACCGATCCCGGCGTTCGAAGCGTGCTCGAGAGCGCCGGTGATTCGACGGCCACCATTCGGATGGTCATCCTGCCGGACGGGGTCATCAAGGAGTTTCAGCTCAGCAAGTCGTCGGGGAATGACGCGTATGACCGCGCGGTCCAAAGCGTGTTGCGGGAGCTCCGGCACTTGCCGCCTCTGCCCGCCGACATGAAGGGAGAGCCGTTCGTGGCCGTCACCAGTTTCACGTACAACCGGAAACAGGAGTCGTAACCGGCGATGCGCGCTCGGTTACACTCGGCGATGCGCTGCCCTTCCGTCCTCGGTCTGTCGGCGGCGCTGCTCATGGTTTCAGCCGTGTTCGTGGTATCCTCCGGAGCGGTCGAGGTGTTCATAGACGCCACACGGGGGGCGATCCAGAAGATCCCGATCGCCGTCTTTCCCTTCACGGAAGGCCTTTCCCTGAACGGGCAGGTCCCCCTTGAAGTGCTGAAGGCGGACCTGCGCCGTTCGCTCTTGTTCGACGTCGCCGACCTGGAGAAGCTGGGCATCAAGGCAGTCGTCAATTCCGCGCCGGACGACGAAGCGATACGCCGGGCGGGTGAGGCGGGATGGGCGGTTCAAGTGTGGGGCTCGATCCTGCCGCGCGGCCCGGATGCCGTCATGGAAGGGACCCTGTACGATTACAACCGGAAAGAGCAGGTCGGCGGCAAGCGCTACGTGGGCAGTCCCGACGTTGTCCGCCAGATGGCGCACCGCTTCGCGGATGAATTGGTCTTTCACTTCACCGGGGAGCAGGGGATTGCCCGCAGCCGTATCGCCTTTGTCTCGGAGAAGGGCGGCAACAAGGAACTGTTCGTGATGGATTACGACGGGTATAATCCCCGGCAGGTCACGTTCGACGCGTTCTTGAACCTGGCGCCGAGCTGGTCGCCGGACAAGCAGCGGCTGGCCTTCGTGACGTATCGGGAGGGGAAGGACCCCCAGATTCATGAGCTCGATCTGGGGACCGGGCATCGGCGGGCGCTCGTGGCTTTTCCGGGGCTCAACATCACGCCCGAGTGGGCGCCGGGCGGTGAGGATCTGGCCTTCACCACCACCAAAGACGGGAACGCCGAGATCTACAAGGTCGACAAAGCGGGCAGGCGGTTTGAACGGCTGACGGACCACTGGGCGGCGGATCTGGCGCCCACCTGGTCGCCGACGGGCCGTGAGATCGCCTTCACCTCCGACCGGGGCGGAAGCCCGCAGATCTATCTGATGAGCGCGGACGGGACGAACGTCCGCCGGCTGACCTTCGAAGGCAGCTATAATACCGCCGCCGCGTGGTCGCCGAAGGGGAATTGGATCGCGTATGTGTGCCGGGATGACCGGCGGCTCCTCAAGCTCTGCGTGATCAGCCCGGACGGGCAGCAGTGGCGGCAGTTGACGTTGGGGTCCAGCAACGACGAGTCGCCGTCCTGGTCCGCCGACGGCCGGCATGTGGTGTTCAGTTCCACTCGCAATGGGAAGCGCGATATCTATATGATCAATGCCGACGGCACGGGGCTGGAGCGGTTGACCGCCAACGGGACTTACAACGACGACCCCGCATGGTCGCCGCCGTGATTGTTCACGCACACTGGAAGGAGGCCACGGTGAGTTATCAGATCGTACGGGTGCCCAGTCAGCTACATAAGGGGGAAATGTACATGAGGGTCGGAGGGGGAAGGTCACTCTATTGGATCGGAGTCGCCGGTCTGGCCGTCATCCTGGCTGTGGGTGGATGCTCCAAGAAAAGCGTCGTGGCGACGACGTCTGGGGCCGAGACCGCGCAAGCCGGCGCCAAGGTGGATGGCGGTGCGGGCGGGGGCGCGGGCGGAGGCGGCATGATCCAGCCACGCGACACCCAGGCCAAAGCCGACACTGGGGCATCGGGAAGTCCAGGCGGCGGGTCAATGGGGCCGGGTGGCGGCTCAGCGGGTCCGGGCGGCGATATAAGCCAACCGCGAGATGCCCAAGCCAAAGCCGACGCGGGATCATCATCCGGAGGCCCCGGCGGCGGGTCGGCTGGCGCCGGAGGCGACGGTCCGTTGCAAGGCATCGCCAAGTCTCCCAAGGATGAGGCGGTGAAGCCTCCGCCCATGGTGGTGGCCAAGGCCGACCAGGCGGAGATCGATGCGCGCAGGGCGCGGGAAGCGGCGCAGAAGCAGCTCGCGGACATTTATTTCGCGTTCGATAAGTGGGCCCTCACCACCGAGGGGAAGAAAAACCTGACCCAGAGCGCCGAGGCGTTGAAGCAGGTCTCCAACGTCAAGCTCCTCATCGAGGGCCATTGCGACGAGCGCGGGAGCCGCGAATACAATCTGGTGTTGGGGGAGAAGCGGGCGAAGGAGACCCAGCGGTTCCTGACAGGCCTCGGCATCAGGAACCAGGTGGTCGTCACCAGCTACGGCAAGGAGCGGCCGGTGTGCACCGAGCATGACGAATCCTGCTATTGGAAGAACCGCCGGG
>CAYLLY010000045.1:0-15307 GCA_964384595.1 uncultured Nitrospirales bacterium
AGTGGTTTCTCTTCCGATGCAGAGAAGGAAATACGAGCCTCTTCAAAACACATTGGGAGCAGAAAAAGGGGCCAGGCTACTTTGTTTGGGGTGAATGAGGGCCCGCCTGAGCAGACGGGCGCACACGCAGGTGCGCCCCTACGAAGAACGGTTCTCGGGTTGGGGAGGGCGTATCGCCTGGCTAGGCCGGCCTGTTCCGTTCGAGGTGCTCCACGCGCTGGTGGAGCTGTTCGTAGGAGAGATGAATGAGGGCGCGGGTTTCGCGGAATTGCTCTTGGATGGCCTGGTGCCGGACGCCTTCAGCTTCGATATGGACCGCCAGGCTTTCGGCTACAAGGCGCACTTCACGATGAAGTCCTTCGGCCAGCACGCCGCTGTGGCGTTTGACCTCGTCGATCCGGTCATTTACCTCATTGAATCGACCGTCCAGGTATTGAACGAGTTCTTGATCCATACCGCCTCCTGTGTGAAAGATTAAGACGATCAGCCTTCCTTGTCAATAAGACACGGCAGGTCAGCAAAAGGTAAAACCGGAAGGAAAATTTAGGCAGGGGGAACAGCAGAATAAGGGGACATGTGAGCAGAAAAAGGGGCCAGGCTACTTTGTTTGGGGCACGGTGTGCTCTGAACGCCTGAAATGTAAGAAGGGGGGACGGGCGCACACGCAGGTGCGCCCCTACGTCGGATAAGAACCCCTCACCCGCACCCTCTCCATTGACCCATTGCATTCTGAAGAGCAACGGGTTCCCCGGGCGAGGGTCGAAGATAGCCCTTCGAGAGCCTCAGGGCGAACGGAAGTCTAGTTCTGATCTCGTTCGAGGTTCTCGACGCGGTGGCGAAGATCGCCATACGTGGCGCGGAAGAGGGCCTGGGTTTCGTCAAACTTGCGTTCGAAATATTCCCGTTCCTGCACATGCTGAACCTGGACGTGCATGGTAAGGCCCTCGGCTACAAGTTGAATCTGACGGCGCAGGTCTTCGACCAGCACGCCCGTATGGCGTTTGACTTCCTCAAACCGGTCATCGATTCGCTGGTTGACTTGCATGAACTGCCGGTCAATCGACTCAAAGCGCTGGTCGTGTCCATCGAGCCGGCGTTCGATCCGATCGAACCGCTGATCGTGTGAGTCCAGTCGTTGCTCAATCCGGCCAAACCGCTCGTTAAGGTCCGTAGCGAGCCCGTTGAACCGCGCATCGAGATACTGAACCAGTTCCTGATCCATGGCGCCTCCGCATCTTGAAGATTAGGCTGATTGACTGTCCCTGTCAATGAGACACGGGAGGGAGGAAAAAGGTAAAAAAACAGGGAGGGGGGCTACAGGTTCATCTTGTAGAGGAACTGGAGGGTTTTCATCTGCTCGTCGCTGAGGTTGACCAGGAAGAGCTGGTTGTCCTTGATGATGCGGGGGCGTTGGAGACGGCCGCAGGCCGGGCAGATGAAGAAGAGGGCCTGGCCTTCGTCGAGCCTGACCATATGGACCCGGGAATCGGCCTGGACGGGGATGACGCCCGCGCAGAACTCGCAGGGGATGGACTCGGATAAGTCGAGCATGGGCCCTCACAGCGTATGACGGCCGGACGCCGTTGTCAATGCGACAAGACGCGCTGGAAGAGCGCATATTCAGCCTCCTCCGGCATGGTTGACCTGCCCTGTATGTTGTGATACTTTTTCACCACGTGGGGACTCATAGGCTTCTTGAAAACGGACAGAGGGGGCGTAGACCATGGCAAAGATAGATGCCTTCTTTAAGCTGATGTTCGATCAGGGCGCGTCGGACCTCCACCTGGTGTCCGGCCAGCAGCCGATCCTGCGTCTGCACGGTGAATTGGAACGGGTCAAATACAAGGTCCTGGAACAGGACGAGCTCAAGGCGATGTTGTACGAAATCGCTCCCGAGACCAAGATCAAGACCTTCGAAGAGACCGGCGACGTGGACTTCGGCTATGAAATTCCGGGGGTGGCGCGCTTCCGGGCGAATTTCTTCAATCAGAAGTACGGCTGCGCGGCGGTCTTCCGGCAGATCCCCAGCAAGGTGCTGTCGGCGCAGGATCTGGGGCTCGCGCCCATCCTGACGGCAGCCGCCGGCTATACGAAAGGGCTGGTCCTGGTCACGGGCCCGACCGGCAGCGGGAAGTCCACCACCCTGGCCGCGATCATCGACACCGCCAACAAAACCCGCAAGGACCATATCATTACCGTCGAAGACCCGATCGAGTTCGTTCACCAGAGCGCAGGCTGCGTCGTGAACCACCGCGAGGTGGGGCTGCACACCAAGTCGTTCGCGGCCGCGCTCAAAGGCGCGCTCCGCGAAGACCCCGACATCATCCTCGTCGGCGAGATGCGGGACCTTGAAACGATCCGTCTGGCGGTCGAAGCCGCCGCGACCGGCCACTTGGTCTTCGGCACCCTCCATACGACCAACGCCGCCAAGACCGTGGACCGTGTCATCGAAGTGTTTCCCCACGAGGAGCAAGGCCAGATCCGCAACACCCTTTCGACCAGTCTCAAGCTGGTGGTCGCCCAGAACCTCTTCAAGCGCATCGACAAGAAGGGCCGGTGCGCCGCGCTGGAGATCATGGTCTGCACCTCGGCCATCCAGAACCTGATCCGCGAGAACAAGACCTTCCAGATCCCCTCGGCGATCCAGGTGGGCAAGCGGTACGGGATGTGCACTCTTGATGACGCCATCATGGAGAACCTCAACAAGAAGTGGATCAGCTACGAAGAGGCCTTCGATAAATGCATCGACAAACCGAAGTTCGCGCAGATTTTACAGCAAGCGGGGAAGAAACTGCCGGATGATTACTTCGGCTGAGCGTCATCCGGCCGTGTTTCCAACCGAGGAGGGAGGGCCAACGCCATGAGGCGACCTGAAATCGATTACATGCTCACGACGATGCTGGATTCGCACGACAACGTGTCGGATCTCAATATCTCCGTGGACCGCCCGTTGCAGGTGGAGTCGTCCGGCCAGTTGACGAAAGTGACTATCGAACCGGATATCGAAACCCTCACCCCGTTCCAGACCGAGACCTTCGCCCTCAATCTCATCAACAGCGACCGCCGGCTGTCGCAGATACTCTTGCAGCAAGGGTCCTGCGACAGCTCGTACTTCCTGGTCGGGAAAGCCCGGTTCCGGGTGAACATCTTCTCTCAGCGGGGGCAGTACTCCATCATCATGCGGAAACTGGAAACCGTGATCCCGACATTGAAGGACCTGAACCTGCCGGAAGCGTTCTACAAGATGCCCAAAGAAAAGAACGGGCTCATCCTGGTATGCGGGGCCACCGGCAGCGGGAAGTCCACCTCGCTGGCGGCGCTGTTGCGGGAGTTCAACGAGACCAGGTCCATCCACGTCGTCACGCTGGAAGACCCAGTCGAGTTCGTGCATTCTAACATCAAGGCGACGTTCAACCAGCGGGAACTGGGCGGCGATTTCGACACGTTCGCCAACGGTCTCAGGGCCGCGCTGCGGCAGGCGCCCAAGATCATCCTCGTCGGCGAGATGCGCGACCGCGAAACGGTCGAGTTGGGCCTGAAGGCCTCCGAGACGGGCCACCTGGTGCTGAGCACCCTGCACACGGTGGATGCCGGCCAGACGATCAACCGTATCGTCGGTATGTTCGAGCAGGAAGAGGAAAAACAGATCCGCCAGCGCCTCTCCGAAACGGTCCGCTGGATCATCGGGCAGCGGCTTGTCCCCAAAGTGGGCGGTGGACGCCTGGCCATCCATGACATTCTCGGGAACAACATGCGGACCAAGGAATCCATTTTAATGGGCGAATCCGAGGGGAAGACCTTCTACGAGATCCAGGAGGCGAGCCAACCCTTCGGCATGCAGACCTTCGACATGGCGCTATTGAAAGCGTTTGAGGAGGGGTTGGTGACGGCGGAGAACGCCGAACTGTATGCCTCCAGAAAAGCCATTGTGCAGCGCGGCATCGACCGGGTCAAGCAGAGCCGCGGCGAGAAGACGACCGAGATCGAAGGACTGTCGATGGACATCGCCAAGCCTGGTGTGAAGAAAAGATAAGACAATGGAAGTTACCTGCCAGGCCTGTTCGACGAAGCTCAACATACCGGACGAGAAGGTTCCACAGAACGCCGTCTTCAAGGTCACCTGTCCGAAGTGCCAGAATAAAATCCAGGTCAGCACCAAGGCTGAAGGCGCGGAGGCGTCTTCCCCCGCGGCCGCGCCTGCCGAGGCCGCGCCGCCGCCCTCCATGGGGGCTCCGCCGCCGTCTTCTGAACCGCCGCCTCCACCGGAGTCCACGACATTCGAGGAGGAGGACCTGGGGGCCATGGCGACGACGGAGGATGACTTCGTCGAGGACCAAAAGCTAGCGCTGATCTGCTTCGACCAGCCGAAAGTCCAAGCCGGGGTGAGGACCGCCCTCGAAGGGCTGGGCTATACCGTGCACGTCCCCTCCAAGGTGGAGGATGCCCTCCAGCGGCTCCGGCAAAACAAGTATGAGGTGGTCCTTCTCCATGAGGCCTATGGCGGCTCGGCGGAGAGCAATCTGGTGCTCCAGACGATCCAGCCGATGGCGATGCCGCTCCGGCGGCACATGTGCGTGGGGCTCGTCGGGAAGTCCTTCCGGACGCTCGACAACATGATGGCCTTCGTCAAGAGCGTCAGCTTCGTGGTCGCGGAGCGGGAACTCGCGAAGATCAAGGCGATCACGCGCCAGGCCACGGCGGCGAACGACCAGTTCTACCGCGTCTTCCGCGAGGCGCTGCGCGACGCGGGCAAGACGTAACCATCCAGCCCAACGAGGAGATTGAGCGTGAAGCGGGCGCTGATCAGCGTGTCGGATAAGACCGGCGTCATCGAGTTTGCGAAGGGTTTGAGCGGGCTGGGCTACGAGATTCTCTCCACCGGCGGGACCGCCAAGACCTTGCGGGACGCCGGCGTGGCGGTCACCGATGTGGCGGCGTACACCGGCTCGCCGGAGATTCTGGACGGGCGGGTCAAGACGCTCCATCCCAAGATCCACGGCGGCCTGCTCGGCCGGCGCAAGGACCCGAAGCACGTGTCCGAGATGGCGCAGCAGGGGATTGCGCCCATCGACGTGGTGGTGGTCAACCTCTATCCCTTCGAAGCGACGATCAACAAGCCGGGCTGCACCGTCGACGAGGCGATCGAGAACATCGACATCGGGGGACCGTCGATGCTGCGGTCGGCCGCCAAGAACCACGCCGACGTGACGGTGGTGGTGGATCCGGCGGACTACGGGCCCGTGCTGGACGCCCTGCGCGGGGGCAACATCCCCACGGCGATGCGGCGCGAACTGGCGCGCAAGGTCTTTCAGCATACCTCACGGTACGATGGGATGATCGCCGGCTATCTCGAGCGGCAGAGCGCGGGAGAAACGCTGCGGTTTCCATCTCTGTTCACGCTCCAGTTCGAGAAGATGCAGAATCTGCGTTACGGGGAGAACCCGCATCAGCAAGGCGCGTTCTACCGGGACATCGGCGGGGGCGAGCCGGGGGTGGCGCGCGCCAAGCAATTGCACGGCAAAGAGATGTCCTACAACAATTTCCTGGACGCCAATGCCGCGCTGGAACTGGTGAAGGAATACGAGGAGACTGCCGCGGTGATCGTGAAGCACAACAATCCCTGCGGCGCAGCCGTCGCGTCCTCGCCGCGCGACGCGTACGTCGGCGCGCGCGAGACCGATCCGATCTCCGCCTTCGGCGGCGTGATCGCGTTCAACGCCCGGGTGGACCTTGCCACGGCCAAGGAGATCACGTCGACGTTCGTCGAGGTGGTCGTCGCGCCCGCCTTCGATGAGGACGCGCTGGCCGAACTGAAGCGGAAGAAGGACCTGCGCCTGCTGGCGGTGGGCGACCTCCGCACGGAGGTCCGCTCGGGGCCGGACCGGCTGGACCTCAAGAAGATCGTCGGCGGGCTGATTCTCCAGGACCGGGACCTCGGCGCCATTGCGGACGTCCGTGCGCTGAAGGTGGCCTCGAAGCGGGCCCCGACCGACGAGGAATACCGGGCGTTCGCGTTCGCCTGGAAAGTCTGCAAGCACGTCAAGTCCAACGCCATCGTGTTCGCCAGGCCGGACCGGACCGTCGGGATCGGAGCGGGACAGATGAGCCGGGTGGATTCGGTGAAGCTGGCCACGATCAAGGCGGCCTCGCCGCTGAAGGGCTGCGTCATGGCGTCGGATGCGTTCTTTCCGTTCCGCGACGGGATCGACGCGGCCGCTCAGGCCGGCATCACGGCCGTCATCCAGCCCGGCGGGTCGATCCGCGATGAAGAAATCGTCAAGGCCGTCGACGAGCACAACATGGCGATGGTCCTCACCGGCATGAGGCATTTCCGTCACTAGGTTTCTCTTTCCATGAAAGTATTGGTTGTCGGCGGGGGCGGGCGGGAACATGCGCTTGCCTGGCAGATCGCCCGAAGCCCCCTGGTGACGAAGCTCTATTGCGCGCCCGGGAACCCGGGCATCGCCCGCGTCGCCGAGTGCCTGCCGATCGCCGCGGACGATGTCCCTGCGCTGCGGGACGCCGTCAAGGCGCATCGGGTGGATCTGACGGTCGTCGGCCCGGAGGCGCCGCTGGCCGCCGGCATTGTGGATGAGTTTCGCAAGGACCAGCGTCTCATTTTCGGCCCGCACAGGGCGGCCGCCCGGATCGAAGCCAGCAAGGCGTTCGCCAAGGACCTCATGGTCCGGCTGCGGATTCCCACCGCGGAGGCGCAGACGTTCACGACGCTCGCGCCCGCGCTCGTGTACCTCGACCGCCGCGACGCGCCCATCGTGGTCAAGGCGGACGGCCTGGCCCAGGGCAAGGGCGTGGTCGTAGCCGCCACCCGCGCCGAAGCGCGCGAGGCGGTCCGCGCCATGATGGAGGGCAAGGCCTTCGGCGAGGCCGGGGCGTGCGTGGTGATCGAGGAGTTTCTCGACGGCGAAGAGCTGACGGTCATGGCCTTCGCGGACGGGAAGACCGTCATCCCGCTGGCGCCGGCTCAGGATCACAAGCGGGTCGGCGACGGCGACACGGGGCCCAATACGGGCGGCATGGGGGCGTACGCGCCCGCGCCGAGCGGCACGCGCGAACTCGTCGACCGGGTGCGACGGACGATCCTCGAACCCGTCGTCGAAGGCCTCTCCCGCATGGGAAGCCCCTTTCACGGCGTGCTGTATGCGGGGCTGATGATGGTGCGGGGGGAGCCGAAGGTGCTCGAATTCAACGCGCGCATGGGCGATCCTGAGACCCAGGCCGTGCTGCCCCTGCTGAAGACCGATGTGGTCGAGGTGCTGGCGGCGGTGGCGGAGCACCGGCTGGATGGCCTGGCGGTGGAATGGCAGGACCGCGCGGCCGTCTGCGTGGTGCTGGCCGCGCCCGGCTATCCCGGCACGCCGACAAAAGGCCTCGCCATTCACGGCCTGGCGGAGCTGGAGCGGCAGGACGAGCTGGTCGTCTTCCATGCCGGCACGGCGACAGGCCCCGGGGGGATCGTGACGGCCGGGGGGCGCGTGCTGGGGGTGACAGGCCTTGGAGAGACCCTCGCGGCCGCGCGCGACCGGGCGTACGCCGGCGTGCGGCGAATCAGCTTCGACGGCATGCACTACCGATCTGATATCGCGGCGCGCGCGTTGAACCGTTCCTGACGGCCGGTCCATGGTATAATGCCGTACGCTTATGACGACAATCCGTGACCTTTCAGAACCTTCACTCCGCGAGGCCGCCGACATCGTCCGCCGAGGGGGGCTCATCGCCTTTCCGACGGAGACCTTCTATGGCCTGGGAGCCCATCCGTTCGACGCGCGCGCGGTCCAACGCATTTTCGATCTGAAGGGCCGGGCGCGTCGGGACGCTCCGATCCTCGTGCTTATCCGCTCCCGCGCCGATCTGGAAAGGCTGGCCGTCGAGATCACTCCCGCCGCCGAATGCCTGATGGAGGCGTGCTGGCCTGGTCCGTTGACGCTCGTCTTTCGCGCGTCGGAGAAGGTGCCGCCGGTGCTGACGGCGGGGACGGGCACGATCGGGGTCCGGCTTTCGGCCCACCCGGACGTGCGGCGATTGCTTGAGGCGGTCGACGGGCCGTTGACCGGCACCAGCGCGAATCCTTCCGGCCGGCCGCCGGCGACGACGGCGGCGGAGGTCGAACGAGTCCTCGGGGACGGCGTGGATGCGATCCTGAACGGCGGCGCGACCCCGGGCGGCCTTCCGAGCACCGTGGTCGACACGACGGTGATGCCGCCTCGCCTGATCCGTGAGGGGCGCGTGCCGACGGCGGCCGTGCTGTCGATCATCAACTCCATGGCGGCGTGAATATGTTCGGGACGCTGCGATCGTTGAACAACCATCTGTTTCACCGCCTCCGTCTGACCACCAAGCTGGTCATCATGATGTTCGCGCTGCTCGTGCTGTCGCTCACGGCGTCGGTCATTTTCTCCTACCTGTCCCAGCAGGCCCTTGTGCGGGAGATCGAGGAGAGCATCAACGATCTGTCCAGCGCCACGGCCGTCAGTCTCGAACAATTGTCCGGCGAGCCGGATCCGGCCCAGTTCCAGAAGCTGATGGGCAGGCTGGCCAAAAAGGGCGTGAAGGAGATCAAACTGCTGGATACCGAGAAGGAAGTCATCGTCAGCACGCCGCCGCAGTCGGGGGGGGCCGAGCGGAAAATCGAGAGCACGCTCACCCAGGAAGGGAAACGGGAATATAATGTGACGGCGCCGCTGGTGGACGGGAACGAGGTGTTGGGTTACATCCACGTCACGTTCACGTTGGACGACCTCGCGCAGATCACCAAGGCGACCTTGTACAAGCGCGCGGCCGTGACCCTCCTGATCTTCTCGCTCGGCATCCTGGTGTCGCTGTATCTGGCCAGGAAATATACGCAACCCTTGCACGGCGTCGTCGAGTCGGCCAAGCACGTCGCGGCCGGGGATTTGACCAAGACCATCGAAGTGGAGGGTGAGGACGAGGTCGCCGAGCTGACCCGCAGCTTCAACGAGATGGTCGAAAAGCTCCGTCAGCACCGCGAGCTGGAAGAGCGGCTGCGGGAGGCCGAGCGGCTGTCCGCCGTCGGCAAGCTGGCGTCCGGCATCGCGCATGAGATCAGGAACCCGTTGAACTTTATGAACCTCAGCATCGACCACATCCGGAACCGGCTGGGAAGCGGGCAGCCTGACGGGACCGCCGAGGCGCTGGCGCTGATGGCCAATATCAAGGCCGAGATCCACCGGCTGAACATCATGATCGAGAACTTCCTCACGGTCGGGAAGCCGCTCACGCTGAACAAGATCGAGGTTGATCCGGTCGCCCTCATCCAGGATGTCGTCGGGCTCGCTCACCAGAAAGCACTCGAACAGGGTATTGCGATCGAGATGGCCGGGGCGGCTCCCGTGCCGCGCCTGCAGGCCGATCCGGTGCAGATCAAGACCTGCCTGATGAACGTGGTCCTCAACGCCATCCAGGCGATGCCCGCCGGCGGGAGGCTGCGCATCACCACTATCTCCGGATCCGGGACCGTCGACATCACCATTTCGGACACCGGGCCGGGCATCAGCGAGGACGACATCGATCGCATTTTCAACCCGTACTTCACCACCAAGAAGCTGGGAATCGGCCTCGGACTGGCGATCACCAAGAAAATCGTGGAGGAGCACCAGGGCCGGATCACCGTCCACAGCCGGCCGAACGAGGGCACCGATGTCGTCATCAGCCTCCCGGTCGAGCACGTCGAGGTGGCCGTATGACAGCCGGACACGTGCTGGTCGTGGACGACGAAAAATCACAGCGGGACATCATGACGATGATCCTGGAAGGGGAAGGGTACACCGTCGAGGTCGCGTCCAACGTCACGCAGGCCCTCTCCATTTTTCGGAGCCACCCCGCGGACGTGGTGCTGACCGATCTCTCAATGCCGGAGCGGGACGGCCTCTCGCTGTTGGAGGAGCTGGTCAAGCTCGATCCCGAAGCGCTCGTCATTCTCATCACGGCCTACGGAACGATCGGCTCCGCGGTCCAGGCGATGAAGAAGGGCGCGGCCGACTTCCTCACCAAACCGGTGGACCGGGAGGAGTTGCTGATCACGATCGCGAAGGCCTTCGAGAAGATCCACCTCGTCAAGGAGAACCGGCAGCTCAAGCAGCAGCTCTACGAAAAATTCAAGGTGGACAACATTCTCGGCCACCATGCGCTGATGCAGGAGGTCTTCCGCGTAATCAAGAAGGTGGCGGCCAGCCAGGCCACCGTGCTGATCACGGGCGAGAGCGGGACCGGCAAGGAGCTCGTCGCACGGGCGCTTCACGCCCACAGCCCGCGGGCGGAGCGCCCCTTCCGGGCCCTGAACTGCGCCGCCGTTCCGGAAACCCTCATCGAGAGCGAGCTGTTCGGGCACGAGAAGGGCGCGTTTACGGGCGCCCAGGCGCGGCAGGTCGGGCTGTTCGAGGCGGTGGACGGAGGGACCTTGTTTCTGGACGAGATCGGAGACCTCGGTCTGCCGCTCCAGGCCAAGCTGCTCCGGGTCCTGCAGGAAAAGGAAATCCGCCGGATCGGCGGACGGGAGGACATCAAGGTGGACGTCCGCGTGGTGGCCGCCACCAACCGCAAGCTGGCTGCGGCCATCAAGCAGGGCACGTTTCGCGAGGACCTGTTCTACCGCCTCAATGTCGTCTCGCTGCACCTGCCGTCGCTGCGAGACCGGGCCACGGACATTCCTGAACTGACCGAGCATTTCCTGGCTAAATATGCCGCCGCCTCCGGCAAAGCCGTGAAGGGGGTGAGCCCCGCTGCGTTGCGGGCGTTGCTCGACTACCATTGGCCCGGCAATGTGCGCGAGCTGGAGTCGGTGCTCGAGCGCGCGGTCCTGCTGTGCGAGTCCGACCGCATCGACGTCGAGGACCTGCCGCCGGAGGCGCGCTCGCGGGCGACCCTGATCGACCGGATGGATTTTGACCTGCCGGCCGAGGGCTTCTCGTTGGAAGAGTTCGAGCGGAAGCTTCTGGAGACGGCGATGGCGCGAAGCCACGGCGTGATCGCCAAAGCGGCGAAGATGCTGGGGTTGACCTACAAGACCATGCAGTACCGGCTGGAGAAGTTTCAGATCGGGCGGGGGGGAGCCGGCGGCCGGGACCTCCCTCCGGAGGTGTCTGAGGAGCAAGAGTCTCGGGCGTGAGCGGTGTCGAGGCGTGCACAACGTGGAGGAGGAACGGATGAGCGACAAGGCGAAACGTGCAGTGGGGATGCTGGCGGCGGTCGGATGCCTGGCGGCGTTGAGCGGGTGCGACTGGTGGCCTCCGGCTCTGCAGCAGCGGATCGGCCAGCAGGATGCGCAGATACAGACCCTCGGGAAAGAGAAAACGGCGCTGCAGGGCAAAGCGGCCGAACTGACCAAGGCGGTCGACGACTGCAAAGCGCAGTCGGCCCAAGCCGCCAAGGCCCAGGCGGACTTGCAGGCGCAGGTCGATCAGTTGAAGGCTGATCTGGAAGCGGCTCTTGCGAAGAAGGGGAAGCCGGGCAAGAAATAAGCGGGAGAAGGGGGCCGGAGGCGTTCAGGTGCTCGGTTTGCTCGAAGGGGTCGGCGGCGCTCCAGCCGCCGGTGCGCTCGCTGCCGATGGGGTGGGAGAAGGTGCGGGGGCAGAGGCAGGCTTCTCCGCGCCGTCCTTGGGGGGCTCGGCGGGCTTGGCGGTTTTCTCTTCCGTCGCGGGGGGCTTCAGTTTGTTGGAGTAATCCGTCACGTACCAGCCTGCTCCCTTGAACGAAATGGACGAAGCCGAGATCAGCTTGGAGACCGGCAGGGCGCAGACCTGGCAGCTGGTCAGCGGCGGATCACCAACTTTTTGGGTCACCTCGAATTGGTGCCCCGCCTCGCACCCGTATTCGTAAATCGGCATCGTCCTTCCTTTATAACCACGGTCCTATCGCGCGCAAGCCCGGCGCTCTCGGGAATTCAACTCAGCCGGCGAATGGCCTCGTCGATACGGTCCAGCCCGGTGACGATGTTCGGCATGCCGGTGGCGTAGGAAAACCGCAGATGCTCGGGCGCGCCGAAGGCTTCACCGGGAACCAGTGCCGTCCTCGCCTCCTTGAGGAGATAGCCGGCCAGCGCGGTCGCCGAGGCAAGGGGACCGTCGGGAGCGCGGCGGCCGATGAGCCGTCCGACGTGCGGGAAGGCATAGAACGCCCCCTGCGGCATCGCGCATCGGACGCCCGGAATTTTGTTCAACCGTTCCACCATGTACCGCCGGCGCTGATCGAATTCCGCCACCATCTCCTTGATGAAAGCAGCGCCCTCGTTCATCGCCGCGACCGCCGCCTTCTGCGAGATGGACGTGGGATTGGACGTGCTCTGGCTTTGCACCGTCGTCATGGCGGCGATCAGGTCTTTCGGGCCCGCGGCGTACCCGATCCGCCACCCCGTCATCGAGTAGGCCTTGGAGACGCCGTTCACCACGACCGTCCGGGCCTGGACCTCCGGCCCCAGCGACGCGATGCTGACGTGCGTGAGACCATCGTACAGCAACTTCTCATAGATCTCGTCCGAGATGATCAGGAGCCCATGGCGGAGCGCGACCTCCGCGATGCCCTCGAGCGTCCGGCGATCATAGGCCGCCCCCGTCGGGTTCCCCGGGCTGTTCACGATCACGGCCTTCGTCCGCGGCGTCACGTGCCGTTCCAGCAGGGTGCCCGTCAAGTGAAAGCCCGTCGCTTCTTCCGTCGGGACCAGCACCGGCGTGCCGTCATTGAGAAGAACCTGGTCTGGGTAGGACACCCAATAGGGCGCGGGGATGATCACCTCATCGCCGGCCTCGATGAACGCCTGGGCGAGGTTGTACAGGGAATGCTTGGCCCCGCTGGAGATCAGAAGTTGTGATTTGTCGTAGCCGAGGCCCTGATCGCGCCGGAGCTTGTCGAGGACCGCCTGCTTGAGCTCGTCGGTGCCGCCCACCGCGGTGTATTTCGTGAAGCCGCTGCGGATGGCGGCGATCCCGGCGTTCTTCACCGGGAGCGGGGTGTCGAGGTCCGGCTCGCCGGACGCGAAATCGATCACGTCCAGGCCGCGCGCCGCCATCGCTTTCGCCTCGGCGGTGATGCGAAGCGTCGGCGACGGCGAGATGCGTCCGACCCGCTGCGCCAGCTTCATCGGGAGGCGCTCCCCAGGCGTGCGGCCAGCCGGCGGGCGACCTCGGGATGGACCAGACCGGTCAGGTCGCCCCCGTGGCGGGCGACTTCTTTGATGATCGTCGAGGTCAGATAGATGTATTCCTGGCTCGGCATGAGGAACACAGCCTCCGCGCTCTGGTCCAGATTGCGGTTCATGAGCGCCACCTGGAGCTCGAACTCAAAATCCGAGACCGCCCGCAATCCCCTGATGATCGCGTGTGCCCCGTGTTCGTGGACGAAGTGGACCAGCAAGCCGTGGAACGCTTCGACTTCGACATGCGGGATGTCTTTCGTCACCACCCGGACCATTTCAACCCGCTCCTGCAGGTCGAACACGGGATGTTTCTGAGGGTTGGAGGCCACCGCCACGTACACCTTGTCGAAGAGACGCAGGCTTCGGGCGATCAGGTCCACGTGGCCGTTGGTGATCGGGTCGAACGTGCCCGGATAGACGCCGATTTTCATGCCGGGGTCTCCTCCCGAACGGACCGGTAGACCGACAGGCAGGTGTCCCCGTACCGATACGTTTTCACAAGGGTCAAATGACCGATCCGATCGTCCAGGGGGGATTTATGGAAGTGCTCGACGACCACCACGCCGTTCGCGCGGATGATAGCATCGCGCCCCAATGAAGGCAATACCTTTTCCGTCTCCTGCGTCTGATACGGGGGGTCGAGGAATACGATGTCATAGGCGGGCTCGCGGCAGTGCTTCAGAAAACGCGACACCGGCATGAGCCGGACGTCGGCCAGGCGCCCGAAGCCGCACCGCTGAAGGTTGGCCCGAAGCACCCGGCCCGCGGTGGGGCTGGATTCCACGAACGTGACCTGCTGGGCGCCCCGACTCAAGGCCTCGATTCCGATGTTGCCGGTTCCGGCGAAGAGATCGAGGACGCGGGCGCCGGCCATCCGGTCCGCCAGGATGTTGAAGAGCGCCTCCTTGACGTGGGCAGCCGTGGGCCGGACGTCCGGACCCCGTGGGCCTGCCAGCCTGCGCCCGCGTGATGTGCCGCCGATCACCCGCATGCGCACAAGTCTAACATGCGCATCGCCGTTTATGGCAATCGAAAATCGGCTTGACAAGAACGCAAAATTCGCGCTATGGGAAAACGAGGGGCCGTGACTTTCGTTGCGCGAACGAAGGCAGGCTGCCGAAGCGGAATTACCGGGAGAGAGACTCGGCGCTGTTGATTGCGGGGTGCTTCTTCTGGTTATGGGTGATGGTGGAGTCGACGATTGCCCCGCAGTTGATGCACTTCCAGGCGTAGACAATCAGGAAATAGTCGGAGAAACGCTCCCTGACCATGAGGCCCTTGCATTTCTCGCATTGCATAGACGAGTCCTCCCTCCTCGGTGAACGTACGACCGTTGGGCGCGGTGAAGGCAAGGTAGGTGCCGAAAATTTATCATCTTGTGATTTCAACAAGTTATGAGAATTTTAGCCTTGACGATTTACCCTAGAGCGCGTTCCCTGTGTCAAAAAGTCCATCAGGTATGTAAGCAGCTACATAGATGGAGGAAAGACCAGGCATGGGGAAGGCAATGGGGATCGACAGGTGGCCTCCGGACGAGCGTCCGCGCGAACGGCTCGTTCGTTGCGGGCCGGAGACCTTGACGGATGGGCAGCTTCTTGCCATCCTGCTGGGGACCGGGTGTGAAGGTGCGACGGCGCTGGACGTCGGCGTCGCCCTGCTCGAACGGTACGCCGGCCTGTCCGGCTTGAGCCGGCGTGGAGTCCGCGAATTTTGCGCGGTGCCCGGCGTGGGCCTCGCGAAGGCCGCCCTTATCAAGGCGGCGCTGGAGGTCGGGAAGCGAGCCACGGCGGCCCCGCTCACGACGGGGCAGCGGGTGACGTCGAGCGAGGATGTGTTCCAGCACTACCGTCCGCTCATGCGGGACCTGCGCCGGGAAGTCTTCAAGGTGGTTCTGCTCGATGGGAAGAACGCCATCATTCGTGACGTGACGGTTTCGGAGGGGAGCTTGACGCTCAGCATCGTGCATCCGAGGGAGGCGTTCGTGCCCGCCGTCAAAGAATCGGCCGCGGCCGTTATCTTCGTGCACAACCATCCCAGCGGGGATCCGGAGGCCAGTCCCGAGGATCGCGCGTTGACCCGCCGCCTCGTGTCGGCGGGTGAGATCATTGGCATTCGGGTCCTGGACCACGTTATTATCGGAGA
>CAYLLY010000046.1:0-14569 GCA_964384595.1 uncultured Nitrospirales bacterium
AGTTCGCGATCATGATGCCGCCCGTCTCGGTCTGCCACCAGTTGTCGTGGAACGGCAGGCCGAACGCATGCTGGCCCCAGACCACCGCTTCGGGGTTGAGGGGCTCGCCGACGCTGGCGAGGAAGCGCAGCGAGCCGTGACGGTACTTGCGGATCGGCTCGAGGCCGGACTTCATCATCATGCGGATGGCGGTCGGCGCGGTGTACCAGATGGTGACCTTCTCATCCTGGATGATGCGGTACCAGCGCTCCGCTTCGAAGTCGGCCTCGTCGATGATGCCCGTGACGCCGTTCGTCAGCGGCGCAATGATGCCATAGGACGTGCCGGTGACCCAGCCGGGATCCGCCGTGCACCAGAACACATCGTCGTTTTGCAAATCAAGGGCGAGCTTGCCGGTGATGTGGTGCGCGATGACCGCGCCATGCACATGGACCGCCCCTTTCGGCGTGCCGGTGGTCCCGCTGGTGAAGTGCAGCAGGGCGGCGTCCTCGGGGTCGGTCGGTTGAATCTCGAAGTGGCCGCCGGCCTGCTCCATCAGCCGGTGATAGTCATGCGTGCCGGGCACGTCGGTCGGCTGGTGATCGTCCCCGACGAGGATGACGTGAGCGAGATCGGGCAGCGCGGCCCGAATCCCTTCTACCTTACGGCGGTAGAGCGATTCCGTGGTGACGAGGACCTTCGCCTGGCCGATCGCCATGCGCGCGCGGATAGGCTCGGGGCCGAACGCCGAGAACAGCGGGCAGAAGACGCTCCGGTTCTTGAGCGTGCCGAGCGCGGCGATGTAGAGCTCGGGGATCCGGCCCGCGAGGACAAAGACCCGATCGCCCTTGGCCACGCCGAGCCCCTGCAGAACGTTCGCGAAGTGGTTTGCGAGTTCGCGGAGCCGGGCGAAGGTAAAGTCGCGGCGCTCGCCGCTCTTGCCCAGCCACCGGAGGGCCAGGTGGTCCCGGCGCGAGCCGGCGGCGTGACGGTCCACCGCCTCATGCGCGATATTGAGCCCCCCGCCCGGAAGGCCGTCCAGTTCCCGGCGAGCCTTGTCCCACGAGAAGGCCGTGCGCACCTGTCCATAGTCGTGAAGGTTCGGGACGACGGCCCACTCCCGTCGCGACTTGATGATCGTGTCCCAGGGCATGACTACTCCTCGATCCTGCTAAGGCGGATGTGCAAAGGCAAGGCCAAGAGCGGGCCGTCTGGAAAAGGGGCCTGGGTGAGGCAGGCTGTAGCAGAATTCACCATCCCCGCACCCTTGCAGAGGGGCAGAACGCCATAGTTCCTCACGGTCGGTCCGAGTGAAAAGCGGAATGGTGGTTCTCCTGCTGGAGGCTCCACCCGACTTCCGCGCCCAGGATGAGCACTGCGCAGGCATAGTAGTCCCACATCAGCAAGAAGAACAGACTGCCGACCGTCCCGTACCAGGCAGCCGCGCTCCCGGACACATCCACATACCAGGCGAAGATCCATTTGGAGAGCTCGAAGAGCGCGGCTCCGGTAAAGGCGGCCACGAAGAGCGCGGGGCGCTGCAGCGTCTTGGCGGGGCAGAAGCGATAGAGCAGATAGAACAGCGCCAGCGTGAACAGGAAGCCGAGGATATCGCCGGTGAACACCCATCCCGGTCCGATCACCGCCTCGAGGCGCGGGAATCGTTCCAGCAAGCTTTCGGCCAGAGTCAGCAGCGAGGTAAGCCCGATCATTAACGCCAGCAGCGCTCCGGCGAGAAGCATGACGAGGACGTCTTCCGCTTTTCCTTTGAAAAAATGTGACGGGGATCGGACCTGGAACACGGTGTTGAGCACGCCGCGCACCGACCCGAAAGTCAGGCTGCTCGTCAGGAAAAACAGCGACCCGCCCAGCAGCCCTAAGAGACCCTTGTTCTCGAGAATCATCGACAGATTCCCCATGAAGGCCTCGCGCGTGATCGGCAGCAGCTCCTGCAGGACAGCCTGCAACGCTTCAATGGCCCGCTCGGAGCTACCCATGGCGTAGCCCAGCGCCGACACGATCAGCAGCGAGAAGGGGATGCAGAACAGCAGGAGGTCGAACGCAAGACCGGACGCCAGAAACAGTCCGTTGTCGTCGAAAAATTTGACGGTCGTCCTCTTCAGGATCAGCCAGGAGGCCCGCATGATCGCCGAGAGCCGATCAGCCATCGCCCTACACGAATGGCACAGGACCGGAACCCTGTCAACTTTTCTCTTGGGTCGCGGCCGATCCGGGATTACAATATGCCTCCGCGAACCGGGGAACCGCGAAACAGGAGGTCACCGCGAACATGACGACGACCGGAAAAGACCTAGGCCCCCCCGGCAAGGAGCGCCGGGTCTTGCCGCGCTTCCATCTCAGCAAGCACGTGGACATCGTGGTGGCCGACGGGGACGTGACCTACTGGGGAAGTCTGAACAATCTGAGCCGGACCGGCGTCGCAGTCGCTATCCGGCAGGACTTGAAGAGAAACCAGCCGGTCACCGTCCGCTTTCGCATGGAAAGCGACGATGGGCGAGTAGTCATCGAAGACTTGACCGCCACGGTCGTCTGGAAGGACAGAGCGCACGCAGGGCTGGAATTCACCAAGCCGCTGATCGAGGGTTCATCCGCCCTGAAGAAAGCGCCTCACCTCGCCGTCCACCTGGATAAGAAAGGCTGACGCCCTACTCCCGCTCATCCACCGCCTTGGTCAGATCCCGCAGGGCCTGGGAGAGCCTGACCTGATACGGCGGACCGTCCTGCAGGCGCCGCAGGTGCTCCGGCAGGCGCGCCAGTTCGGCGGCGACCCGCGCGCGGAGATCTGCCAGGGCAGGAGCGGACGCCAGCCGCCTGCCGTCACGCATCACCGGCTGAATCAACGCCTCGCCGTCGGGGACGGATTTCAACTCTGTCCCCTCATCGGCCAGCGTCAGCACGTCATGGGCCAGGCGCCCGTCCGATCCCACATGACGGTACACCTGCTTGCGGCCCGGCCAGGTCGCCTTGCCCTCCGAACGCTTGCGGCTTGCGCGGCCCGCGTACTCCTGGAGCTTGTAGGCGCAGTCCAAAAACGGCGCATCGGAGGACGTCGTCATGTGCGTGCCCACGGCGTAGGAATCAATCGGCGCGTCGGCGGCAAGGAGTTCCTGGAGCGCGTATTCGTCCAGATTGCCGCTGGCCACGATCTGCACGTCGGGCAGGCCCCCGTCGTTCAAGATGCGCCGAACCCTCCGTGCATGGTCGGCCAGGTTGCCGCTGTCCAGCCTGACGCCTTTGAGGGTGATGTCCTGCGTGCGCAAGCGCGGCGCCAGCGCGACCACTTTGCGGGCCGCCGCCTCCGTGTCATAGGTGTCAAGCAGGAGCACGGCGTGTTCCGGCTGTGCCCGGGCGAAATGCTCGAACGCCTCCGCCTCATCCGTGTGAGCCTGAATGAACGAGTGCGCCATCGTGCCGTACACCGGCACGCCGAAGCGGGCCCCTGCCAGCACCGTGGCCGTCCCGGAAAAGCCGGCGAGGTAGCTCGCGCGCGCCGCCAACAGGCCGGCCTCTTCGCCGTGCGCGCGGCGCAACCCAAAGTCCACCAGCGGCCTGCCCTGCGCCACCAGGACCATGCGCGCGGCCTTGGACGCGACCAGTGTCTGGAAATGCAACAGATTGATCAGGCGGGTTTCCACCAGCTGCGCCTGCGGCAGGGGGGCCGTCACCCGTACGATCGGTTCGTCGGGAAAGAAGACGGTCCCTTCCGGCACGGCATGCACCTCGCCGGTGAACCGGAACCGCTCCAGATAATCCACCAGCGCCCGGCTGAACCGCCCGCTCCTGCCGATCCACTCCAGCTCCCATGGCTCGAAGCGCAAGGTCTCAAGGTAGTCCAGCACCTGCTCCAGGCCGACCGCCACCAGGAATCCGCGACGAGGCGGCAGTTTGCGCACGAAGAACTCGAAGACCGCCGTCTCCTCCATATGCCGGTCGAAGTACCCCTGCAGCATGGTGAGCTGGTACAGATCGGTGAGCAGAACGCTGGACTGCGGTTTCATAGGGCCAGGTCCTCGAGCCTGATCGGGACGGCTCCCAGGCGAATCATCTCCTCCTCGGCCCTGCACCCATCGTCCTGTTTCAGATTCACCGCACGGATCCCGTCCACCAGCAGGCACACGGCATAGCCGCGGGCCACGGCGTCCCGGACCGTATTGAGCACGCAGTAGTCGGTCGCCAGCCCGCCGATGAACAGGCGCCGCACGTCGAATTCCCTCAAGCGCTCGTCCAGGGCCGTCCCTTCGAAGGCCGAATAGGCCTCCTTCCGGGGGTCGGTGGCTTTGGAAATGACGATCGCGGAGGGCGGCAGATGGAAGTCAGGATGGAACGCGGCGCCCGTGGAGCCCCGCATGCAGTGGACAGGCCAGATGCCGCCCTGCTCCCGGAACGAGCAGTGATTGGGAGGATGCCAGTCCCGCGTCGCGACGACCGGCAACCCGCGCGCGTGAAAGCCTACGACATAACGGTTCAGGACCGGAACGACTTCATCGCCGCGCGCCACCCCCAGAGCGCCCCCCGGCAAAAAATCGTTCTGGATATCCGCGACCAGCAGCGCATCGCCGGCATGGAGATCCATCTCTCAGTCTCCCTCGATCTCCAATTGTCCTCCAACGTGGCACCGAAGACAATCGGCGAACTTGCCCGGCCGGGTAAGAAGACTCATTGGCTGGTCGAGAAGCGATAGAGGTCGTGGCAGGCGATGCAACGGCTCGTCAGCTCGGCGAGCCGCTTGAGGACCTGCTCGCTTCGCTCGCCGGATTGAATGCCGTCCGCCAGCCCGTCGAAATCCCGGTGCACCGACATGCCCATGGCCTTGAAGGTCAGCGGCAGTTTAGCCATCAACGCAAGATTGACATCTGCGGCCATGGCCATACCGGCGGCTCGCGCGGACTTGCCGGCCCCGCTCAGGTCCTGCGCGGAGACCCCTTGCAGGACGCCGTGGACTGATTTCAGCAGGTGCCGCATTTCGGCGAGTATCTGGTCCCGTTCAGCTTCCCTCAGCGCAATCGCAGTACGGGCGTCTTGGCCCGGCACGGTCTGCCCCTTCACGAAGAGATAGCCCGCCACTGCGATTGTGCTCATCCACAGAGCGAGCGATCCAACAAACCACCATTTATAGTTCATGGGACGATTACAACCCGCGCGCAATGAGTTGAATTCCCACCTTCAGCGGATTGGTGATGGACTGGTGCACCGTGCAGCCGTGGGCGACCTTGAGGAGCTTGTCCCGCTGTTCCGGCGTCACGGCCGACGGAAGGTTGACGCGAAGCTCCACCGCCCCCACGCGATGGGGCTGCTCGGCGAAGGACCACTCAACGTCCACCGCGAACCCCTCGCACGGAATCTGATGCCGCGCGCAGTACCGGCCTACGAAGTACGCGACACAGCTCGCCAGCGAGCCGACGAAAAGCTCCACCGGGCTCATGCCGGCGTCGCCGCCGCCGTCTGCAATCGGCTGATCTGTCACGAGCGTGTGCGTGCCGCTCGCGACATCGAACCGAGTGCCTCCCTTATAGGTGACGGTCAGGTTCATGACTGTGGTTCTTGGGCCGTCACCTCGCCTGGCTCTTCAGGAATTCCGTGATGGCGGCGTTCTCCTTGTCCGTGATCGTCCGGCGGCCGATGAAGTACGCGTAGTCCTGCATCCGGTCCACCACCTTCGGCCATTCGGACGGGAGGTGCTGGCGCGGGTGCGGCAGGTCGTGGCACTGCGAACAGAAACTGAGGTACGCCATGGCTCCTTCCCCGGTCAGGGGAACCTTCGGACCGGCATTGAGCGACTCAAAGGCGCTCTGCCGGAGATAGGCCAGGATCGCGCTCTTTTCCTCGGCGGTGGGAACCGCCAGTTGCAGCAGATGACAGCGCCGGCTTCCGAGTGCCTTGATCCGGAGCGACATGCGTTCCATGACGCGGGGCCATTCGTCCGCACTGTAGGCCCGGGGATCGGGCAGTCCATGGCATTGCGCGCAGTATGTGCCCATCAACTTGGCGCCGCGGCTGTCCGCATTCGGAAGAGCGGCCGGTTCTTTTCGCGGAGGAACCCACGCGCGCATCATCTCGGCCAGCAGGCCGCGCAGCTCCGCCTGATTCGGCGAGGGACCGCACTCGATCTCTTCACCGTGTTTGGGGACCTGGACATGCGACCCGGTCGCTAATGCCCAGGAAAACGCCAGGACGCCCAGGGCGCCCAGAGTACCCCAAATGACTGTCGCTGATCGCGCGTGCCTCATGCCGTCTTCTCCAGCTTGACGATGCCGAGCGCCTTCAGGATCGCCTTCTCGTAGTAGGGCTCGCTGACGCCCCGCTTCATCTTGTGGAGGAAATACTTCTCCAGCCCGATCTTGGCGAGGTGCACCCACTTGCCCTTCCTAGCCCAGGTCACATTGCGCGGCGCCATCTGCGGCAGCGCAACGAACGCCACGCCCGTGTCGCCCATGTCGGCCAGGCAGATCGCGTTCCAGGTGGCGGTGTCGCGCTTCGGGTCGTTCCCGATGTCCGCCTTGATGTTGTGCACCGCGGCCGACACCATGGACTCGATCATGTAGCCGGTCTTGGGCGCGCCCGTCGGGACCGGCGTCTGCTCGACCGGCGGGATCGCCACGCAGACCCCAACGGCGTAGATGTTCTTGTACTTGGGGTTGGCCTGGTACGGGTCGATGTTGACGAAGCCCTTGGGGTTGCAAAGCCCCGGCGTTCCGGCCACCGCGTCCACGCCGGCGAACGGCGGGATGATCATCGAATAGCGGAACGGCACCTCCTGCCCGCTCTCCAGAATCATCTTGCCGGGCTGGACTTCCTTGATGGAGGAATTCGTGATCGGCGTGATCGAGTGCTCCGCGAATTCGTCCTCCATCATCCGGCGCGACTTGCCGACGCCCGCCAGCCCCATGTGGCCGATGTACGGCTCGGCTGTGACGAAGTAGATCGGCACCTTCTTCCGCAACCGCTTCTTGCGCAGGTCGGCGTCCAGGATGAACGCCATCTCATAGGCGGGCCCGAAGCAGGACGCGCCCTGCGCGGCGCCGACTACGATCGGGCCGGGATTGCCGAGGAATCCCTGGTACGCGCCCCAGGCCTGCTCCGCGTGGTCCACCGTGCAGACCGACTGCGTGAACCCGCTGGGGCCCAAGCCCGGCACGGCGGGAAAATTCAGCTTCGGCCCGGTGGCGATGATCAGGTAGTCGTACGGCACCTCACCCTTCGAAGTCACGACCCGGTTCTGTTCCGGTTCGATCCGCTCCGCCGCCGCCTGGATAAACTCGATCCCCTTTTTCCGGAGAACGGGGCCGAGCGCGAAGCTGATGTCCTTGCGGGTCCGCCAGCCGACCGCAACCCAGGGATTGGACGGCACGAAGTGAAAGTTCTCGACGTTCGAAATGACCGTCACCGTATGCTTCTTGCCCAGCATCGCCCGGCATTCGTAGGCCGCCGGCAGCCCTCCGATGGATGCGCCGATGATCGCCACCCGTGCCATAGCCATATCCCCCTTTTCGCCTATTCCTGGACGCCGAGGCGCCGCAACAGCGCCATCATCGGACACCAGCCGGTGAAGGCCGATTGAATAAGGTTGAGCGCCACAAAGAGCGCCAGGCAGTTCCAGTTCGGATGGATCAGAGTACTCAGGGTTAGCGACACCAGGACCATCGCCCCCGCGATCAGTCTGAGATAGTCATTGAGATGCATCGCGTTCCCCTCCTTTGGTGAGCGTGCCTCTAGCTTGGAGACCGCTTCATCCAGAAGGATTCACCATGCAGAACAGCAAGATTCATGCATGGTGGCTGTAAGCGACGGATGGCTGTAAGAAGCGGAAAAAATTGAGGAGCAGGAGAGAAAGTGAATGCGGAGCGCTCAGAGCTGGCCCGCTATGCAACAGTTGGAAGCGAAACGACTGTGGCTCTGCGCCACAGGAATAGCCGGAGGAGCCCGGACAGGCCCCGATAAGCGGCGCGTGCTCCCGGGCAAGGACATCGCCGTCGCATCGCGCGCCTACGCTTCCAGCCTGTAATACAGGACCGGAATGACCACCAGCGAAAGGAGGGTCGAGGCTCCGACACCGAAGAGGAGAGAGACGGCAAGACCCTGGAAGATCGGATCCAAAATGATCACGAACGCGCTCACCATCAATGCAGCCGCAGTCAATACAATCGGCCGGGCCCGGATGGCCCCCGCCGTGATGACGGCCTCGGCCAGCGGTACTCCATCGGCTTGCTGGTGCTGGATGAAATCCACCAGGAGAATGGAGTTGCGCACGACGATCCCGGCGAGCGCGATGAAGCCGATCATGGACGTCGCTGTGAAGTATGAACCGGTCAGCCAGTGGCCCGGCACGATGCCGATGAGCGTCAGGGGAATCGGCGCCATAATGATCAGCGGGGTCACAAAAGACTGAAATTCCCCGACGATGAGCAGATAGATCAGAAGCATGGCGACCCCAAAGGCAAAGCCCATATCACGGAAGGTCTCGTATGTGATGTGCCATTCCCCGTCCCATTTCACTGCCACGGCGGCTTCAGATTCCGGCTGGCTCGCGTAATGTTGTCGGAGTGGATAGCCCTCGGGAAGGATCAGACCGGCAAGACGCGCTCCGCCATCGAGCACTCCGTAGACGGGACTCTCGGCTTTCTCGTGGCCTGTCCCGCCGACATCCCCGACGACGTACGACACCGGCTTGAGGTTTTTGTGGTAGATGGCGCGCTCCTGAATGACCCGGCTCATCGTGAGCAGTTCCCTCAGCGGAACCAAGCCTCCCTGCCGCCCCCGGACGGCGATGGCCTCCAGACGGTCCGGCGCCGTGCGCTCGGAGAGGGGAAGCCGCAGCGTGATGTCCACCGGCGCCTTTTCCCCCGACATGTGCGCCAGCCCCACGCTCGTGCCCTCCAGCGCCATCCGCAGCGTCCGCGCGATCTCATCAGACGACACCCCGGCCAGCGCCGCCTTCGCCCGGTCCACGGCAAAGACATACTTGACCTGGTCCGCCTCCCGGTAATCATCAACGTCGACAACCCCCGGCGTGGTTTCGAAGACCCGGCGGACCGCGCGCGCCGCGTTCGTTCGCCCGGCAGAGTCCGGGCCGTAAACCTCGGCGACCAAAACCGCCTGGACCGGCGGGCCCGGCGGGACTTCCACCACTTTCACGTTCGCGCCGAACCGCCCGGTGATGGCTTGGACCTCAGGCCGAAGGCGCCGGGCGATCTCATGGCTTTGAGCGGCGCGGCGATCTTTTGAGACAAGATTGATCTGAATATCGGCTTCATGCGGATTGTCCCGCAGGAAGTAATGGCGCACGAGACCGTTGAAGTTAAACGGCGAGGCGGTCCCCACATAGGCCTGGTAGTTGCGCACCTCCGGGATCGTCCGCACGTACTGAGTCAGGGCCCGCGTCACCCGTGCGGTCTCCTCCAGCGTGGTTCCTTCCGGCATATCAATGACGAGCTGCAACTCGCTCTTGTTGTCGAACGGCAGCATCTTTACCGCGACGTGGCGTGTTGAAAACAGCACCATCGCGGCCGCCAGCAATACGGACACCCCGGCCAGAAACACGTAGCTGAGGACCGGCTTGGTCAGCAGCGGCGTGAGCATCCGCCTGTAAAGCCCCGCGGCCCCGCCCGTTTCCTGGGAAACGGATGGATCGGCGCCTCGCATGACGGCACCTTCCGCATAGCACGTCTGGCAAAACCAGGGAATGACGACGAAGGCGACCACCAGCGAAAAGAACATGGCGATCGAGGCATTCACCGGAATCGGCCGCATGTAGGGCCCCATCAGGCCGGAAACAAACGCCATCGGTAAGAGCGCCGCGATCACGGCAAAGGTGGCCAGGATCGTCGGATTGCCCACTTCGTCCACCGCGAAGATCGACGCCTCACGGTGCGGCAGACGCCGCAATTTCAGATGCCGGTAGGTATTCTCAACGACGACGATCGCGTCATCGACCAGAATCCCGATCGAGAAAATCAAGGCGAAGAGCGTCACCCGGTTGATCGTGTAGCCGAGCAGGAACGACACGAAGAGCGTCAGCGCCAGAGTGAGGGGAATCGCAAGCGACACCACCAGCGCTGGCCACGGCCCCAGAACAAGGCCCAGGAACACCACGACAGACACAACAGCGATGGCGAGATGGAAGAGCAGCTCATCGGTCTTTTCATCGGCGGTCTCGCCGTAGTCCCGCGTGACGGTCACGGCGACATCGGAAGGGAGCACAGTTCCCTTGAGAGACTCGACCTTTGTGATCACGGCGCGGGCCACCGAGACGGCGTTCGTCCCGGGCTGCTTGGCCACAGCCACCGTGACAGCCGGAGATTCGCCGTCCGGACGGGAGGGGGCCCCTCTCTGTCCGGAACCGAGGCCGAACCAGACATAGGAGGTCGCCTCCGCCGGGCCATCCACGATGGTTGCCACGTCACGGAGATAGGCCGACCGTCCGTTTTTTACCCCGACCACCAGGGTCTCCAGATCCTCCCGCGCGCGCAGAAAGGTCCCCGTATCCAGCAACTGCTCCCGGTTCTCGCTCTTCAAACGACCGGAAGGCAAGGATCGGTTTTCCGCCTGAATGACACCGGCGATCTGGAGAGGCGTGAGGCCGTACCCTTTCAAGCGCGCCGGATCAAGCAGAACACGAAGCTCGCGTGAGCGGCCGCCGACGATGAAACCGCCGGACGTGTGCGGGACTTTTTTCACCTCTTCGAGGACGTGGTCGGCCATGCGCCGCAATTCGAACTCGCTGTAGCGCCCGCTTGATAGCGTGAGCGTCACGATCGGCACGTCGTTAATGTCCCGCGGCTTGACCTGGAAGGGCCCCGCGCCGTCCGGCAGGAGATCCTGGTTGGACATGAGCTTGTCGTACAGATCAACCAGCGATTTCTCGAGGTTCTCCCCCACATAGAACCGCACGATCACGAGGGCGCCGTTGGGCCGTGACACCGAATAGACGTACTCCACGCCTTTGATTTCGGAGATTTTTCGCTCGATCGGCTTGACGAGCTGTTCCTCGACGACGGCGGCGGAGGCTCCGGGGAACGGCAAGAACACGTCGGCCATCGGCACGACGATCTGAGGCTCTTCCTCGCGGGGCGTGACGACAACGGCGAGGGCGCCCAGAAGAAGCGCCGCCACAATGAAGAGCGGCGTCAGCTTGCTGCCGATGAACAGCGCGGCAATTCGCCCGCTGAGTCCCAGATTCATTGAGCGGTCACCGGCTCGCCGTCGCGGCCCAGGGCGCCGTCGGCCAGCACTTTCTCACCGGCCGTAAGACCCGACACCACTTCCACGCGCTCTTCGAACGAGCGGCCGAGCTTGATGAACCGGAGCCGCGCCGCCTTGTCCGCCCCGACGACATACACCCCTGTCAGCCCGCCTCGTGACACGACCGCGCCCCTTGGAACCAGCAAGGTTCTCGCTGTGCCGTGCTGAAAGCGCAGGCGACCGAACATGCCGCTCTTCAGGCCACGCACGGGCGGGAGATCCGCCTTGACCAGAAACGTATGGGTCGCCGGATCGCCGGTCGGCAGGACTCGTGTCACCACACCCTGGAGCGGCTCCGTGCCCAGCGCGTCCACAAGAACCGGCACCTTGTCGTTCACGCTGATGGCCTTGAGGTCGCTTTCGGCGACGGTGGCCTCCAGACGAAGCCTTGTGACGTCCTCGACCTTGAGCAAGGGCAGCCCCGGGGATGTCATCTCACCGACTTCCACCCGCTTCTCGGTCACGACGCCAGCAAACGGCGCCTTGACGACGGTGTAGCTCAGTTGGACGGCGATTCCTTCCTTTGTCGCAGCGGCGACCTTGTACGCGCGTTGGGCATTCTCCAACTCCTGCTTGGCGACGGATTCCTCGGTAAAGAGCCGTTCCATGCGCGCCAGCCGGTCCCGCGCGTTCTCCACCTCGGCATCGGCGGCGGCAAGCTGGGTCAATATGTGCCGGTTGTCGAGCGTGAGCAGCGTCTGCCCGGCCGCAACGACGGATCCTTCGCGCACAGCAAGCGTTTCAATCGTCCCTTGGAGCTTGGTGGAAAGGACGGCCTCCCGCATCGAGGCCACGCGGCCCGAGGCTTCCACATGAATCGGGACATCCCCCGCAGCGACCTCTACGAGAGAAACGGGAGTGGAGCCGGCAGGCGAGGCAGGGCGCGCCACGACGGATTGGGTCGGGCTTGGACGACCTCCCTCACGAGTCGCCAACAGGACCACACCGCCCAGAACGGCGAGGACGGCGCCGATTCCCCAGACCCATCGTTTCCCCATGAAGAAGGCGACCTCTCACTCCCCGTTCCGGCCGGTGACCAGCGCCAGCCGGGCCAGGCTGATCCGGCGGTCGTAGCCGGCCCGCAGACGCGCCTGTTTGACCTGATTGAGCGCCTGTTCCGCGGCCAGAAGATCGAGCAGCGGTGAGAGGCCAGCGTCGTAACGATTCTTCGCAATGCGGAGGCTTTCCTGTGCCTGAGCCAGCGCCGCGTCCACCACGGCCATCCGTTCGGCCGCGCCGGTCACGGCGGCAAGGGCGTCGACGACCTCCGTTTCAATCTCGCGGCGTTTGGCGATCGCCTGTTCGCGAATTTTGTCTTCCTGGGCTTTGGCTTTCCGGATGTTCGCGCTGTCGCTGAGCCCGTTGAAGAGGTTGAGGCTCACCACCGCCAGTGCGGCATAGCCACTGGACCCGTTCGAGCTGATCGGAGCCGTGTTGTTCAGCTCGTAACTCCCCTGGAGGTTCACATTCGGGTAGAGGGCGGAACGCGCCATGCGGCTGCCGATCTCCGCCCGGCGCACTTCACCGGCAATCGCACGGTAATCGGGGCGACGTTCCAGGGCCACGGCGGTCTCCCCATCGAGCGCCGGCGCGGAAGACGCGCCGGCAGGCTCGGTCGGCAGGGATTCCACCGCGTCCACATCCTCGTCAAGGCCGATCGCGTGCCGCAAGGCCACGGCAGCAACCCGGCGGCGCTGCTCCGCCCTCACAACTTCTTCCTGCAGAGACGACACGCGGACCTTCGCTTCCAGCACGTCGGATTTCACGATCAGGCCGTTTTTGTACCGTGACTCCACCTGTTTCGCAGTGGACTGGGCCAACTGCACCGCCGCGCGGGCAATTTCCGCGGAGGCCTTGGCCAGAACGAGATCGTGATAGGACAGGGTCACGGCAAACAGCACGCGCTGGCGAGTCGCCTCCCGCGTCTCGCCGGCCACCTCACGGCCGATGTCGGCTTGCATCACGCCGAGCACCTCGCGGCCACCGTTGTAAATCGGCTGCGTCATGGTCATACCGAACTTGTAATTTTCGAGCGAACCCGGATGGTTGAGCTTGGACGTGCTGAAGTCGGCTTGCGTGAACCGCCCCTGATCAAGAAGTGTCCCGAAGACCCGCGACGGCGTATTGGTGTTGAGGAAGGTTTCGCTGGCTTCCACCTTCGGCAAGTACGCCGCTGAGGCAATATCGCGCTGGGCCTCGGCGGCAACGGTCTCGTGGTACGAGGCCTTGAGATACGGACTGTGTTGGCCGGCCAACGCCAGCGCCTCCGCCAACGTCAGGTCGCGGGCGGCCTCGGCCGGCGCACCTGTTCCCCCCAACACGCAAGCCCCCAAGAGCGCAATGATCCGGATCGTCTCTCGTGTCATGACAGGCCTCCAGTTGAATTTTCTCAGCTAAGGTCTTCCTCTCCCCCATACGCCCTGCGAGACCGCTCAACTACAAGAGATTCAGCGGTCCACACATCATTGACTATCAAGCAGATTGAAGGAGACAAGGAACAACTCGCAGTTGTCGCATCCACGGAGGTGCTTGCGGATCTCCTGGCAGGCGCTGTCGGGCAACTCCCCGTCGAGATAGAGCGAGAGCCGCCGGAAGATCTTCAGGCAACGGGCCTTGCTGTGGCCCGCGTGCCGATGCCCGGACGGCGGGCGAACCTTTGTCTTATGCACTCGACGAGGCATGAATTCCTTTCTGCGAGAGCCGCTGGCGGACGAACAGACGCGCCCGGTGGAGCCGCGATATCACGGCCCGCGCGTTCAAACCCATGATGCCGCCGACCTCCTTGGCGGACAGACCCTCCATGTCGCGCAGCACCAGGACCAGGCGGTAGTGCTTCGGCAGCGCCTGGACGGCACCCTCAAGTGCGTCCTTGAGCTCCTTGTTCTGAAGAGCCTGCTCCGGGTCGAGCCCAACAGCGACGGGTTGGAGCCGGAGCTCACCTTCCTCGGTCGGAAGAAACTCATCGAGGGACAATTCCCGGTCAGGCGCGTCTTTCTTCTTGCGGCGCTTGCGGATGCACACGCGCGCGGCGATCGCATACAGCCAAGTGGATATCTTCGCCTCACCGCGAAATCTGTCCAATCCCCGATAGGCGTTGAGGAACCTCTCCTGCACCAGATCCTTCGCGTCCTCCACATGGCCGCAGATCTTCTGCCCGAATGCGAAAAGTTTGTCCGCGTGCTCCCGGTAGATCGCGTCGAAGTCGTGCTCGCCCGCCATAACGCCGCGAGTCTATCGGCACTCGACCTTCGCGTCAATCAGTACGGCGAGTCGGCAGGCTTGCTACCCTTCGGCCAGTCATTGACTTTGCCGGGAAAGTCCGGCCGCGGCT
>CAYLLY010000047.1:0-13329 GCA_964384595.1 uncultured Nitrospirales bacterium
CGGCCCTGATCCACGCCGCCACGATGGTCACCGCCGGCGTCTTCATGGTGGCGCGGTTCGCTCCCCTCTATAACCTGGCGCCGGCGGCGATGGACGTCGTGGCCGTGACCGGCGGCCTCACCGCGATCTTCGCGGCGACGATCGCCCTGACCCAGAACGACATCAAGCGCGTCGTGGCCTGGTCCACGGTGAGCCAGCTCGGCTATATGATGATGGCCTGCGGCCTCGGCGCGTACACGGCGGGGATGTACCATCTCCTGACCCACGGGGCCTTCAAGGCCCTGCTGTTCCTCTGCTGCGGCTCGGTCATCATCGCGCTGCACCACGAGCAGGACATGCGCCGGATGGGCGGGCTGAAAGACAAGCTCCCGGTCACTCACTGGACCATGTTCATCGGTTCGCTCACCTTGGCCGGCGTCCCTGGGTTATCGGGGTTCTTCAGCAAAGAGGAAATCCTGGCAGGAGCGTGGGCGGCCGGCCCGCTGGGCAAGGTGCTGACGATCGTCGGGCTTATCACGGCGTTCATGACGGCGTTCTACAGCTTCCGCCTGGTGTTCGTCGCCTTCTGGGGCGAGTCGCGGGTGGACCCCCATCATGCCGACCACATCCACGAACCATCCTGGACAATGACCGCCCCCTTGGTCGTCCTGGCGGCGCTGTCCATCTTCGCCGGATACTTCGGCATCCCGCACTTCATCGAGCCGGTTCTGAAAGGCCCCGCCGGGATGGAGGCTCACGAAGGCCCGTTCCTGCTCATGCTCGTCGCCATCGCCATGGGACTCGGCGGCATCGCCGCCGCCTACGTCGTCTACGTGAAATCGCCGGGGCTGCCCCAGCAACTCGCCGAGAAATGGAAGCAGGCCTATGACTACTCCTTCCACAAGTGGTACGTGGACGAACTGTACGATCGGACGGTCGTCACGCCGACGGTAGACCTCGCGAACGGCCTGTGGCGCAGGGTGGATGTCGCAGTGATCGACGCCATGGTGAACGGCGTGGGCGCCGCCACCGTCCTGGGGGGGCGCGCCATGCGTCTGGTCCAGAGCGGCCAGGTCCAGCACTACGCGCTGGCCATGGCCTTCGGCGCGGTCGTGATCCTGGGCGTGTACCTGTTGATGCCATGAAACCGTTAAACGTTATTCGTTATACGTTAAACGGAAAGAGGCTGCTCCGAGCAACGATTAACGATTCACGTTTAACGATTAACGAACTATGACCGACGTTATTTACAATACGACGGCCCTGCCGCACCTGGTCACGCTCCTGATCGCCCTGCCGCTCGTGGGCGTGGCAATGATGGCCTTCTTCAAGGACGAGGCGGCCGTCAAGCACGTCGCCTTCTGGACGGCCGGCATCGAGTTCGTCCTGTCCCTGCCGCTCTACCTCTGGTTCGACCCGGCCCGGTACGAGATGCAGTTCGGCGAAGTGGTCCCGTGGATCACCAAGCCCCCGATCAGCTACGCCGTCGGCATCGACGGGATCAGCCTGTGGCTGGTGCTGCTGACGACGCTACTCACGCCGATCTGCGTGGTCTGCTCATGGACCGCGATCAAGACCCGCGTGCGGGAGTTCATGATCACGCTGCTGGTCATGGAGACCGCGCTGATCGGGGTATTCTGCGCCCTGAACTTCGTGCTCTTCTACGTCTTCTGGGAGGCCATGCTGATCCCCATGTATCTCCTCATCGGCGTGTGGGGCGGGCCCAACCGGATCTACGCTGCGATCAAGTTCTTCCTCTACACCCTGGCCGGGAGTCTCCTGCTGCTGATCGCCATCATCGTGCTGTACTTCCAGGGCGGCCAAACCTTCGATATTCTGGCACTCAGCCGTGCGCAGTACAGCGACCAGCTCCAGGCCTGGCTGTTCTGGGCCTTCTTTGTCGCCTTCGCGGTGAAGGTGCCCATGTTCCCCTTCCATACCTGGCTGCCGGATGCGCACGTCGAGGCGCCCACTGCGGGCAGCGTGATCCTGGCCAGCGTCCTCCTGAAGATGGGCGCCTACGGCTTTCTGCGGTTCAGTCTGCCGATGCTCCCCGACGCGTCCGTACGGTTTACGCCGGTCGTCCTGACGCTCTCCATCATCGCCATTCTTTACGGTGCGTACATGGCCCTGGCCCAGACCGACTTCAAGAAGCTTATCGCCTATTCCAGCGTCAGCCACATGGGCTTCGTGACCCTGGGGATCTTCGTCTTCAACACGCAGGGAGTCGAGGGCGCGCTGCTGCAGATGCTCAACCACGGCATCACGACCGGCGGGCTGTTCCTCTGCGTGGGCCTCATCTACGAGCGGACGCACAGCCGGATGCTCGCTGACAACGGCGGGCTGTCGAAGCCGATGCCCCGTTACGCGACCTGCCTGGTGATCCTCGCCCTGTCCTCGCTCGGCCTGCCGGGCACGAACAGCTTCATCGGGGAGTTCCTGGTGTTGGTGGGAACCTTCCTTTACAACAAAGCCATCGCGGCGGTCGCAACGCTCGGCATCATCCTGGCGGCGGTGTATCTCCTCTGGATGGTCCAGCGGGTCGCCTTCGGCGTGCCGACCGAGAAGACCACCAGGCTAACCGACCTGAACTGGTGCGAGATGGCGACGCTGGTGCCGCTGATCATCCTCATTTTCTGGATCGGCTTCTTCCCGAACCCGTTCCTGACTCCGATGCACGCCAGCGTCACGCACATTTTCGACGTGATGGATAGAGGCATTGTCTTGCCATGACCTTCGTCTCGACGGCCGACCTCCTCGCGATCCTTCCCGAGCTGCTGGTCATGGCGGGCGGCTGCCTGGTGCTGGTCCTGGACCCCTTGACTCCTCACAATCGCAAGGACTGGCTGGCGTACTTCAGCCTGGCCACTTTGGCTGCCGCCTTCGTGGTGGGCTACTGGTTCCTGGGGGCGCTCACGGGCTCGCCGCGCCCGGCGTTCAGCGGGCTCTACGTCGTGGACGCGTACGGGACCTTCTGGAAGTTGCTGCTGATCGTCGTCTCCGGCCTCGTCATCCTGCTCGCGAAGCCCCATCTGAAGCTGGAGGAGATCGACCTGCCGGAGTTTTACGCCTTCATCCTGCTCTCGCTCTCCGGCATGATGGTGATGGTGTCGGGCACGGACCTGCTCGTGATCTATCTGGGCCTGGAACTGATGTCGCTCTGCCTGTACGTGATGGCCGGCTTCAAGCGCTATGAGCACCGCCCGCTGGAGGCTGCGGCGAAGTACTTCATCCTGGGGTCGTTCTCCTCCGGCATCCTTCTCTACGGCATCTCGTTGCTCTTCGGCCGCACCGGCAGCACCACGCTGGCGGGCATCCGCGAAGGGATCGCTGGTCTCCCGTCCGGCGATCCGATTCTCATGATGGCGATGGGCCTGTTGGTGGTGGGGTTCGGCTTCAAGGTCGCGGCCGTGCCGTTCCACATGTGGACGCCGGACGTGTACGAGGGCTCGCCGACGTCGGTGACGGCCTACATGGCCGTCGCCTCCAAGGCGGCCAGCTTCGCGGCGTTCCTCCGGGTCTTCCTGGAAGCCCTGGGCGGAATCAAAGAAAGCTGGCGGATGCTGCTTCTCGCCGTCTGCGTGGCGACCATGATCCTGGGCAACGTCGTAGCGATCGTCCAGACCAACATCAAGCGCATGCTGGCCTATTCGAGCATCGCGCACGCGGGCTACGCCCTGATCGGCCTGGTCGTCGCCGACGCCTTCGGCACGGCCAGCGTGATGCTCTACCTGGCCATCTACGCCTTCATGAACCTCGGCGCGTTCACGGTGGTGACGATGCTGCGGCGCGGCGGGCTGGAGGGGGACGAGATCGACGACTTCACCGGGCTGGCCAGACGGAACAAGTGGGCGGCCCTGGTGATGCTGCTCTTCATGTTCTCCCTCGCGGGCATCCCGCCGACGGCGGGCTTCATCGCCAAGTTCTACGTCTTCATGGCGGCGGTGGGCGCGAACATGACGGGGCTCGCGGTGATTGCGGTCGTCTTCGCCGCCGTGTCGGCGTACTTCTACCTGCGCGTGGTGATGGTGATGTACATGCGGGAGCCGGGCGAGGCGGTCGGGACGCCCGGCCACGACGTGCGGGTCGTGGCCTCGCCCGCCACCATCGCGGTGCTGCTCGTCGCGGCCATCGGCGTCATCGTGCTCGGTGTGTTCCCCGACCCGCTCATCCAGGCCGCCCAAAGTGCCATCCTGCCGCTCCGCTAGCCCGCCCAGGTTTCCAGCCACTCGCGCGGGCTGAGGACGCGCACGCCGCGGCGCTGACTCGCCGGAAAGTGTTTCAGGTTGCCGGTCACAAGGGCGTCTGCCACGGCGCTTACGGCTACCTCGACAAACATCACATCGTCCGGATCGGGCAAATGAATCGGCAACGGCGCCGCGTCCACCATTTCACCAGCCCGCCACACGAACTCCAGAAGAGCACCGACCTGGTCGGGCGAGAACGGGAATTCCGGCCGGAAAAGGACGGATTGATATTCCGCGAAGATCCGGTGATCGAGGGCCAGCATCACCTGCTCCGCAAGAACGAGGTCAACAATCCGACCGGGAATGCTGTCGGGGCGAAGAAGCGCGGATACCAGAACGTTGGTATCCAGCACGATCTTCAATGCTTGGCCCCGGCCACCGCCTTACGCCCGGAACGGCGAGCTTTCCGGATGATTCCTTCAATGGCCCCGTCACTCAGCTTATCAAGGCCTCGACCGACAGCGGCCTGTCTCATGCGCGCAACAGCGACTTGGGCCCGCCCGCGACGGAGCGTTGCCAAGACGTCTTCCAGGTCCCCCTCCTCGGCAACGGTTAGAACCCCCAGCGGCTTTCCGTTAGAAGTGACGATGAGGTCCTTTTCCTGACGCAGTAGCTTCCAGACCGCTCCGGGATTGATGCGCAACTCCCGACTGGAGACGAATTTCATGGCCCACCTCCTGTAGCCAGATTGGCTACAATAAGTCTACAGCGGAACGAGGTCTAAAGCAAGCGGAAGGTCATCCGCTGAACGTAGCTCCCTGTTATAATAAAAGCCATGTGCGCCCTCATCATCTGCGCGGTCTCCCTTCTTCTCGCCGGCTCGTTTACGCTTGCGCAGGAGGGGGGAGGGCCGGCGTTCCCGCCGGGGCAGCAGCCGCAAGAGTTCGAAAGCGTCATCCAGCAGATGAAGTTCGAGAAGCCGACGCGCATCGTGGGGCGGCTGCGCTCGATCGACGGCTATGAGGACGCGATCTGGATCGACTGGACCCACGTGCACGACGGCACGCGCTGGCGGGACCTGCGCAACCAAAACGAAATGATGTTCAAGGTGCTGCCGCGCGACGCCGGCATGATGGACTTCTTCCGGAAGCTGAAGCCCGGCACCTCGCTCCACCTGACCGTCCAGATGGACGCCGACGGCAACCGCCGCGTGCTCTCTTTGGATGAGGGTGCATAGCTGACACTGACGGGTGGCGCCGATGTCGCTGGAGGCGAGCGGGTGGCACCGCATGGGCGCCCGGGTACCCGTTGCCCCATGAATGCAACGGGTGAACAGCGCGGGGCGTACAGCCGGGTTCTGGGACTTCGACGGCGAAGCGCCCAGCTGCACTGGGCTATGCGGGGACAGGACCCGCGAGCCGCAGGCGGCAGGACCCGTCAGAATTAGCGCTGCCGCAGGTCGAGGAAGCGCGCGATGCCGGAGCGCGTGACGAGGCCCAGCACCTTGTCGCCGTCCATCACCACCAACCGGCTGCGGTCGTCGTGGAACATGCGTTCCATGGCGGCGGTGATCGGCTCGTCCGGATGGATCTCCATCTGGTATCCGTGGGGAACCATCGCTTCGCCGACCGTCAGGACGCTCCACTGCTCGCGCGGGATCGCCTTGAGTTCCTTGAGCGAGAGCATCCCCGCCAACCGCCCGTCGTCCATGACCGGGAATCCCCCGAAGCCGAACCGCAGGAAGTAGTTATCGACGGCCTCGTCCAGCGTCAGGCCCGCTTCCAGCGCGACGATGTCCGTCGTCATGACGTCGCCCACCCGGAGCCCCGTCAGGGACTCCTGAAACGACACCTGGCGATGGGTGCTGTGCGCGGCCGTGTACAGGAAGGCGCCGATCAGGAGAAACCACACGCCGCCGATCTCCAGCCCGGCGACCACGTCATAGACGCCGAAGAGCATCAGCAGCACGGCGAATCCCTGGCCGACTCGCGCCGAGTAGCGCGTGGCTTGGTGAAAGTTTTTCGACCAGGCCCAGAGCCCGGCGCGAAGCACGCGCCCCCCGTCCAGCGGATACCCCGGCACGAGGTTGAAGATCGCCAGCATGAGGTTGATGTTCCGGAGGTGCTCCGACAGGGCGACCAGCGAAGGGGGCGCGCCCGGCAGTTCGGCAAGAACCCAGAAGCCGAGGCCGAGCATGACCGACACGATCGGGCCCGCGATGGCGATGAGGAACTCCGCTTTCGGAGTCGGCGCCTCGCGCTTGATCTGCGCCATGCCGCCGAAGATGAACAGCGTGATCTGGGCGATCGGAATCCGGTACCGCATGGCGACGAGGCAATGGCCGAGCTCGTGCACCAGCACCGAGGCGAACAGCAGGAGCGCCGCCACGACGCCCAGGCTCCAGTACTGCCAGGCGAACCGGTTGATGAGCACGGCGGGGAAATAATAGCGGGCCAGCGACCACACCACGAGGGCAAAGACCAGGAACCAGGAGATGTGGATTCGCAGCGGGATGCCGAAGACACGCCCGATCTGCCAGGACTGTCCACCCACTCAATTGGCCTCCCTTGTCGAGCCAAGACCTCTAGTCTACACTAGATTTCATGCCGTCGGATACCACTCAGGCGGGAGGGGGTATGGTCGCCAAACTGGAGCGCCTGCCTGTTGCGCCCGGCGTCTATCTCATGAAGGGCAAGGGTGGGGAGACCCTCTATATCGGGAAGGCCAATGTCCTGGCCGACCGGGTCCGCTCCTATTTTCAAAAGGGCGCGTACCTCACTCCCAAGAACCGCCTCCTGGTGTCGTCCGTCACGGACATCGAAACCATGGTCACGCGGTCTGAACTGGAAGCCCTCATCCTCGAAAACAACCTCATCAAGCGGCACCTGCCGCGCTTCAACGTCATCTTAAGAGACGACAAGAACTACCCCTACCTGCGCCTGCCGATCAAAGAGGCCTTTCCCCGCTTCACCATCGTCCGCAAGGTCCAGCACGACGGGGCGCTCTATTACGGCCCCTACGTCCCGGCGGGCGCGCTCCGGGAGACCCTGCGCGTCATCCGCAAGGTGTTTCCCCTGGCTACCTGCGAGATCGAAATCGACGGCAAGGCCGAGCGGCCCTGCATCGAATACGAAATCAAGCGCTGCATGGCCCCCTGCGTCGGCTACCAGACGTCGAAGGAATACCACGAGATCGTCAAGCAGGCGCGGATGTTCCTTGAAGGCCGCGACACCGAGCTCCTGGAAAGTTACCGCGCGCAGATGGACGCGGCCGCCGAACGGGAAGACTTCGAGGAGGCCGCGCGCGTCCGCGACCGCATCTTCAAGATCGAACGGACTCTCGAACGCCAGCGGGTGGCTCAGACCGAGATCGTGGATCAGGACGTGGTAGGCCTGGCCAGGGATGGGGCGGCCGCGGACATCCAGCTGCTGTTCGTGCGGGGCGGGCTGTTGGTGGGCCGCAAGGACTTCCACTGGGGGCAGGTGTCGGATACGCCCGATGAGGAACTGGTCCGCTCGGTCATCGAGCAGTTCTACAACAAGGAGGTCCTCCCGCCCAAGCAGGTGCTGCTGCCGCTCGAACTGCCGGAAGCCGAGCTGATCAGCCGGTGGCTGTCGGAGAGGAAAGGGGAAAGGGTGCGGGTGCTGGCGCCGGAGCGCGGCACAAAGCACCACCTCGTGCAGTTGGCGGAAGAGAACGCCGCCGCCGCCTTGAAGGACCATCTGCGCGATGAAGCCACGGAGCGCGCAGCCGTGGAAGAATTACAGCGCCTGCTGCACCTGAAAAAAGCGCCGGCCCGCATCGAAGGGTTCGACATCTCCAACATCCAAGGCAACCAGGGCGTCGCCTCGATGGTGGTCTGGGAAGCCGGAGGGGCGAAAAAAGGCGAATACCGCAAGTTCCGCATCAAGACCGTCGCGGGCGCCGACGACTTCGCCAGCATGCGGGAGGTCGTCCTGCGCCACTACTCCGGCGTCAAGGAAGACCAGCGGCCGTTGCCCGATCTGATCCTGATCGACGGCGGCATCGGGCAACTGGGCGCCGCGATGGACGCCCTGCGGGAACTGGGGCTCTCGCGCCCCGACATCGTCGCGCTCGCCAAGGCGAAAGGCGAAAAGGAGGAACGGGTCTTCCTCCCCGGCCGGAAGAACCCCGTGACCCTGAGACCATCCTCGCCCGCCACGCATTTATTGCAGCGCATCCGAGACGAGTCGCACCGCTTCGCGATCACCTATCACCGGAAGCTCCGGAGCCGGGCGCTCCTCTCTTCGAAGCTGGACGACATTGCCGGCGTCGGCCCGGCCAAGCGGCGCGATCTGCTGCGCTACTTCGGGTCGGTCGAGGCCCTGGCAGCCGCGAGCGAGGCCGACCTCCAGCGCGTCGGCGGCGTCGGCCCCCGCACCGCCAGGGAGATCCGCCGGGCACTGGCTTCGAACTGATTCCGGCGCTTATTTCAAGGACTCGCCTGACAATACAGAGAAAGTAGCGCCTCCGGACCCATTTGCCAGAAAACGTACAGTACGAATGGCCTGCTTGCCGCATGCTTCTGCTGTCCACTTTTCTGACCATTGACCTTGGATCATTCGAAACCCCTTATACGCAACATTAAGAGGCTGTTCAAACACTTCGGTTTTAAGTAACTTGATGCTCTTGAGGTCTTCGCATTTCCCCTTCACATCAACATCAATCGCTACAATTTTCCAAGCGTCCCATTGCAACGTGAAGGAAGTGTGCGTCTCTCCGGGGACCCGAATCGCGTCGATGTTTTTGAGCATATTGAGGGCCCGCTGGTCTTTTTGCTGCGAGGCTAAACGAATCCATCTTTCAGCTTCAGCTCGATTGTGATCACCTATATTGCTCATATAGAGAAAGCCTAACGCTGATTGTGCAGGAGCGAAACCTTGGATGGCTGATTTCTTGGTTAAATTGAACGACTCGGTTTCATCCTTTGTCACCCCTTGACCAGTGGCCAACATGGTAGCAAGCATATATTGCGCAACGGGCTGTCCTTGTTCCGCCGCTTTGCGAAACCAGTTGGCAGCTTCCTTGAAGTCATGTAATTCGCCATCTCGAAAATAAATCATGCCGAGACTTAATTGCGCCCACTTTTCTCCCTGATCTGCTGCCTTCCGGTACCACTTGGCAGCCTCCTGAAAGTTTTGTTCTACGCCGAGACCTTTACCGTACATATCACCAATATTGGCATTGGCTCCAACATGACCTTGCTCTGCAGCTTTGCGAAGCCAGCTCAGAGCTGTTTTGAAATCTCGCTCAACGCCCTGCGCGTTGGCATACATTACGCCTAGACTATATTGAGCGACAGCATCCCCCTGTTCAGCTGCTGCCTGAAATTCGCGTAACGCCGTGCTGTAATCTTTCTTTTTATACGCCTCCACACCGCTGTTGACATCAGCAAAGGCAGGCAAAGCTAGGCTTAAAAGCAGTGTGAGAAAAAGCGTGGTGGGTTTCACGGCATCTCCTTGTCCTGACGGCAGAGCATTATTTCTCTACTTGTCAACATCCTCGAGTCGCACTCCCCGACCGGATCGCAAACTCTGTCTCGCGGACTCAATGCGCTGTAAAAACCTGGGGTCGTTTTCTAACCGGTAATCGAACCAGTCGTCTTCGGATTCAAAACCGATTAAGACGCCCGCAGGCTTGCCATGGCGGGTGATCACCACCTCATCTTTCTCTGCAATCCTCAAATATTTCGACAGATCGTCTTTAACTTCCGATAGGGCTACTTTCTTCATTGAAACTCCCCCCATTTCTCCAGCCATGATTCTGCTTGGGACTTCGGAATGATCGCCAGAACCTCGACAGATCCCTCCGAAACGTCATAGAAGATGCGTATATCTTCAACCCGTAACCGATACTGTGGACGACGGACCCCGCGAAGACGTTTAATCCGGCTCTTGCTTTGCTTCGTGGGCTCGTGCCGGAGGTGCGTTTCGAGCGCATCCCGCACCACCGCCCGCGTATGCGCCTTCAATTTCCGCAGGTCTGCGACCGCTTCCGGCGCAAGGATTATCTCATGGCGCATTCTGGCTATATTCTAGCCAAATTAGGTTGCAAGCGCAAGGAAACACCATTTTTGAGCCTCGGCGTAAACCCGGCATGGGCGGGATCGCGAGCGCGATCCCGCCGGACCACCAGTTGAACGGATGGAGCACGAGGCGTACAGTATCTCACTGGTAGCAAGGAGGGCGCCGGTGGTCCCAGACGACTCAGCAGTTCCGCAGGCGGGCATGTCGTTCTCTGCCTACGACCCTGGAGAGTTTTACGACGAAATGTTCGAGCAGAAGGGCCGCCCGCGCGCGGGGTGCGCGATGCTCATGCAGCGAATCGCTTCGCTGTCCGGCCAAGAGCTCAGGCGGCGCCATGAGGCGGCGGAGCGCGTCCTGCTGAACCTGGGCATCACGTTCGGCGTCTACGGGGACCGCGCCGGGCATGAGCACATCTTTCCTTTTGACATCATTCCCCGGATCGTGGAGGCATCGGAGTGGACCCGGATCGAGCGTGGCCTGCGCCAACGGGTCACCGCGCTGAACTGCTTCATTCACGATGTCTATCACGACCAGAAGATCATCAAGGACGGCGTCATGCCGGGGGAGATCGTCTATTCCAGCAAAGGATTTCTCCGGCCATGCATGGCGCTCAATCCTCCCCGGAACATCTGGTGCCACATCGGCGGGATCGATCTGGTGCGGGTCACCGACGGCACGGTCTACGTGCTCGAGGACAACCTGCGCTGTCCATCGGGGGTATCCTACGTCCTGGAAGCCCGGCAGGTCATGAAGCGGACGTTTCCGGAGCTGTTCGGGGCCTCCCTGGTGCGGCCGGTGGATGAATATCCCAGCCGTCTCCTGGACACGCTTCAACACGTGACGCATCAGCCCGATGCCACGGTCGTGATTCTCACCCCCGGCATCTATAACTCCGCGTACTACGAGCACTCGTTCCTGGCGCAGAAAATGGGGGTGGAGCTCGTGGAAGGCGGCGATCTCGTGGTGCTCGATGGCTTTGTCCAGATGCGGACCACCAAGGGATTCAAGCGGGTGGACGTCATCTATCGCCGGATCAACGACGACTTTCTCGATCCCTCGGTGTTTCGCGAGGATTCCTTGCTCGGGGTGCCCGGCCTGATGGAGGTGTATCGGCAGGGCCGCGTGACGTTGGCGAACGCGCCGGGCACCGGCGTGGCCGACGACAAGGCGATCTACGCCTACGTCCCGAAGATCATCAAGTATTATCTCGGCGAGGACCCGATCCTCCCGAACGTTCCCACCTACGTGTGTTCCGACGAACGCGAGCGGTCCTACGTGCTCGAGCACCTGGACCAGCTCGTCGTCAAGTGCACGAATGAAGCCGGTGGGTATGGGATGCTGATCGGCCCGCACGCCGGCCGGCAGGAGCGCGAGGACTTCTCCGGGCGCATTCAGAAGGACCCGCGGAACTACATCGCTCAGCCCACGCTCGCGCTCTCACGCGTGCCCTGCCTCATCGGAGACCGTTTTGAAGGACGGCACGTCGATTTTCGCCCCTACATCCTGTGCGGAGAAGAGATCTACGTGCTGCCGGGCGGCCTCACCCGGGTCGCGCTGGTAAAGGGCTCGCTGGTAGTCAATTCGTCACAGGGCGGCGGGAACAAGGACACCTGGGTGCTGTCGGAATCGGCGCCTTCGCCACAGGGCGGCTCCTGATGCTCAGCCGCGTGGCCAACGCCATCTATTGGATGAACCGTTCCGTCGAGCGGGCGGAGAACTATGCCCGCTTTATCGACGTGAATCTGAATCTCACCCTGGACCTCCCCCATGGCACGGCCGAACAGTGGGAACCGTTGGTGACGACGACCGGGGACCATGAACTCTTCAACCAGCGGTACGGCAAGCCGACGCGCGAGAACGTGGTGCAGTTCCTCGCCGCCGACGCGGCCAACCCCAACTCGGTCCTCTCGTGCCTGACCGCGGCGCGCGAGAACGCGCGCTCGGTGCGCGAGATCATCTCATCCGAGATGTGGGAGCAGGTCAACCGCTTCTACCTGATGGTGAAGGAAGCGGTGACGGCCGGGTGGTTTTCACAGGACCCCTACAGGTTTTTCACCGAGGTGAAGCAGGCCAGCCACCTCCTGAGCGGCATTACGGACGCCACCATGTCGCACGGCGAGGGGTGGCACTTCGGCCGCCTTGGCCGCCTCCTCGAGCGAGCCGACAAGACCTCGCGGATTCTCGACGTCAAGTATTTCATCCTGCTGCCGCACGTTTCCGATGTCGACACGCCGTTCGACAACATCCAGTGGTCGGCCCTGTTGAAATCCGCCAGCGCGCTCGAGATGTACCGCAAGCAGTATGGCCGTATCGCGCCGAATCTTGTGGCCGACTTCTTGATCCTGAACCCCGCCTTCCCCCGCGCGATCCGCTATTGTGTCATCAAGGCCGAAGACTCCCTGCGCGCGATCTCCGGGTCGGACGGCGCGACAGCCCGCACCCAGCCGGAGAAGAAGGTCGGCCGCCTCCGCGCCGAACTGGAGTATACCGACATCGACGAGATCAGGGCCGGTGGGCTCCATGAGTTTCTCGACAGCCTGCAAGCCGAACTCAACGGCATCGACGACGCCATCCACGACACCTTCTTTGCCCTGCGGCCGGTCCAAGGCGCGACCCACAAAGGCGAGGTGCAGTAAAGAAATCAGATGGCCGGGTCGGGTTTGCGCCGCAGATCCAGCGTCATCGGAAGGTCGTGATTCCGCCCTTCCGGCCGGACGGTCATCGGTCCCGGGGTATGGCCGTGATCCCAGAAGCGCGCCACGCGCCGGCCCTCGGCTTCGTGGGCGTTGACCGGAAATGTCCGATAATTCCTGCCCCCCGGATGCACGACGTGATAGGTGCAGCCGCCGAGGGAGCGGCCGCTCCACGTATCAAGGATGTCGAACACCAGGGGGCTCTGCACCGGGATCGTGGGATGCAGGGCCGACGGCGGCTGCCACGCGCGGTAGCGCACGCCCGCGACGAATTCGCCGCGCGTGCCGGTCGGATGCAGCGGAGCCGGCCGCCCGTTGCAGGCCACCACGTGGCGGGGGTCGGTCATGCCGGCGACCTTTACTTGTAGACGTTCGACCGAAGAGTCCACATAGCGCGCGGTGGCGCCCGCGGCCGCTTCCTCT
>CAYLLY010000048.1:0-13305 GCA_964384595.1 uncultured Nitrospirales bacterium
TGCCCCCGTCCGCCACCTCGGTCGTCCCCGTCCCCGACATCGTGCCGCCCGTCCACGTGGACGCGCCCAGGAAAGTGACTGTGTCGGTCCCCGTCAGCACCCCGCCCGACTGCGTGAGGCTCGAAAATACATCAGGCGTTCCGTCGCTGAAGGTCTCCGTCTGCGTCGTGATCACCAGCGAGTTAAGCTGCGCCACCGGAGCCACCCCCAGCACAATCTTACTGCCGGCGCCGTCGAGCACCAATAACGCCTTGGTCCCATCCAACCCGAGGACCGTGCCGGCACCCTCCCCCAGATCCGCAAACGGCACGAACGCCGGATCAAGCAGCACATTTGAGCCGCTGGCACCGTTCGTTAAAAGAATTCCAAAGCCTCCGAGCAGGATCGGGCAAGGGCCCCCGCACGAAGGCGCATCGGCAAAATTCAGGACATTTCCGCCGATCGGCCCGAACGTGCCGAGCGAGCCGTTTTCCAGCTTGAACACGGAGCCGCCGGACACGGTGACCAGCGGGCCGCTCAGGATGTTCAACGTGCTGCCGGTTGTCAGCGAGAACAGGCTGCCGGTTGGGACATCCAAGAAGCTCCCGTTCATCACATTGAACAGACTCCCGCTGGTCACCGTCAGTGTGCTTGCGTTCAGGTTGGTCAGGGCGTCGCTGGGCAGGTTGCCGAGCAGCTTGGAATTTTGGACCAACTTCACCAGGTCGCTGTTAGAAGTCAGGGCGCTACTCAAGTTCACAAGGGGGGAAGTGGCCTCCAGAAGCCCAGTGGTCAGCTTCACAACTTGGTTGGTGTTGACTGTCGCGCCTGAGGCGGTGACGAGAGATCCCGGAATGGGACAGGTCGGGCACACGCCAGACCCCCGCAGGGGCCGGTCCGTCCCCAACGTCAGCGTGACTCCCTGAACGGTCTCCGGCGCCGTGGCGCTCCCCGTCAGATCATAGATGGCCTGCCCGGTGGTATTCGCGATGGAGTGCGTGCCGCCGGTGACATTCACGAGGATGGCCGTCGAGCTGCTGATAAGCGTCCCGCCCGCCGCCACCGTGACCCGCCCGCTGCTCGTGCCCCCTCCGCTGATGGTCAGCGTGCCGGCCTGCGCGTCCACCAGGCCGGAGTTATTGAAGGGAAGGCTGATGGTTTTCGTCCCGCCGCCCGTCGCCGTGGTAGTGGTGACCGTCAGCGTGTCCGATCCGGTCAGCGTGCCACCCGAGATGGCCAGCGTCGGCGCGGAAATGGCCTCCCCGCTGCTGAAGTTCAACGTGCCGCTGCTGACGCTCAACGCGCCGACGTTGGCCACGGTCCCGGTGAAGTTCGCCGTGCCGCCGCTGACGGTGGTGCTGCTGCCGGTCGGATTGTACGTGCCGGCGAGGTTTGTCGTCCCCCCGCTGAAGACCACATTTGAGGTCGTGACGTTCGAGGACGCGTCCAGCGTGTGTGTCCCGCCGCCGAACTCCAGCGTGCCCGCGCCGGTGAAACTGCCGGTGCTCGTCCCCCCGCCGCTCAGCACCAGCGTCCCGCTCTGCACGTCCATCGTGCCGGCGTTGTCGAAGGTCGTGGAGATGGTGTTCGCGCCCGAAGCGGTTCCGGTTCCCGTGAGGGTCAAGGTGGCTGTCCCGTCTATCATGCCGCCCGACATGGTGATGGTTGAAAAACTCTCAGGGACGCTGACCGTATGGTCCGGAGGAACGACCAACGAGGAGAGCTGCGGAACAGGGGACGGGCCGAGCACAATCTTACTGCCGGCGCCGTCGAGCACCAATAACGCCTTGGTCCCATCCAACCCGAGGACCGTGCCGGCACCCTCCCCCAGATCCGCAAACGGCACGAACGCCGGATCAAGCAGCACATTTGAGCCGCTGGCACCGTTCGTTAAAAGAATTCCAAAGCCTCCGAGCAGGATCGGGCAAGGGCCCCCGCACGAAGGCGCATCGGCAAAATTCAGGACATTTCCGCCGATCGGCCCGAACGTGCCGAGCGAGCCGTTTTCCAGCTTGAACACGGAGCCGCCGGACACGGTGACCAGCGGGCCGCTCAGGATGTTCAGCGTGCTGCTGTTGGTGAGTGAGAAGAGGCTGCCGCTTGGCACATGGAGGAAGCTCCCCCCGGCGACGTTGAAGAGCGCTCCGCTCGTCACGATCAAGCTGCTGCCGTCCAGTTTCACCAGCGCATCCCCCGGCACCGTTCCCACCAGCTTTGCCTGACTGGCAAGATTTACCAGGTCGCTCGCCGAGACCAACGTTTCCGGACTGTTCAGCAAGTCCACCAGGGGAGCGACCGTTTCCAGCAAGGCGGTATCCAGCCTCACGAGCTGGTTCGCGCTGATGGACGAGGCGGACGCCGAGAGGAGCGGCGCCTGCAGAGGCAGGAAACCGCCCTCCCCGTCGTCGGGCCCACGGAGCGGCCGGTCGGTGCCCAGCGTCAAACCGATGCCTTCCACCGTCTGGGGCGCCGTTGCACTCCCCGACAAATCGAAAAGTGCACCGCCGACGGAAAGGGAACTGTTCGTCAGGTTCACCAACGATGACGAACCAGTTGTCAACGAACCGCCACTTACATTGACAACCGTCGAGCTGATGTCGACATCTGTGACGAGTGGGTCCAGTTCCCCATTGGTGACGCTCAGGATCGACCCGCCGACGGTGAGCGAGCCGGAAGAATCAAAGATGTCCACGATGCCGTTGGCCGAGACGCTCGTCCCAGCCGGCGTCGGCCGCCCGCTCACGGAGAGCAACGAGCCCGCCAGGGTGACGTCCGCGCCCTCGCCGTCAGCCAACACGTAGTCAGTAAAAGTGGCGCTGCTATTGGTGAGAGAAATCAGCGGGCTGGAGGACGACGTTGTAGTGAGTGTCGCCCCGCTGCAGCAGATGTCGACGCCGCGTCCGTTGATTGTGAGGATGCTGTCCTGGGCCAACAGCAGCGAGCCGCCCAGTTCCACTGTTCCGCTTGAAGTGTCTAAGTCTAACAGTCTGGACGCTTGCAGGGTGCTGTTGGCGAGGGCCACCAAGGGGAGCGCCGAGGGCACGCCCAGGAAGCCGCCTGTGCCCACTTCGATCAGAAAGCCGGAAAGCGTGACCATACTGTCGGCGGAAGCCAGGGCTGGCCCGATCAGCACCAGCCCCGAATCAGCGCTTTCCCCGTCAACCCGCACAAGCTGGTTCGCGTCGATGCTGGACACACTGTCCAGCGCGATCAGGGCGTTCGTCGAGGTGCTCGTGAAGCCGCTTTCGAAGATATCGAGGACCGTCCCGGCGCCGGTGATCGAGCTGTTGGACAGAATGAGCGCGCTGCCGAGGATGATCGCTTGCGCGCTGTTGACCGAAAAGACGGTGTTGAAGCCGGCCGCGACAGTCGTGTCCGTCAGGCCGATCCCGCCGGACAAGATGACCGTTTCACTTGGCGCGGCGGTCGCGAAGTACGGCGTGGTGATTCCCACCGGATCGGGTAAAGGTACGATGACTTGCCCGGGTGTCTCAGTGGAGGGATTGATAAGGTTAATCGTCACATCTGGCGCGGGCACATCCGCAGTCGGGAAGCTCAGAGGCGTCGGCGGTGTGGTTGCCGCGCCGGACTGCACGAGGCCTAGAGGCGAGTTGCTCAACGTGACCGAGGGAGAAAAGCCCGTCACGGTCACGAGCGGCTCGCCGGTCGCGGGAGCGGGCGGCGACGGCGTGGTCGTTGAACCGGGGCAATCCGTTGTGCACCCCGTCGTTGAGAGGACAACGTTTGTGGTGAGCGGAGGTGGCGGAGGCGGAGGCGGCAGGGGATCCGGGGACGGCAGGGGATCCGGGTCCGGCAGGGGATCCGGGGACGGCTGCGTCCCGCCTGAGGGCGGCGCAATCGCATTGGCCAGCGCCGTGGCCGTCGCCTGCTGGTTATTGCTCACCGTTTTTTGGGTTTCTTCCGGCGTCGTGGTGTGCTGGGGCTCGGCCTTCAAATCCTTGACAAGCTGCTGGGCGGGCGGGCTGGGGCGCGGTTGGCCGATGCCGGCGCCGGTGACGCTCAGACTCAGGCCCGCGCCGATACTGACCGGCGGCGCGTCGGGTTTGGCGAGCGACGTGACGTCGATGCTGCCCTTGAGGACATGGAAATTCGTGACGAAGCTCGGCGCCTGCACCGGCACCGCGCGGGGAAAATGGGGACTGTCCCCATTTTCCGTAAAGGACGCATGCACGGGCCGATAATCTGGCTCGTCCCCGGTCGCGCCAGAAAAATGGGGGCTGTCCCCATTTTTCTCGGCTGACCCTGGAGCGGCGCCAGCCGGCAGCACCTCCACCACGATCACGGTGCCGCGGACGGCTGCAACTGCGTTGGGTGTGCGCACCTCGATGGACTCGCCGGGAGCCATCCGCGCGCGGGCGACCGCCAGGCCGATCTTGCCCTTCGCGAGATCCACCAGCGAGGGCTTGCCCGGCTCCTCGGTGATCGTCAGCTCGGAGAGCTCGCGGACGGTAATGAGGGCCTTGCCGCCCATCAGCACCCGGACGAGCGACTGCTCCTTCGTCGTGATCCGGTCGCGGAAAAACACCTCATCTTTGAACTTGAGCGGGACGGGCTGCTGCGGGAGCGCGACGCGGGTGATGACCACCTCGCCTTTGAGCGCGGACACCACGCCGGCGGGTTTTGAGGTTTGGGCCAGGAGCAGGGCTGGCGGGAGCACATTCGTGTAGATGAGCAGGGCGGCGATCAGCCTGAATCCCAAGCCCCGTTTCATAGGGAAGCCCCCCTATCTTGCGGATTCTCCTGCAAGGGTCCTCCCCTGTCAACGCAATTTATGCACGAATTCCGAAGCGACGGACTTTTCCGGATTTGTCATGGTGTTACGGAGAAACGGTGTCAGGACCCGTTTTAAATCCTGCGGCAGGCCGAAAAAGAATCCTGGGCGAAACGGGTCCGACACCGTTTCTCCCCCCGCCGCGCAGACATTGGGGCAATAATGGGGAAGGGCGCACGCTCATATTATCGACGTCGAATGCGGCGGAATTATGGTTACGGCCATCAGTGGCAAGGATTGGCAATGTTTGGCATGATGAAAGACTTGACAAATCCGCCCCTTCGGACTAGGATACTCTCTCATCTTATCCGGAATGCTCGATGGCCAAAGCGGTACGCGACGAAGTCCTCACGACCGCCGAGACGTGCCGCTATTTAAAAGTGGCCCCTCGGACGCTCTACCGCTACATTCAGGAGAAGCGCGTCCCGGCCTTCAAGCTCGGCAAGGACTGGCGGTTCGTCAAATCCGAGCTGGATATGTGGCTCCGGAAGAAGAGCCGCGAGTACCAGCGGAAGACGAGCCGCTGAGGCCGTCCGCGTCCTGACGAGGAGACAGCCCTGATGTTTGCCGGAGAAAACTTCTGCAAGCTGGACGAGAAGGGCCGCTTCCTGCTGCCCCCCTACATCCGCGACCTCCTCTGCCCCGACGGGCAGGCGGGAGAGAAAGGGGTCGTCTTCCTCAAGCGCAGCGAGCCGACCTGCCTCCGGACTTACACGCTGACCGAGTGGACCGGCGTCCTCGCGAAGACCCGGGCCCGGCTGGACGAGGACCAGAGCCGCCTCTTCATGCATCACGTGGTGTCGGAGACCGCCACGTCGGAGATCGACAAGGCCGGTCGCATTCTCATCCCCGGCAAGTTCCGCAAGCACCTCAACCTGGCCGACGACCAGGAGATCGTGCTGGTCGGCATGTTTGAGTTCCTGGAAATCTGGAACCCCGTGGACTGGCGACGGCGCCTCGCCCAGGCTGAAGACCGCCACGAAGCGTCCATGAGCAAGATCATGGACATCCTTGACCGGCGGTGAAGCGCCGCCCGTCACGCTCACGCCCCGCCGTCCTCCGCCTGTCGTCCTATCGCCTTTCCGATCACAAACTCGATGGCGGGCAACGCCTCCGATCGATCATCCCCAGGAAGACCCGTTCCCATAGTGGGGGCATTCTCCGCGTAGGGGCGGTTCGCGAACCGCCCCTACGGCCGAAACAACCGGATGACCTCCTGCGCCTCGTGCTTCCGTTGCCGCCCAGCATCAATCATCACTATGCGACGGTGAACGGGCGGCGCGTGCTCTCGGCGGAGGGACGCCGGTTCAAGACCCTCGTCGGGCAAGAGGTGATCTGCGCGCTCGCCAAGCGCACGGCCGGGCGCCGATTCCTCGCGGTCCAGAACACCCGCCCCCTGGCGCTTGACCTGCGCTTCTATTTCGCCTCGGAACTCCGGCGCGACATCGACAGCGGCCTCAAAATCACCCAGGACGCCGTCTGTGAAGCCCTCGGGATCAATGACAACCGGATCGTCGAAGTGACCCTGCGGAAAGACCGCGACGCCGCCGCCCCCCGTATGGAACTTGCGCTTCGCGCGGCCGGCCCCGCTCCCACCGCCTCCAGTTCCACCCTGTAAGCTTCGCTTCGTTGCATTTCCATTCCTGACCGTTTTACTCTAGCTGCAGCATCCCAAACCGTTGGAGGAAACCATGCAACTGCTTCGCTCGGCACTCATCCTGAGTACGGCTCTCTGGTGCCTCATCGCAGCCGATCCTTTCGCACGAGCCGATGTTGCCACGGGCAATCAGTCCGGAGACGGAATCGAGCTGGAATACACGGCGGAGGACGGCACCACCGCCAAGACGTTCTTTCCGGTCTATCGCGTGGGCGCCGTCCGGTATTTCAGCGCCGGCACGGGCGTGGAAGAGCGCGCGGCCCAGTACCCGCCCTACCCGCTGAAACTGGTCTTCATCGCCGGCCCCAGGGCCTATGTGGCGCAGGTGGCGGTGACCATTAAGGACACGAAAGGCACGGTAAGCCTCCTCGTGCCCGGCGAACAGGTGACGGGGCCGTGGCTCTTCGTGGACCTGCCGGCCGGAACCTACGAGATCACCGCGATCCGGCGCGACCAGAGCGCGATCAAGCAGAAGGTGGAGGTCGGCGCGGGCGGCTCCCGGACGGTCTATTTCCGCTGGAAGGAGTAACCGGGCGACGCAATGCGTGGGTGAGATCTCACAAACGGCCGTTCACGGAACGGGGGCGCCGGGAGACCAGGGGAATCCCGAAGAAGCCGCCGACCGGGACTTGTGTTGAAGGAACCGGGCGTAATCCACCATCAACAGGGGCGGCGCGGCACCGAACACTCCGTCGACAAAGCTTAGTTCCGGTTCGATCACGAACTCGTTCCGGCCGAAGACGAGCGAAAAGCGCTGCGGCGCCACCGCCACCTCCGGAGCGTTCCGATCATACGCCGCCAGGCCCGGGACCACATCCACCCGGTTCTGATGGTTCGCCAGCGCGAGGGTCAGGCTGCGGCCCTTCACGAACAGCGAGCCCGACGTGATGTCCCGCCGGTCGCTTGATCGCCGCTCCGCCACATAGAACACGACCCGGTCACGTGTCCCCGCCTTCTCCAGCGCCCCGACCAGGACAGGCGCCACGCGCGTCAGCACCTCCGAATTAAAAAGCGGGACCGGCTCGAGCGGGCCGGTGATCAGCTTCTGCAGCCAATGCGTCTTGAACTCGACGCGGACTTCCTGCAGGATGCTGGTCAGATCCTGCGTCGACAGGCGGGCCGGATGGTCGAACCCCGGCTTGGCGCTCGGGATCGTCTGGACCACCACCTCGTCCAGGGCCGGGTCGGCGGCCGCGCGGTAATGAAAATCGCAGGCCGCAGCCAGCATGCCCACACCGGCGAGAGCAATCAGCATGCGGCGCGAGCCGCCCGTCCTGTTCGCAAACCGGCTCACGGCGCCTCCTTACGGTTTCGCAGCGTCCGCCGGCGCCTTCTCGGCGGGAGCCGGCGCCTTCGCAGGCGCCTCCGCTGCCTTCCCCATGACATCCACGGGCATCGACGGCGCGTCCTTCGCCTTGGCCGGGGCTTTCGCCGCCGCCTTCCCCTTCTTCACGGGAGCCGGCTTCGCAGCCGCGGCGGCCGCCGCCTCTTTGGCGGCCGCCAGCTGGGCTTCCAGCTTGGCAATGTCTTCGGACTTCGACATCATGATGTCGTCCATCACCCGCAGGCGATCCTCCAGGGACGCCACTTGCGTCTGCAGCTTCTTGGCCTGGGCCAGCTCGCCCTCAAGCTTCCGCACCTCGTCCTCCTTGGCCCTCACCTGCAGCCGCAACTGCTCGCCCTGGCGGCGGAGATCCACGTTTTCCCGGTCCTTCTCGCGCATGAGTTCCGCTGAACCGCAGGCGGTCAGCATGAGCATCAGCACCCCCAACAGACACGACAGGCCAGTTTTTGCGTTCATAGGTTCTCCTTTGCGGTGACGGTCATTTCGATCCTTTCCAACGGGTTATCATTGCCGTCTTTCCTGACGTCCAGGATGGCGTCCACGGTCTCCATCCCGCGTGTGACCTCGCCGAAAACCGTGTACTGCCAATCCAGGCTCCCGCAGTCGTCCGCGCAGATGAAGAATTGGGAGCCCGCGCTGTTCGGATCGTTTCCCCGGGCCATGGACAGCGTCCCCCGTCGATGGGGGCGGCTGTTGAACTCGGCGGGGATCGCATAGCCGGGACCGCCCAGCCCGTGGGTGGCCCGATTCATGGTCTTGCTGTTCGGATCGCCTCCCTGGATGACCTTCAGCCCCGGCGGATTCACCCGGTGAAACGTGCAGCCGTTGTAGAAGCCGACCGCGGCCAGCTTCAGAAAGCTCTCGCAATGGCGCGGGGCGATGTCGAAATAGAACTTCAGCTCAATCTCCCCAAACTTGGTCGTGATGACCGCCCGTGTGTCTTTCTTCTCCATCCCCATCCGAGTCTCGCGCCATGCCTAATGCCGAGGCCCGATCGGGTTCCGCGAGGTGCCGATGCCCTGGTTCGTGGAGAACCAGTGGGCGCCGTCATCCTCCGTTTTGAAGACGCCGCTGCTGGTGCCGGCATAGACCGTCCCGTCCTTGCCCACGGCGAACGACTGGATCGCCCGTTCGGTGAGCCCGTTGTTGGCCGGGGCCCACGTCTTCCCCTGATCTCTGCTCCGATACATCCCCACCCCGGTCCCCACGAACCACGATGTCTCGCCGATCGCGATGCCCCGGACGGAGGCGTTCGCCAACTGCCCGCCGATGATCCGCCAGGTGTCGCCGTGGTCGCTGCTCACGTAGACGCCGTTGTCGGCGGTCCCGGCGTAGAGATCACCGGACTTGCCGATCGCCAGCGAGCGCACGAAATTCGCCGGGATCTGGTCCCGCGGATGCGACAGCCGCGAGGGCGTGAGCCGGGTCCACTGGGAGGCGCCAGCGGGTTTGCGGTAGAGCCCCATCCCCGTGGTCCCGGCATACATGGTTCCCTGGGCGTCCACGGCGAGGGCGCGCACCAGGAAGTTGCTGAGACCCTGGTTGTCCGCCGTCCATTTCTCCCCCCCGTTCCTGGTCCAATAGACACCCGAGCCGGTGCCCGCGTACAACACGCCCTGATGAAAGACCAGCGCCTGCGTTTCCAGACGATCCAGGCCGGCGTTCACCGCCGTCCAGGACTTGCCGCCGTTCTGGGTCCGGAACACGCCGCCCCGGAGCGTCCCTGTATACACCGCCTTGTCGGAACCCGCCACGACCACGTACACGTAAGGGTCCGTCATCCCCTCGTTGACGGCCAGCCAGGTCTTGCCCCCGTCCTCGCTCTTGAAGATCCCCTTTCCGAAGCTTCCCGCGTAGACCGTCTGTTTGTCGCCCAACGCCAGCGCCTGGATGCTGACGAACGTTTCCGGCCCGAGTTGGGCAAACGGCGCGCCGGAACCCTGCTGGGCCGGCGCGTCCGACGAGGCCAGCAGCGCCAGGCCCACGCCGAAACAGGCACTTAGGATATCACAACTACTCGGTGATTTCACTAGACAACCCGCCTGCCCGCCGTTCCCGCAGGAACATCGGCCTGGATCTCTTCCTCTGTGGGCGGGCGGGCCGGCGGGCGTCCGAACAGGCGCGCACTGAGGATACCGATTTCGTACAGCACGATCAACGGGCCCGCCATCAGCAGCAGGTTGAAGAGATCGGAGGTCGGCGTGAGGATCGCCGACAGGACGAGATTGACCATGATGGCGTGCTTGCGGTACCGGGCCAGCAGGTCCGGCGTGAGGACCCGCAGGCGGGACAGCAGCGTGAAGATCAGCGGCATCTCGAAGGCGAACCCGAAGGTGAGCAGGAACTTCACGTTGAAGTCCACGTAGAGGCCCACGCCGATCTGGGGGACCAGAGCCCGGTCGACGCCGAACTGCAGCATGAAGTGCAGGGCGAGCGGCACGATCACGAAATTGGCGAACGTCGCGCCCATCGCGAAGAACGCCGACGCGATGGCCAGGAACGGGATGATCCGCTGCCGCTCGCCCGGCAGCAGCGCCGGCTCGAAAAACTTCCAGAGGTGGTACAGGATCACCGGCATGGCCAGGGTGATACCGCCGAGCAGCGCCACCTTGATGGCGGCGAAGATGGCTTCGGTGGGCGCGTAAAAGATGAGGTCGTCGGCATAGGGCTTCTTGAGCCAGGCGATCATCTCATCGGCATAGGTGAACGTGAAGACGCAGGCCACAAGAAAAACCGCCCCGCACCAATAGAGCCGCCGCTTGAGGTCAACGATGTGCCGCTGGAGCGGCGTGCGGACGGGCTCCCCCGCCTGCACTGCTGCCAAGGTGTCGCCCACGGCCGGATTCAGGAGGACGGGCCCGCCGCCAGGGAGCGGTTTTGCTTGAAGGCGTAGACGATCGCCGCCATCTTGTCCTTGGTCGCAAGCTTGTCGAACTGGATGCGCTTCTTCAGTAGCTCTTCCTCGGGCGTCAGAAAATGCAGCTTGTTGAGTGCGCCGAGCTGGTCCTCGAGCCGATGATGGGTTTCCTCCAACGCCTTGAACTCGGACGACTCTCTGCGAACCAATTCCAGGATGGCCGGGTCTTCGCTCAACATCGTGTGTCCTCCTTTCTCTGTGCGCATCATCGTGAACATCATAATGACGGCATCCTCGCGGGGCTGATCGTAGTACCCCCTGCGGACGCCCTTTCCCGCAAAACCGAGACTCTCATACATCGCAAGCGCGGCGCGGTTGGAGGCCCGCACTTCCAGCAACGCCGTCCGGACGCCTCGTTCCGCCCCGACCGACAGCGCGTGCCTGACCAACTCCGTCCCGAGCCCCCGCCGACGGGCTTCCGGACGGACCGCCAGGTTCATCACGTGCAGTTCCTCGAAGACCACCCAGAACATGATGTAGCCGACGAGCGTTCCCGCCGCAAGACCCGCCCCGAAACCGCCCTCGCCGGCCCGCGCGACCACGTTCACGGCGAACATGTTGCCGCGCAGCTCGCCGAGGAACATTTTTCGCGTCCAGGGCTGGGTAAACGACGCCTGCTCCAGGGCCAGGACTTCATCGAGGTCGCTCTCCCGCATCGGCGAAAGCCCGACCCGCCCGCATTCGATCATCGCGACACGCGGGCCAGCGGCGACTTCAGCAGACCCTTCTCCCAATTCTCTTCAGCTTCGGCCCGGCGCAGATAGATCGGCGCCGCCTCTGCGTCGGGCTTGTTCCCGCCGGCGAACTGCCTGAACCCCAACCGCGCCACCACCACCGCCGAGGGAACCGCGCAAAGGCCCTCGTCGGTCACGCAGGCCCGTTCGCCGAGCGCCGCCTGGAGCCGTTCGCGGTATCGCGCCGCGCCGTTCCCGATCAGATGGACGGAACCCTCGACATCAGCCAACGCCGCCTTCACCGCTTCCGGCGCCAGCACCACGTCCGGACTCAGCCGCTCGAGGGCGGATCCCTCTCCTCCCGTGCCCACTCGCCTGAACAAGGCCATGTACACCTCGCCACGGTAAGCATCGAGCAGGGCACAAACCGTTCCGTCCCTGGGCGCGTATCCCTCCGCCAGCGCCTCCAGCGTGGACACGCCCACCAACCGCGCTCCCGTTCCGAGCGCCAGGCCCTTCGCCGTCGCCAGCCCGACCCGCAACCCGGTGAATGACCCCGGCCCGACGGAAACAGCCACCGCATCGAGGTCCCGGGCCGCCACACCGGCCTTTTTGAGCACTTGGTCCACCGCGGGCAAGAGCAATCCGCCCCGATGGCCTTTGGCCTCGTAGGACAGTTCGGCGAGCAACCGGTCGTCCTCGGCCAACGCCACGCCCTGCGCGGGCGTGGCGGTCTCAATGGCCAGCAACCGCATCAGCTTTCCCGATCCCCTTTCAGCGGCCCCCAATCCTGTGGCGTCAATTCCGGATTCGCAATGATTTCCCGAAACGTCAGCACGAGCTTGGCCTGGCCGAGCCCGTCCTCCGCCAGCACGCGGGAGGGCCACGTCAGAGGACCCGCCGAGGTCGTGCCGACCGCGCGATAGCTCTGATAGACCATCGTCGCCGTCACGCCCCCGGAGGCATCGAACAGATCCTGGCGGACGATTTCCAAGGTCTTCCGCTCGAACCACAGGCGGCGCGCCACGCGGTTTCTCTCCGGTTCGGCCATCACGTCCAGAACATAGTGGCTGTTCTCATCGCGCAGATACACTTGATCGGTGGACAGGATCGCGCCGCCCAGGGTGCCCAGCGTGGCCTGCAGACCCAGCATGACCGGCGCGCCGACTCCGCCCTTGCGATCCAGCTCGGAGACCGATCCTCTCTGCGTCTTGCCCTGCATCGGAAACAGCAACTGGTACTGGCCGTCGACGAGCATGAGGTCAAACAAGGGAAACCCCAGGCGGGCGAAGGTCTGCAGGCGAATGGTGCCGGGACGCTGATAGACAAGCGCCGCCTCCATGCGTTGGGGCGCCTTGAGCTGGCCCCCGCTCGCCTCCACCGCGAACAGCGCCTTGAGCGTCAGCACGGCGGCCTCCCGCTCCTGCAGCTTCGCGACCAATTCCTCCGCGGTCACCGCCATGCGATCCGGCGGGACCGACGGCGCGACCGGCACCCTCGCGCAACCCGCCAGCAGGAACAGGAGGGCGATCCCGGCGAGCAGGCCATTCGTAGGGGCACGGCGCGCCGTGCCCCTACGCAACCCATCAATCCGTTTGTTACGTAAGCACCGCATCCAAGGCTTGCCCCACTTCCGCCACGCCGATCAGCTCCAGCGAGTCGATCGTCGGCATCTTCACCAGGTTCCGCTCCGGCAGCAGGCAGCGCCGGAAGCCCAGTTTCGCCGCCTCCCGCAGGCGCGTCTCCGCCTGCCCGACCGCTCTGACCTCCCCTCCTAAACCCACTTCGCCGAATACGATTGTGGTGGGCGCGATGGGCCGGTTCCGCAAGCTGGACGTGACGGCCGCCACGATTCCGAGGTCCAGGGCCGGCTCATCAATGCGCAGCCCGCCCACCACGTTCACGTAAATGTCCTGGCCCGACAAATTGAGGCCCGTCCGC
>CAYLLY010000049.1:0-13164 GCA_964384595.1 uncultured Nitrospirales bacterium
CTCAAATCATCACGATATCGTACTGCTCGATGTGCAGGGTCGGGTCGGGCTTGACGACGACCTTGACCTGCCGCTCGCGCTCCAGGTCGGCGATCGCCCCGGCTTCCTCATCCGTCAGCATCGAGGCGACGTTGGGGTGGGCGCCGATGACCACGGTGCGCTCGTCCGGCAGGGGCTCCAGGCGCCGGATGTCGCGGAACAGTTCATAGCAGATGGTGGTCGGATCCTTCGTGTAGGCGCGGCCCTCGCAATAGTGGCAGGGCTCGGAGAGGGCGCGGTAGAGATCCTCCCGCACGCGCTCGCGCGACATCTCCACCAGCCCCAGTTCCGAGATGCGCAGGATGCGCGTCCGGGCTTTGTCCTGGGCGAGCGCATCGTTCAGCGCCTGGAAGACCTTCTCCCGGTTGCGCTCGCGCTCCATGTCGATGAAGTCGATGATGATGATCCCGCCGATGCTCCGCAACTTGAGCTGGTAGGAGATCTCCTTCACGGCCTCCAGGTTGGTCTTCGTGATCGTCTCCTCGAGGTCCCGCTTGCCGACGAAGCGGCCCGTGTTGACGTCGATGACGGTCATCGCCTCCGTATGGTCGATCACGATGTGCCCGCCCGATTTCAGCCACACCTTGCGGGCGGTGGCTTTGGCGATCTCGGACTCGAGGTCGAAGTGGTCGAAGATCGGCTCCTCCTTGGTGTAGAGATGGATGCGCGACAGCAGCTCGGGCAGGTAGCGGCCCACGAATTCCCGGATCGCGTCGTAGTCGGACTTGGAGTCCACCCAGAGATGCTGGACCTCCTTGGTAAAATGATCACGGACGGTCCGGAAGACCAGATCCAGGTCGTTGTGCAGCAGAGCCGGCGCCTTCAGGCGGGACTTCTTCTCCAGAATGTCTTCCCACGAGGCCTGCAGGAACTCGACGTCCGAGCGGAGCTCGTCGTCCGTCACGCCCTCGCTGACGGTCCGCACGATGTAGCCGGAGCCCGGCTTGCGGAGCTTCAGCATGAGCTGCTTCAGGCGGGCGCGTTCTTCATCATTGCCGATCCGGCGTGAGATGCCGATATGCTCGACGTGGGGCAGAAAGACCAGGAAGCGGCCGGGGAGGGAGACGTAGGACGTCACCCGCGAGCCCTTGGTGCCGATCGGCCCCTTGGTGACCTGCACCATGAGCTCCTGGCCCTCGTCCAGGAGGTCCTCGATGGGCTTCGCACTGTGGCGCTTGGGTTTCGGGACTTCGGAAACCTTCTCATCCTCTTCCAGCAGCGTGTCTTCCGCGCCGATCCCGCCGGCCAACTCGGAGACGTGCATGAACGCGGCCTTGTCCTGCCCGATGTCGACGAAGGCGGCCTGCAGGCCGGGAAGGACCTTGACGACCTTGCCCTTATAGACGTTGCCGACGAAGTCGCGCTGCTTGACCCGGTCGATGTACAGGTCCGCGAGGATTTTCCTGTCGAGCACGGCCACGCGGGTTTCTTCCCGCGCGACATTGATGATGATCTCCAACCCCATACACACTCCTTGGCAGACCGGTGTAGCGGGCGCGATAGAGACTCATGTCGTCCCCCTCAATCCGTTAGACCCGCCTGCCGTCAAAAGGTTTAACCGTAACTGTCAATAAAATAGTGTCAAGCGACGTCGTTTGACATTCAGCAGAAGCCCCAGGGCCGCCATCGAGGTCACGGTGGTCGTCCCGCCGTAGCTCATCAGCGGGAGCGGGATGCCGACGATCGGGAAGATCCCCATCGTCATGCCCACGTTGACCATCAGACAGAAGCCCAGCATCGAGAGGATGCCGGCGGCCAGGAGCAGGCCCAGCGGGTCCTTGGCCTTGAACGCGATCTCCGAAGTCAGGAAGATCAAGGCCGCGAACAGCAGGAACAGGACGACGACGCCGATGAAGCCCCATTGCTCGGCGAACACCGCGAAGACGAAGTCCGTATGGCCCTCGGGCAGGAACTTGAGCCGGCTCTGGGTGGCCTCGTCGAGGCCTTTGCCGAGCAGGCCGCCCGACCCGATGGCGATCCGGGCCTGCAGGGCGTGATAGCCCTTGCCGGCGGGGTCGACCGTGGGGTCCCAGAAGGTCAGGATGCGCTCGCGCTGGTAGTCGTGCAGCGACGTCCAGATGAGCTCCCAGGCGAACGGGAACAGCATGGACGTGAAGAGCACGCCCATGCCCAGGGCCTTGGCGTGGAGCCCGCCGACCAGCACCATCGAGACGAAGATGAAGCTGAAGCTCATGGCAGTCCCGAGGTCCGGTTGCTTGAGGATCAACAGGAGACCGGGCAGCGTCAGCAGGCCGGGCACGATCACGCGCTGGACCCAGCCGGACCGTTGCACGTCGGCGAAGTACTTGGCGAGCACCAGCACGAGCACCAGCTTGGCCACTTCCGACGGCTGGAAAGCGATGGGCCCCAGCGAGAGCCAACGTTGCGCGCCCCGGCTGGACTTGCCCATGACCAGGACCAGCGCCAGGACGATCAGCGTCAGGCCGTAGAGCACGTAGGCGTGCCGGGCAAGCTTGTGGTAGTCGATGGCGATCGCCGCCAAAAACGCCACAGTGCCGATCAGGATCCAGGCCAGTTGCTTGGCGAAGAGGGGCGCATGGCCGGCCGGCGTCGGGCCCGGCGAAACGCTGTAGATGGAGACCACCCCGACCGCGAGGATACCCATCGCGACAAGGACGAACCGCCACTCAAAGTTGTCCGGCGTTCTGGTGTCGATCATCGGTTTCCGAGACTTTCAGATATTCCTCAATCAGGGCCTTGGCGATCGGCGCGGCGAACGTGCCGCCGTGGCCGGTGTTCTCCACGATGACGGCCACGGCGATCTTGGGGTCTTCCGCGGGGGCGTAAGACACAAACCATGCGTGGTCGCGAAACTGCTTGGGGATGGCCTCTTCCTTGGTGCTCACCTGGTTCGGGCGTGCGCCCACCGTCTGGGCGGTGCCCGTCTTGCCGGCGATCTCCACGAGCTTGGAGCGCGCCCGTCCACCGGTGCCGTGGAGGACGACCCCGCGCAGGGACTCTTGCAGGAGGGTGAAGGTGCGGTCCTGCAGGGGGACGCCCCCGCGGTCCTGCGGCGCGATCTCCCGGACCCGGCTGGTCGCCCGCTCGCGGACGGCGCGGACGAGGCGCGGCTTATAGAGGGTCCCGCCGTTGGCCACGGCCGCCGTGGCGACGGCCATCTGCAGGGGCGTCACCGTGACGTAGCCCTGCCCGATGGCCACCGAGATGGTTTCGCCGGCGTACCAGGGCTCCCGCCGGACACGCTGCTTCCACTCGGTGGAGGGGACGATCCCGACACGCTCGGACGGCAGCTCAATGCCGGTAAGCCGCCCCAGTCCGAACTGACGCGCCGTCTCGGCGATCGCGTCGATGCCCATGCGATGTCCGACATTGTAGAAATAGACGTCGCACGATTGGACGATCGCCTGCTCCATGTCCATAACGCCGTGCCCGCCCTTCTTCCAGTCCCGGAACACGTGGTTGCCGGACGGGAAAGTGCCGGTGCAGCGGACCTTGGTGTCCGAAGACCACTTATCCGATTCGAGGGCGGCGGAGGCGACGATGATCTTGAACGTGGAGCCGGGCGGGTACTGCCCCTGCAGGGCCCGGTTGGTCAGCGGGTGGCGCGGGTCCGACGCGATTTGCTCCCACGTCCCGGGCGTGAGACCGCGCGAGAGGACGTTGGGATCGAAAGCGGGGCGGCTCGCCAGCGCCAGCACGTCCCCGTTGGTGGGGTCCAGCGCGACGACCGCGCCGGCTTCCTCGCCCAGCAGCGATTCGGCCAGTCGTTGCAGGCGCAGGTCGATGCCGAGGTACAGGTCGTCGCCCGGCGTCTGCTCGACGACCGCCACGGTTTTCCGCTCGTTCCCCCGCGCGTCCACCTCGATGGTTTTCTCCCCGGCGATACCGCGGATCAGGCGGTCGTACGTCTTCTCGACGCCGGCCTTGCCCACGATGCTGCCCTGAAAGAGCCCCTCGAACGCCGGCTCGTCCATCTGCTCGGGCGACACTTCGCCGACGTAGCCGAGCAGGTGGCCCGCCAGCGGGCCGTGGAGGTAGTGGCGCTGGGACTCCGCCTGGATCCGCAGCCCCGGGAGGTCGAGGCGGTGGCCTTCGATGAGCGCGGCCTCGCGGAGCGTGAGGCCGGTCTTCAGGAGGATCGGCACGTAGGACTTGGCCTGAAGGGCCAGCCGCTTCTTGGTTTCGGCGCGGGGGAGGCCGATCATGTCCTCGAGCGCCGTGGCCAGGCCCTCTCGGTCCCGGATGTCTTCCACGGTGAGGTACAGGTTGAAGCTGGGAATGTTGTTGGCGAGGAGCTCGCCGTGGCGGTCGAAGATCAGGCCCCGGGCCGGCTTGAGGTCCACCGTGCGGACGCGGTTCTGCTCCGACAGCGCGCGGTAGTAGGTGCCCTTCACGACCTGCAGGTACCATAGGCGCCCGGAGAGGAGCAGCAGCCCCAGCAGCAGGCCGAGACGCAGGAACAGCAGCCGGCGCTGCAGGTTTTTGAAGTCTTCGTGTTGGGTGGTGAACCTAGTCATAGGTGAAGGCCGTCGGCGGCGGGCGGTGCGGCTTCCAGAGTCGCATGAGTTTGAGGGCGACCAGGCCGAAGACCGCGTCGTAGCAGGCCTGCGGCAGGACGACTTCCCGCGCCGCCAGGAAGAAGTTCGCGCCCGGTCCCGTCAAGGACTTCAGCAGGTACATGACGGAGCCGGATAGGAGCGAGAGCCCCAGCAGGAGGACCAGCACGAAGGCCCAGGTCAGGTTGACCAGGTTACGGCTGGCCAGCCCGGCGATCAGGCCGAGGATCGGCTTCAGGCAGAAATTGCCCCAGTGGGCGGCGCCCGAGAAGAGGTCCTGGGTGAAGCCCAGCGCGAGCCCGACCAGCACCGCTTCGACCTCGCCCCGGTACAGCCCGATCAGGCAGACGACGACCAGCGCCAGGTCCGGGCGGATGCCGGCAACGCTGATACGGTCGAGCAGCGCGATCTGGATCGGAATGACCAGTAGGACGAGCGCGGCGTACGCGGCGAGCTTCATCGCGTCTCTCCTGCGTCTCGTTTGGTCGGGGGCTGCATGGGGAACGGCATGGGCGGGAGCTGCGCCGACTCCCGCGGCGACGTCACGACCAGCACGTCTTCGATCTTCGCAAAGTCGCTGTCCGGCACGATCTCGGCGGAGAGGAACAACTCCGCCTCGTGCCGCTCGATCTTGGTGATGGTGCCGATCGGCAGGCCCCGCGGGAAGCCGCCGGCCAGCCCGGACGTGATGACCCGATCGCCCACCGTGACGGTGGAGAGCAGGGGCAGATACTTGATGCGGGCGAGCCCTTTCTCCGTACCTTCCACGATGCCCTCGTCTCGCGTGCGCTGCACCAGGCCGGCGACCGCGTTGTTCGGGTCAATGAGCAGCAGGACGATCGCGAAGCGGTCATAGACTTTCACGAGCCGGCCGATGATCCCCGACGGTGTCACGGCCCCCATGTCGACGGCCAGGCCGTCCTTCGTACCCTTGTTGATGACGACGCTGCGATACCAGTTGGAGGGATCGCGGCCGACCACATGAGCGGCGATTGTGGCGTAGGGTAGACGCTCCTTCAGCTCCAGCAGGTCCCGCAGGCGGGTGGAGGCGACAGCCGTTTCGCGCAGGCGCGCATTCTCCTGCTGCAGGCGCGCCAGGTCCTGGCGCAGCGTGAAGTTCTCCTCCCGGACATGCTGCAAGGCCAGGTAGCGCGACCAGACCGTGTCGAGCCCGTGGTTCACCCACTCGACCGCACGCAGAGGCACGGCGGCGACGACGGCCATGTGCCGGCCGAGCGCCAGGAGGGGCTCCTGGCGGGACTCCGGCAGGAGCAGCAGCGCGGCGATGAGGAGGGCAAGAAACAGGATGACGGCCCGCTTGCCGCCGGCGATAGTTTGCAGAGAAATCATGGCCCCGGCCGGTTCGCCGCGTTAGCGCGTGCTGCTGTACTGGGACATCACGCTCACTTTGCGCAACAGGTCCAGTTCGTCGAGAATCTTGCCCACGCCCAGCACGACCGAGGTGAGCGGGTCGTCCACCGTGATGATCGGCAGACCCGTCTCTTCGCGCAGCCGCGTGTCCATGCCCCAGAGCATGGAGCCGCCGCCCGTCAGCACGATTCCGCAATCGATGATGTCGCCGGCCAGTTCCGGCGGCGTGTTCTCGAGCGCCACCTTGATCGCGTTCACGATGGTGCTGATCGGCTCGTAGAGGGCCTCCCGGATTTCGGAGTCGTCGAGCACGAGCGTCCGGGGGATGCCGGAGATGAGGTCGCGCCCCTTCACCATGAGGGTCTTCTTCTCCTCGAAGGGGTAGGCGGACCCGATCTCCACCTTGATCCGCTCGGCCATGTGGTCGCCGATGAGCAGGTTATATTTCTTCTTCACGTAGTTCATGATGGCGTCGTCCATGCGGTCGCCCGCCACCTTCACGGATTCGCTGTAGACGATCCCGCCGAGCGAGAGCACGGCGATGTCGGTCGTGCCGCCGCCGATGTCCACCACCATGTTGCCGGAGGGCTCCGTGATCGGAAGGCCGGCGCCGATGGCGGCGGCCACGGGCTCCTCGATGAGGTACACCTCGCGGGCGCCGGCCAGTTCCGCCGAATCGCGCACCGCGCGCTGCTCCACCTGCGTGATCCGCGACGGCACCCCGATGATGATCCGCGGCCGCACGAAGGTCCGGCGGTTGTGCGCCTTCTCAATGAAATGACGCAGCATCTTTTCCGCCATCTCGAAGTCGGCGATCACGCCCTCCTTCATCGGGCGGATGGCCAAGATGTTGCCCGGGGTCCGCCCCAGCATCTTCTTGGCCTCGGCGCCGACGGCCAGCACCTTTTCGGTTTTCTTCTCGATCGCCACGACCGACGGCTCGTTGAGGATGATGCCGCGCCCCCGCACATACACCAGGGTCGTCGCCGTGCCGAGGTCGATCGCCAGGTCGTTGGAGAACCACCCAAGGATGTCTGAGGTGACGCTCACGCCGCTGCTCCTTTACGTCTGGGACTCCACATCGAAGATCGTTTCGTCGACGACCTGCGTGTGAGCCAACTCATCGCCGATCCGCAGCCCCTGCTCGTTGCCGATGATCAGCAGAGCCTCGATGCCCAGGATGGCGATGGTGCCCAGCCATCCCACGTAGGGAATCTGGAAGGTAAAGTAGCCGACGGCGAACGGCACGTTCCGGATGATCGAGTCCTTGAATCCGGCCGGCGCGTGCAATTCGGGGACCCAGGTCTGCAGCCCGATGAGACGTTTGCCGATGCTGCGTCCGGAAAAGCCGTCCGCGACCAGCACGTACCACAGAGCCACCCAGAAGCCATACGGTGGCGTCAACTCCCCAACTCCCAAAACGATCAACACGTCCAATGACTTAGCGATGAAGCGGTGGAGGACAGTGGCCTTGGGAAAAACCCGAAGGGGCGCTCGTTCCTGTTGCTTTTCGAGGATGCCCCCCGTTTCCGGCAAGTGTCCTGCTCCTGCTTCTGGACTGGATTGTAGCAAAAAACATTCGGCAAGACAAATAGTTGAGTGACATTGCAAGACGGTCCCCCGTTGTTTACAATAGGCACGACTTTTGTCGGGAGGCGTGAGCGGATGCTGAAGGTTATTCGGGAAGGCGCGATTGAACGGCCGTGGTTCTACCGGACCCTCATGATCCTGATCGCCGTGGTCTTCGTCGTCACGATGGGCTGGTGGGGGTTCGAGGAGAACAAGGAGGACGTCATCGTCAGCGTGGGGGACGATCGCGTCACGCGCGATGAGTACCTGCGCCTGCTGCAGAACATGTCCCGGTTTTACAAGGACATGATGCCGGACGGCGACAAGACGCCGGAAGACCAGATCAAGCAGATGGTGGTCGATCAGCTGATCGACTCCCGCCTGTGGATGCAGGCCGCCCGCGAGATGGGCGTGGTCGTGACGGCCACTGAAGTGCGGGAATCGATCATGAAGATCCCGGCCTTCCAGCACAACGGGAAATTCGACCCGGAGCAGTACAAGCGCCTGCTGGCCCAGAACCGCCTGACGCCCGAGCTCTTCGAGACGTCGCATCGCAGCGACCTGTTGCGGGAGAAGGCGCGGATGCTGGTCCGCGAATCCGTGGCCCCGACCGCGGATGAGTTGTCCGAAGTCCAGGCGATGCTGGCCGCCCAGCCGACGCCGAGCGTCCCGATGCAGGGGGGAACGTCGCCTGATCGCGCGGCTCAAGTCGTGCTGGTGCAGAAGCAGCAGCGGGCGCTCATGGCCTATCTGGAAGCGCTGAAGGCCAAGAGCAAGATCACGGTTCGACGGGAACTGATGTAAAGGGAGCCGTGGCCATCAAACCACCAGGAGAAGGCGGGGGCGGCGGCAGGGGACGCAGCCTGGCCGTGATGGCGAAGGAAGTCATGGAGGGCTACGTTTCCCTGAACCCGCTGGTGCTGAAGAAATTCGACGCCGCGGCGTTCAAGGAGATGCACCAGCATCTGCGCAAATTACAGACGGTCATCCGCTCGGAGGGGGTTGATCTCACCAACCAGGAGGCCACCCGCAACCGCAACCAGAAGCTGCAACGAATGCACCAAGCCATGTCCGTGCTGGAAATCCAGGCCAAAATGAAGAAGATCGTGCTGGGGTGATTGATGGGGGCGCGGCGCTCCGCGCTCCGCCTAGGCGTTGCCGGTCGGCCCGCGCGGCGTTTCTTGGTCCGCCTCTTCCTCGACCTTCCGCATGGTTCCGAATCCCATGCCGAGAATCTGCTGCTCGTCGGCGAGCGTGAGTGAGCGCCCGCAGCACTCCATGTGCTGCAGGCCGTGGCCCCCGTCCATGATCATCAGGCGCAGGCCGCACCCGGCCGGATAGCTCTTCTTCTCGTCGATGATGAAGCCGACGCCCTTGGGGCCCATCTTCCGCCCGTGCCGTTTGATCGGGGCGGCCACGACGTCCTCTTCGGTCAGCTCGTGCCCGCAGCACACGATCTTCTGAAAGCCGTCCCCGCCGCTCATCACCTTGACGACCAACCCGCAGCCGTCCGGGTACCGCTTCCACTCGTCGATGATGTCGCCCTTCTTCAATCCCATGGAGGGCCTTTCAGACGCTGGCCTGTTCGGCGGCGTCGCGGATGGCGTGGGCGACCTCGCGGTGCGGTTTCGTCCCGATGCGCTCAGTTGCGTGCTTGGGGTCCACCGGCGCGTAGGGGAGGAGAAACCGGTCCTTGGCCTCGAGGATGCGCAGGACGGCATGCTCGATCTGCAGCTCCGTGAGGTCCCCATCCTTGACCGCGCGGTACACCGCCTCCATCGCGGCCACCTGCCGGTCGTGGTCCTTGCAGAGCAGGAGGATGTCGGCGCCGGCCTTCAGCGCGCGGACCGCCGCCTCTTCGACGCCGTAATGATCGATGATCGCGTGCATCTCCAGATCGTCCGTCAGCACCAGCCCCTTGAAGCGCAGTTGCGTGCGGAGCAGGTCGGCCAGGATGGCCGGAGACAGCGTGGCGGGCGCCTCCGGGTCCAGCGCGGGATACCGGACGTGGGCCGTCATGACGGCGGCCAGCCCGTTCTGGAAGCAATGGGTGAATGGGCGCAGCTCGACCTCGCGCAGCCGGTCGATTCCATGGGAGACCGTCGGTAGCTCTTTATGCGAGTCCGCGGCGGTATCGCCGTGGCCGGGGAAGTGCTTGCCGCAGGCCAGCACGCCGTTGTCCTGGAGCCCGGCGATCACTGCCAGGCCGAGGGTCTCCACAAGCAGAGGCTCCGCTCCGAACGCGCGGTCGCCGATGATCGGGTTGCGCGGGTTGGTGTGCACGTCCAGGACCGGCGTCAGGTCCATGTTCACGCCGACGGCGCGCAGCTCCAAGGCCGTGACTTCCGCGAAGGCATACGCCAGATCGGGCGTGCCGGCCTGTCCCAGGGCGCCCTGCCCCGGGAACACGGTGAAGCCTTTAGGGAGCCGCGCGACCCGCCCGCCCTCCTGGTCGATGGACACCAGCAGGGGCATCTTGAGGGCCAGCTTCTGGAGCGCGTTGGTGAGATGGGCGGCCTGTTCGGGGTCCTCCAGGTTGCGGCTGAAGAGGATCACGCCGCCGGGATGGTACGTCTTGAAGAGGTCGCGCAGGGCCTTGGAGGGCTCGGTCCCATGGACCCCGAGCATGAAGAGCTGGCCGATCTTCTCCCGCAGGTTCACGACCGTTTGCCGTCGGCCCGATTGGAGAGGAACCGGATCAACAGACGCGTCCCCACGCCCGTCGCGCCTTTCGGGATGTAGGCGCGCTCCCGATCGCTCCAATCCGTGCTGGCGATGTCGAGGTGTGCCCAGACCGCGTCTCCCACGAACTTGCTGAGGAACGCGGCGGCGGTGATGGTCCCGCCGGGCCGGCCGCCCGTGTTCTTCACGTCGGCCACGTCGCTCTTGATCTGCTCGTAGTAATCCTCCCAGAGCGGCAGTTGCCAGGCGCGCTCGCCGCACTGCTCGCCGGCCGCCTTCAGTTCGCCGATCAGCCGCTCGTTGTTGCCCAGCACGCCGATGGCGTGGGTGCCCAGCGCCACGACGCAGGCGCCGGTCAGGGTCGCAATGTCCACGACGGCCGACGGCTTGTAGCGGTTGGCGTACGTCAAACCGTCGGCCAGGATCAGGCGTCCCTCGGCGTCGGTGTTGATGACTTCGATGGTCTTACCAGAGAGGCTCGTGAGGATGTCGCCCGGCTTCGTCGCGCTGCCCCCCGGCATGTTTTCCGTGGCCGGGATCAGGGCGACGACGTTGACCGGGAGCCGCAGCCGCGCGGCCGCGCGGACCGCCGCCAGCACGGCGGCGCCGCCGGTCATGTCGGCCTTCATCTGCTCCATGTTGTCGGCCGGCTTGAGCGAAATGCCGCCCGAGTCGAACGTGACCGTCTTGCCGACGAGCGCCACGGGGCGCCCGCCGCGCGGCCCGCCCCGGTACTCCAGAATGATGAACTTCGGCGGCTCGTGGCTGCCCCGGGCGACGCCCAGGAGCGCGCCCATCCCGAGGCGCTGCATCGCCGGCCGGTCCAGCACCGTGACGCTCACGCCCCGCTCCCTCGCGACCTTCCGGGCCTCGTTCGCGATGTAGGTCGGCGTGACGACGTTGGCCGGATGGTTGCAGAGGTCGCGCACGAAGGTCGTGGCCTCGCCGATGACCTGGCCCTGGCGGACGCCTTGCTGGGCTTGGGCCAGCAGGTGAGGGTCCCTCACCACCGCGGCCATCTTGCGGATGACCTTGTTCGCTTCGTCCTTGCCCTCCGTGCGGTACATCGTGAACTGGTAGAGGCCCAGGAGCGCGCCTTCCGAGAGAGTCTGGGCCACGTCGCGCACGCGGCCGGCGGCGGGGACGGCGGTCAGAAATCCGACCGGGTCCTGAACGGGGACGGCGAACGACTTGGCCCCCAGGTTGCGGATGGCCTTCGCGGCGGCGCCGGCGGTCTGGCGGAGCTTGTCCAGGGAGACGTCCTTGCGCTTCCCGATTCCCGCGAGCACCACGCGTTTGGCGCGCAGGCGCTCCCCCGGAGCGACGTGAAGGACGGACACCTGCCCCAGCCGTCCCGTGAACTCGCCGCTGGTGATGAGGCCGGCGAGCCGCCCGTGGAGCCGCGCGTCCACCGCGGAGGCCTCCCGGGCCAGCCGCCGCTCGCCCTCGCAATGGATCAGCAGGACGGCGTCGGCGGGCTCGTCCTCAATACGACCTGTTCGTGCCGTGATCTCCATGGTCTCCTTCACACCCCGCGCATCGCGGGATCCCAGATGTATTTGTGCAGTTGCAGCTGGCAGCGGACGGGCAGCCGGTCGGCCAGCACCCATTCGGCGAGCGTCTGCGGATTCATTTCACCGAAGACGGGACTGAACAGCACCTGGTGCCGGTCCGTCAGGGCCCGTTCGCGGACTGTTGCGGCCGCCCATTCATAGTCCGCGCGGTCCTTGATGACGAATTTGATCTCATCTGTCAGCTTGAGCTTCGGGATGTTGGCCCACAGGTTGCGGTCGGCCATGCCGCTGCCGGGGCATTTCAGGTCCATGATCAGCGTGGCGCGCGGGTCCACCGGGGCGATGTCGAACGCGCCACTGGTCTCGATCAGGACGGTGTAGCCGCGATCCGCCAGGGCCGTGATCAAGGCATGGACCTCCGGCTGGGCCAGCGGCTCGCCGCCGGTGATCTCGACCAGCCGGCATCCGTACTGATCGACTTCACCCAGGAGGCTGTCGAGACTGCGCTCGGTTCCCCCGTGGAAGGCATAGGCGGTGTCGCACCACACGCAGCGCAGCGGGCATCCCGTCAGGCGGACGAAGACGCAGGGCCGGCCGGCATGGGTGGATTCCCCTTGGATGCTGAAGAAGATTTCGGTGATGCGCATGGCAGATAAGAGGGTTAATCCCAACGCAGGATGGGCCAGCCTCGCCGGCGGGCGATGCGGCGCATGCCGCGGATCGGGTTCACAACGCGGGGATGGCCGACCGCCTCCAGGATCGGCAGGTCGCCGGGGCTGTCGCCGTACATGTAACTCGCGCCCAGGTCGAGGCCCTGTTCGGCGGCGAGCCGTTCGGCCGCCAAGCGTTTGCCGTCTCTGTAAGGATAAGGCTCGAGCATGCGTCCGGTGAAGGTGTCGCCCGCTCGTTCCAGCCGCCCCGCCATGACCTGGTCGATCTTGAGGTAGGTCGCCAGCGGTGCCACGATGAAGTCGGGTGATCCGGTGAGCAGGACCAGCCGGTGTCCTTGCGCGCGGTGCTCTTCGATGGCCCGGCGCGCCTGCTCCGAGACCCGCGGGCACACGTGTTCCCAGAAAAAGTTCTGGGCCGGGGCTTCCACGGCGGCGATGGGTTTGTCCGCCAGGTAGGCCTTAAACCGCCGGAGGGAGTCGAACGAAAAGGGCGGGATGTTCCGAAGCAGCACAGCCGCGCTCCCGGCCAAGTCCATCGGTCCGACCAGCCCCTGCCGCCAGAGCAAGGCGAAGTACCGGTACTCGATGGCGGGACCGGGGACGATGGTGTTGTCGAGGTCGAAGAACGCCGCGATACGTGAAGACATGGTAAATTGGATTCTACGGACGCCACATGTGGGTGTCAACTTCATTGACAGAATGGCCCGGCCGCCCTATATAATCGGTTCGGCGCCGAAGTGGTGGAATGGCAGACACGCACGTTTGAGGGGCGTGTGGGGA
>CAYLLY010000050.1:0-12962 GCA_964384595.1 uncultured Nitrospirales bacterium
GCGTTGGCGGCCACCATGTCCACCTGCTTCTGCTCGAGCGCCTTGTACAGCAGGCCGAGGTCCATGGTCTTGGGCGATCCCTTGAGAGGCAGCTTGTAGGTCTTCAGCAGGCCGGGCAGGCCGTCCGGCCGCTGCTGGAATTCGTAGCCCACCCCGAGCCGCCATCCCTCCTTGCCCGCCGCGTAGCGGGCCGCCTCGCTCAAGGATTCGATCCGGTTCTTCCTGGCGTCCTCCCCGCGGATCACCATCGCGAAGGTGTTGTTGAACCCCAGCGGCTCCAGCCAGTAAATGCGAAAACGCGTCTCGTATTCGAGGCGCACCCTGGCCAGCGCCTCGGCAGGATCGGAGGTGAACGGCAGCTTGAGTATGGTGGTCAGCGCGGTGCCCGTGTATTCGGGATAGAGATCGAGCGAGCCCCGCACCAAGGCCTGGTGGGCCAGCAGCGTGCCGCCCAGGTTCAGCTTGCGGTCCACTCGCTGAGACAGCCGCAGGCTCACGTGCTGGGCCACGATCTCGCCCAGGATCACCTGCTCGGTGAAATTCTTGGAGCCGACGGTGATCGGCTTGTCCCTGGCGCAAGCGGTGAGCCCGTTGATTCCCGCGGCCGCGATCAGGCCGGCGAGAATTTTTTCTCCACCCATCCGAGTCCTCCATCGGCCAGCAGAGCCATAAACGCGGCGGGCACGGCCCCCGCGAGGATCAAGGTCGAATCCACCGACGCCAGGCCGCGGAAGATGAACACGCCCAGCCCGCCGCCGCCGATGGCCGCCGCGATCGTGGCCGTGCCGACCGTCGTCACGGTCGCCACCCGCACGCCGGCCAGGATCGTGCGCGCCGCCAGCGGCAGTTCCACCTCGAAAAGAAGCTGCCGCCCCGTCATGCCCATGGCGACCGCCGATTCGCGGACCGCCGGGTCCACGCCCAGGATGCCCGTCAGCGTGTTCCGCAAGACGGGCAGCAGCGCGTACAGCACGAGCGCGATGATCGCCGTGTGCTTGCCGATGCCGCCGATGAGCGGGAGGGGGATCAGAAACCCGAATAGCGCAAGGCTGGGGACGGTCTGCATCACGTTGGCGAACCCGATCACCCACCGCTGCAGCGGCGCGCGCCGGGTGAGCAGGATGCCGGCCGGCATCGCCAGGGCGATCGCGATTCCCATGGAGACGCCGACCAGCACGAGGTGCTCCAGGGTCAGGTCCATGATCTCGCGCGCGAGGTCGGGCGTCATGAGGGCGGCCCCTGCGAATCAAGGCAGGCGAGAAACGCGCGCGCTTCCTCGCCTGGGGCCCGGAGAAATTCCGCGGGGGTGGCCAGGACCGCCAGCCTGCCGTTGTGCAGCAGCGCGATGCGCGTGGCGACCAGCAGCGCCTCCCGCACGTCGTGCGTCACGAAGATCGCGGTCTTGCCGAGGCGGCGGCGCAGCTCCAGGAACTGGCGCTGCAGCTCGACGCGCGTGACCGGGTCCAGCGCGCCGAACGGCTCGTCGAACAGGAGCAGCGGCGGGTCGGCGGCGAGGGCGCGGGCGACGCCCACGCGCTGGCGCTGCCCGCCGGAGAGCTCGCGCGGATAGCGGGCGGCGAACTGCGCCGCCGGCAGCCCGACCTGGTCGAGCAGGGTCTGCACGCGGGTCCGGATGTCCGGGGGCGGGTGCCCTTCCAGCCGCGGCACCAGGCCGACGTTGCCCTCCACGGTGAAGTGCGGGAACAGGCCCGCTTCCTGGATCACGTAGCCGATCCGGCGCCGGAGCCGGATCGGGTCCCAGCCCGACGTCGGCGTGCCTTCCACGACCACCTCCCCTCCGCTCGGGCGGAGCAGAGCATTGACCATCTTGAGCGCGGTCGTCTTGCCGGAGCCGCTGCGCCCCAGCAGCACGATGGTCTCCCCGGCCGCGACGTCCAGGCTGAAGTCGCGCAGGATGTCCTTGCCGCCGGCGCGATAGGAAACGTTCCGGAAGGAGACGAGCGGGTTCACGAGGCGGCGATCGAGTCGGGCGCGGCGAGCCACAGGTTCTCGGCGAAGGGCCACTCGCCGTCCACCCATTGCGCCTCGCACAGGTAGCCCGTGCGCCTGGCCATGCCGGGAATCTCATCGGTCCGGTACTTGTGGCAGGCTTCGGTCCAGATCGTCTCGCCCTCTTCCAGCCGGCAGGTGAAGTCGGCGGCCCGAATCGTCACGGTCTGCCTCGTCGTCGAACGCAGGTGCATCTCGATCCGGCGCTCGCGGTCGTTATACCGGACCTCATGCGCGAAGTTCCGCAGCGCGAAGTCTCCGCCCAGCTCGCGGTTGATGCGGGCCAGGAGATTCAGGTTGAACGCCGCCGTCACGCCGGCGGGATCATCGTAGGCCAGGAGCATGTCGGCCACCGGCTTTTCCAGGTCGGTCCCCAGCAGGAGCGCGTCGCCGGGCGTCAGGCATTGCCGGATCTCCCGCAGAAAATGTTCGGCCGCCGGCCGATCGAAATTCCCCACGGTACTGCCCAGAAACAGCACGAGCAGCGTCTGGCCGCTCCGGCGCCGGGACGCGACCTCGCGCAGACCCTCCAGGTAGGACGCCTCCAGGCCCACGATGCTGAGGCCGCCCATCCCCGACAGCTCCTTCCTGCAATTCGCCAGGGCGGACGGCGAGGTGTCGACGGGAAAGTAAACGACGGCTTCCCGGCGCGCGAGGGCTTCCAGGAGCCACCGAGTCTTACGGCCGTTGCCGCTGCCCAGTTCGACCACGACGACCGGCGGGGGCAGGTGCTCGAGGAGGGCCGGCGCGTACTGCCGCAGGAGCCGCTCGTCCGCGCGGGTGAGGCCGTACTCCGGCAGCAGGGTGATGGCCTCGAAGAGCGCCGTGCCGATCTCGTCGTAGAGGTACATCGAGGGAAGTTCCCGTTGGCCGGGCTTGCTGAGCCCGTCGCGCACGGCGCGGGCGAAATCGAGGAGGGCCGGCATCAATTCTCCACCAACCGGAACGTCGCATAGACGTACGGATAGCGCGGCCGGAACCAGTTGCGGAACGACCGGCGCAGCAGCCGCGCCGCCGTCCGCGGGGAGGCGCCTTTCAAGACGTAATGGGCGCCGTCGAAAAACGGAGCCGAGTAGCCGGGGTAGAACGGAAAGGGCTGGAAGCCGGGAAACGGGCGGAAGACCGTCGAGGTCCATTCCCACCCGTTGCCGACGAGCTGGGAGACGCCGAAGGCGCTGTCCCCCAGCGGGGTCGCGGCGACGGGGACGGGGTCCCACCGGCGGAAATCGAAGTTGCCGCGCCGCTCATCAGGCGGATCCTCGCCCCACGGATAGGAACGCTCCTCGCCGTTCGGCGTGCCGTAGGCCGAGCGGTGGAACTGCGTCTCGCTCGGCAGGGCCTTGCCCGCCCACTGCGCGTAATTCAGGGCTTGCATCCAGGTCACGTAGACCGGCCAGTCGAGCGGGAGTGGAATGTCCCCGCCCATCGCGCGCCAGTGCCACTGCTCGCCGCGCTTCGTCCAGAAGGGCGGAGGCGCGGCTCCGTCCTGCACGAACTCGAGATATTGCCCGTTGGTGACTTTGTGCGTGCTGATCGCGAACGAAGGGACGAAAGCCGTGTGGCCGTCAAACTCATTGTCCCAGCCGAATCCGTCGTCGCGCCTGCGGCCTAACGCGGCTGTGCCCTCCGGGATCGCGATCATCGCGTGCACGGGCGCGGGACCGGAAAGCTGGGGTGTGGCCGGCGGGACCGTCTTTCGGTCCGGCGGCGTGTGATGCAGGATGTACGCGAACGTCTCGGCGTGCATCAGCCGGTGCTCGACGGCGACGTGGAGCATCGGCTCCGGCGCCCGGTCCAGCACGTCATCGAGCGTCCGGCGGACCTGTTGATTGTACGCGATGACCTCATTCACCGACGGCCAGTCCGAGGCCTTGTCGTCCGGCGACTGTCCCACCGGCGGGTCGATGCCGAACGCGAACAGCCGGTCGAATGAAGCGTGGAACGGCGCGAGACCTAGCACGCCCTGGGCGAGCTGGTTCCAGTCGAACGCCTCGAGGTGGCCGAGATAGAAGATCGGACGGTGGCGCTCCGGGATCGGCCGCTCGTAGAACGAGTCGGCCCGCACCATGGCGAACAATTCGTCGGTGCGCGCGCGCGCGACCCGGAGCGCCTGGACCAGATGCGTGCGTGACGTCATACGGAGGGTCCTCCGTGTGCGCGATTGTGCCCGTTCCGGCTACGGGAAGGCAAGTGCTCTCACAGCACAAAATTCAACTTGGGGGCGACGCCCGGATTCATCACGCGGCCCATGAAGACGATCTGCCCTGAGACCCGATCGCGGATGAGAAACAGGAACGGGTGGTCGGCCCGGAACATGGGGACGGGACGCGGCGTTGCGCGGTCCGGCCTCGCCGTCCCGGAACCGTCGCCGGCGGCCGGGGCGAAGTCCGCGCCATACTCATCGATCGCCACCAGAACCTGGTGAAACACGTGCGACAGAGACACATCGCGTTCGGATCTCATGCCGGTGAAGTCCGCGTCCTGCGGGGAGAAGGCGTCCACCGGACCCAGCTCGCCGAGGGTCTCGCCCATATTGAAACGTGACGCGAACGCGAACTTCGGCAGCACCACCTCGATCTCCCGGCGCTGGAGCTCACCGAGCCACGCGGGCAGCTTCCCTTTTTGCCTTCCCAGGGTGTGTTCCAGCTCGATGATGCCCTCGATGCCCTCCGGCAGCAGGAGGACCAGCGACAGCTCCTTGCCCGCGAACGGCAGCTCGAGCACCTGGAGCCGGTCGGCGAAGTGGAACGGAAACTGGCCATAGGCGAAGCGCGCGTGTTGCCACATCATGGGCGCGACGATTTTCGCGTGCGGATTGACCCAGAACGGTTCATCCAGCGTCTGTTGCGCGTCGAACGGCGTGGCCCAATACCCTTTGAAGCACAGGGCGGCGATCAGGACGAGCCGCGCCTCCGGCGTGAGCTCGCCGCGCGCGACCACGGTGTCGAGCAGTTGCCGGGTTGCTTCTCTGAGCCATTGGTTGATCAGGGTGCGGGCGGGCTCTTCTTGAGAGAAATCGGCCTGCGTGACCGCCGCGCCGTAGGACTGTTCGACGGCCTTGCGGAACGTTTTCAGGAGAGGCAAACCGGCCGGGGCCCACAGGCCGTGGGCGAGGCCCAGGACAAACCCCTCCTTCTCGGCGACCGCGGTGAGCCTTGCCCGCAGCCCTGTCAGCGCCGATTGCCACGGGCCCTCGGCGGCCGCGCATGCAAGGACGTGTTCGAGTTGGTCGGCCGTGCGGCCGCGGGCACCGGCGTGGATGGACGCCAGGGCGAGCGAGACGGCGAACGGCGCACAGACGACGTTCTCGTAGGGCCCCACGTAGTCTTTCAGCTCCATGTACAGGTCGAGCGCGAACCGGGTGGGGCCCGTCGCCGCTGTGTCGGGTTGGGGCGCGCTTTGTTTGGGTTGTGGCTCGCGCCTGCCGGTCAGCCAGGACAGGAACCTACGCATTGCTCAGAAAGCCACCATGCGAATCCGGTGGTTGAAGGTGTCGGCGATGTAGAGATTGCCGGATGGGACCAGCGCAACGCCGAACGGATAGTTCAGGCTGCATGAGGCGGCCGGGCCGCCGTCGCCGTCGAATTGCGCTTTCCCGTTGCCCGCGACCGCGGTGATGATCTTGCTCTTCGGGTTCCACTTCCGGATCAGATGGTTGTCCGAATCCGTGATGTAGAGCGTCCCGTCCCCCGCCAGCGCGATGCTTGCCGGCCGCGCAAGGCCCGTCGAGAACTCGTTGGGCACGCCCTGGTAGCGGTACTCGGTGCCGTCGCCGGCGACGGTGCTGATCAGGCCGGTCGCGGCATCCACCCGGCGGATACGGCCGCAAAAGGTGTCGGCGATGTAGAGGTTGCCGTCGGCATCCAGCGCCAGCCCGCTGGGGCCGGTGAGCCCGGCCTGCCGCGCCGGTTGCCCGTCGCCGTCGTAGTCCTGCTCGCCGTTGCCCGCGTAAGTCGAGATCACGCCCGTCGCCAGCTCCACCATGCGGACGCGGTAGTTCGCGAGATCGGCGATGTAGAGCCGCCCGCGGCTCTCGTCGAGCGCCAGCGCGACCGGCTCGTTGAGCGCGGCCTTGTCCGCCGGGCCGCCGTCGCCGGAGAAGCGGGCCGCGCCGGTGCCGGCCAGCGTACGGATGATGCCGGTGGGGGCCTCCACGATTCTGATCCGGTGATTGAAGGTGTCGGCGATGTAGAGCGTGCCGCGGCAGTCCACCGCCACGGCGGAGGGGAAGTTGAGCGTCGCCGCCACGGCCGGCCCGCCATCCCCCTTATAGCGTCCCTTCTCGGCCGTCCCGACGAGGAACCGCACCGTGCCGCTCTGGTCGGCGAGCTGGACGACTTTGTCGTCCTTCACTTTGACGGGATCGGCCAGCGGATCCAGCTCGTCGTCTGCTGGAGCCGGCATGGGCGCGCTCGTCACGGGCGCCGCCGGGGCGTCCGCTGCGCCCTGGCCAGCGACGGTGGTGATCACACCGGTGGTCAGATCCATTTTGCGGATGCGGTGATTCTCGGAGTCGGCGATGTAGAGGCAATTCCCTGCGACGGTCACGCTCTTGGGCTCGTTGAGCGTGGCCTTGGTGGGCGGCCCGCCGTCGCCGGAGCAGCCGGGCTTGCCCGTGCCGGCGACGGTCGTGATGGCGCCGGGCGAGAGGGCGGGTCCTGTCATGGCTCACACCCTCGCTGTCCTCGCTCCACCCATCCCCATGGCCCGTTGCATTCGAAGAGCAACTGGCTCCCCGTCTCTTACGCTGCGGGCAGCGCGGGTCCCGTTCGCCATGCCACCCGCTTCATGCGTGACTGATCTCGTGGCAGATCAGGCGACCCATCTCTTTCGTCCCGACGAGCTTGCCGCCCGGCGACTGGATGTCCTTCGTCCGGTATCCCTGCTCGAGCACGCGGAGGATCGCCCGCTCGATGGCCGCCGCTTCCTTGTCGAGGTTGAAGGAGTAGCTCAGCATCATGGCCGCCGAGGCGATGGTGGCGATCGGGTTGGCGAGGTCCTGGCCGGCGATGTCCGGCGCGCTGCCGTGGATCGGCTCGTACATGCCAACGGAGCTCCCGATGCTGGCGGACGGGAGCATGCCGATCGAGCCCGTCAGCATCGCGGCCTCGTCGCTCAGGATGTCGCCGAAGAGGTTCGTGGTGACGAGCACGTCGAACTGCTTCGGGTTGCGGATGAGCTGCATGGCGCAGTTGTCCACGTACAGATGGCTCAGCTCGACGTCCGGATAGCCCTTCGCGACGCCGATGACGACCCGTCGCCAGAGCTCCGAGGACTCGAGCACGTTGGCCTTGTCCACCGACATGACCTTCTTGCGGCGCTTGCGCGCGGCCTCAAAGGCGACCTTCGCGATGCGGACGACCTCCGCGGTGGTGTATACCTCGGTGTTGACGCCACGCTCGCCCTCGGCCGTCATCTCGATGCCCTTGGGCTTGCCGAAGTAGATGCCGCCGGTCAGCTCGCGGACGACCAGCAGGTCGGTGCCGGTGATGACCTCGGGCTTGAGCGTGGAGGCGTCCGCCAGCATCGGGTAGAGCTTCGCCGGGCGCAGGTTGGCATAAAGGCCGAGCTGCTCGCGCAAGCTCAGCAGCGCCCGCTCCGGGCGCACGTCATAGGCCAGGCCTTCCCACTTGGGGCCGCCCACGGCGCCTAGGAGGATGGCGTCGCTCGCTTTTGCCAAGGCCAGCGTGTCCGCCGGCAGGGGCCGGCCGGTCTTGTCGATGGCGCACCCGCCGATGTCCGCCGTTTGAAACTCGAAGCTGTGGCCGAATTGCGTGGCGACGGCCTCCAGCGCCTGGATCGCCTGCGGCATGATCTCGGGCCCGATGCCGTCGCCCGGCAGGACTGCGATCCGCGCCTTCATGACTTGAGCATCCCCGCCTGGCGGGCGTAGGCGAACACGCCGCCGGCCTTGATGATCTCCAGCACATCCCCCAGCGGGCGCAGGCCGTAGGTCTTGCCGGACGTCCTGTTCGTCAGCGTCCCCTTCGGCAGGTTGATCTCCAGGTCGTCGCCGGTTTTGATCTCACCGACCAGCCGCTCGGTGGCCTCGAAGGGGATGAAGAACCCGCCGTCCACGGAGTTGCGGTAGAAGATCCGCGCGTAGGACTCGGCGACGACCGCCGTGACGCCCGCGATCTGCATGGCCTCGGGCGCGTGCTCGCGCGACGAGCCGCCGCCGAAGTTCTTCCCGCCGACCACGATCTGGTAGGGCGAGCGGTGGTCGTTCTCGGGGACGAACTTGACGTTCCCCTGCGGCAGGCCGGCCGCGGCGTCGGGCACGCCCGACAGCGCGTACTTGCCATACAGCTTGCGTTCCTCGGGATCGCTCAGGCTGTAGACGAGGTGCTTCGCCGGAATGATCTGGTCGGTGTCGATGTTGTCGCCGAGGACGTACGCTTTACCGCTGATCAAGTCTTGCACGCGGCATCCTGCTTACAGCAACTCGCGGCTCACAGGAACTCGCGCGGGTCGGTGATTTCACCCCTGATCGCGGAGGCCGCCACCGTGTAGGGCGAGGCCAGATAGACCTGGGCCGTCTTCGAGCCCATGCGGCCGGGGAAGTTCCGGTTGGTGGTCGAGATGCAGACTTCGCTCTTGTTCAGCCGGCCGAACGTGTCCGACGGGCCACCCAGGCAGGCCGCGCAGGACGCGCCCTGCGAAATCTTGGCGCCGGCGTTCTGAAAGATCTCCACGAGCGTCTGCCCGTCCAGCCTGGTGGTCGCCAGGCCCTTCGCGACTTCGGTCGTCGCGGGCACGATGTAGGTGTCGGTCAATACTTGATGTCCTTTCAGGATCCTGGCCGCCTCCATGAAATCGTTCAGCTTGCCGCCCGTGCAGGAGCCGATGTAGGCGCGGTCCAGCTTGGTGCCGGTGCACTCGCGGGCCGTGCTCCGGTTGTCCGGGGAATGCGGCTTGGCCACCGTGGGCTGGATGTCGGCGGTCTTGTAACGCCGCACGCTGTGGAAGCGGGCGTCCGGATCGTCCGCGACCGGCTGGTACGGTTTGGCGGTCTTGGACTTCACGAATGTTTCCGTGACGGTGTCCACGGGGATCATGCCGTTCTTGCCGCCGGCCTCGATCACCATGTTGCAGAGCGTCATCCGCTCCTCGATCGAGAGTGACATGACGCCGTCGCCCGCGAATTCCATCGCCCGGTAGGTCGCGCCGTCCACGCCGATGTCACCGATGATGTGCAGGATGAGGTCCTTGGCCATCAGGTAGGGCGGGAGCGGCCCCTCGAACTCGAAGCGCATGGTCTCCGGGACCTTCACCCAGAGCTTGCCGATGCCCATGATCAGCGCGGCATCGGTGTTCCCGATGCCCGTGGCGAACTCGCCGAAGGCGCCGGCCGTGCAGGTGTGCGAGTCGGTGCCGAAGAGCACCTCGCCGGGGCGGGTATGGCCTTCCTCGGGGAGCGCGATGTGGCAGACGCCCTTATACTTGTCGGTGCCGACGTCGTAGTAGTAGGGCAGGTCCTGCTCCTTGACGAAGGCCCGCAGGACGTCGATGTTGCGGTGCGCGTGCTGGTCGTTGGTGAAGATGTAGTGGTCCGGGATGACGACGACCTTCTCACGGTCCCACACCCTGGCGGCCGGGCCGAACTGCTTGCGGAAGATGCCGATCGTGCCGGGCCCGCAGACGTCGTGGGTCATGAGGATGTCCACGTCCACCCAGATATTGTCGCCCGGCGCCGCGCTCTTGCGTCCCGCGTGCCGCGCCAGCACCTTTTCCGTCATCGTCATGCCCATAAGAGAGCCATTCTAGCGTGAGAAACGCCGGAAGTGCAAGACAGCCGCGATTGACAAGGCGAACGGCGTTCGGCTATCGTAACCAATATGCATGCCAGTCCGCACGCCGGCGCCGGGGGCGATCTCGGGCCCATCGCGATCCCCAGCGTCATCCCGCTGTTCCCCCTGCCGAACGTGGTCTTTTTCCCCCGGACGTATCTGCCCTTGCACATCTTCGAGCCCCGCTACCGCCACATGGTGCGGGACGCCGCCGCCTCACACCGGATGATCGGCATGGTCCTGCTGAAGGAAGGGTGGGAGTCCGATTACGAGGGACGGCCCCCGATTTTCCCGATGGGGGCGGTGGGGCGGATGGTCGCCGTGCAAAACCTGTCGGACGGGCGATTCAACGTGTTGCTCCAAGGGCTGCGGCGGTTCGAGATCCAGGACGAATTAGACATTGAATCGTACCGCCAGGGCAAGATCGTGCTTAAAGATTTTGCCCCGCCCGAGGCCAAGCTCCCGCCCGAGCTGCGCGCCGACATCCTCAAGATCGTCGGTAACTTCCTGCTGTCCCAGGAAGACGGGATCGCGCTCGCGAACTTCCTCAAGCAGCCCGTGGACGATGAAGCCCTGGTGCACAACCTGTCCTTCGGGCTGGACTTCACGCCGCTGGAAAAGCAATTCCTCCTGGAGGCGGACACCGTGGTCCAGCAGGCCCGCCGTCTCCTCGATCTCCTCCAGTTCAAGCGCTACGAGCGGAACGATTCGGCCGGCTGGGGCTGAGGCTAACCTTGGCCGGCTCCGTCGCCATCGAGGTTTCACACCTCTCGAAAATCTACGAAGGCATGGTCACGGCCGTCGAGGACGTGTCCTTCCAGGTGTCTACGGGTGAGGTCTTCGGGCTGTTGGGGCCGAATGGCGCGGGCAAGACCACAACCCTCCGTGTCCTGATCACGGTCCTCCGTCCGACCGGCGGAACCGCGCGCGTCCTGGGCATGGACGTCATCGAACGGGCCACCGAAGTCCGCCAAGCGATCGGCTACGTGCCGCAGGAGCGGGCCATCGACCGGTTCCTCACCGGCCGCGAGCACCTTCAGTTACTGGCCAGCCTCTATCACCTCCCCAAAGATCTCGCGGCGGTCCGGATCGAGGCGGTGCTGAAGCTGGTCAACCTCGAGCACAAGGCCGACGAGGTGGCGCGCAACTACTCCGGCGGGATGAAGCGCAAGCTGGACATCGCCTGCGGGCTGATTCCCGACCCCCGGGTCCTCTTCATGGACGAGCCCACGCTGGGCCTCGACGTGGAGAGCCGCCTGAAGATCTGGGAGCACATCAGGCAGTTGAAGGCGCGGGGGATCACCGTGATGCTGACGACGAATTATCTGGACGAGGCGGACCAGCTCTGCGACCGCATCGCGATCATTGACGGCGGGCGGGTCAAGGCGATCGGCTCGCCGGGCGAACTGAAGTCCGGCCTCGGCGGCGACATCGTCACCCTCACCCTGGCGCCGGGCGACCTGGACAAGGTCGAGGCCCTGGCGCAGGCCGTGAAGGGCCAGGCGGGCGTCAAGGCCGTCAGCACCAGGCAGAACGTGCTGGACATCCGGGTCGCCTCGCCGGAAGCGACCCTCCCTCCGATCCTGGGCGCAGTCACGGCGCGCGGCTGCCGCCTGGAGTTCGTGGAATATCACCGGCCGCGCCTTGACGACGTCTTTCTGGCACACACCGGCCGGCGGATCAAAGAGGATTAGATGGAGATGTATCTTCAGGAAGTCGGCGCGCTGACGATGCGCTGGGTGAGGCGGCTGAGCCGCGAGCGGTTCAGCATGCTCTTTACGCTGGCCCAGCCGATGGTCTTCTGGCTGATCTTCTTCGGGAACCTGTTCCAGCGGACCGCCAATACGGAGGTGGTCCAGGCGCCGAGCTACATCGCGTTCCTCGCGGCGGGGGTCGTCGTCATGACGATCCTGAACAACGGCCTGGCGGGGGGCACGGACTTGCTGTTCGACAAGGAGAACGGCTTCCTGGAGCGGCTGATGTCCACGCCGATCTCGCGCACGTCCGTGATCATCAGCCGGTTCCTGTTCGTGATGACGATCACCTCCGGGCAGGTGCTGGTGATCCTGGGTGTGGCCTACCTGTTCGGCGTGCACCCCGTCACCGGTCTCCCCGGCGTGGCCGTGATCATCCTGATCGGGCTCCTGTTCGGGGTCGGCCTGACGGCCATCTCCATGGCCCTGGCCTTTTCGGTGAAGAGCCACGGCGACTTCTTCTCGATGCTCGGGTTTCTCTCCCTCCCGATGATCTTCCTCAGCACGGCCCTCGTGCCGCTCTCGGCCATGCCGGGCTGGATGGCCTTCTTCGCGCAGTTGAACCCGATGACGTGGGCCATCGATGCCGTCCGGCCCTTGATCCTCACCGGCTGGGCCGCGGCGCTCCCCAAGATCGGCATCGTCGTCATCGTGATGATCGTCTTCGACGCGATCTGCCTCTTAGGCGCCGCCCGCGCCTTCCGCCGCACGCTGGGATAGCGGTCTCCAGGGTCGTCTCGCCTTCGCATCCCTCCATTGCGGTTTCTGCTTTATGATGTTATGATGCTTTAACATCATAATGTCCTGCAAGGAGCGGGAAAATGGCCGGTGAAACCAGAACAACTGTCTACCTCAGGCCCCACGTCTATCGGGCGCTCAAGATCAAGGCCGCGACGACCGACCGATCACTGTCGGACCTGATTAACGGAGCGGTCACTGAAGCGCTTCGTGAAGACGCCTTGGATCTGGAAGCTTTTGAAAAGCGCGCCAAGGAACGGTCTCGCCCGTTCGAGAAGGTGCTCGAGGACCTGAAGCGTGACGGGCTCTTATAGCCTCGTCATTAAAAAGTCCGCAGAACGCGAATTGCGCGCCCTTCCGAAAGAGGACTTGCGCCGCATCAGTGACCGGATACGCGGATTAGCCCACAGTCCACGCCCTCACGGCAACGAAAAGCTCTCTGGACAGGAACGCTACCGGCTTCGCCAAGGCGACTACCGCATCGTGTATGCAATCGACGATGAGGCGCGAACCGTTGAAGTAGTCAAAATCGGTCATCGGCGCGAGGTGTATAAGAAGTAGATTTGGGGGTTGCGCCCTCAACTATCCCGCATCGGCTTCCGGGCGTAGAGGCACGGGGACTGATTAAATGAAAACGGCTGCACCTGCGAGGCTGAGGTAGAATTCGGTC
>CAYLLY010000051.1:0-12896 GCA_964384595.1 uncultured Nitrospirales bacterium
TCATCCAGTCGGTCTGACCGAGCTTCTCCAGCTCCAGGTACATGGTGACCCACGGGCACATCATCTCAGGGAAGACCTCGCAGAACCCACCCTTGCGCACGCCGCCGCAGGGGCCATGGCTCATGAATTTGGGACATTCAGCCTTGTCGCCGGCTCCCGGGATCGAAGGGCGGTTGTGGATCCCGCCGGGCGCGCCGAGGGGAGGAGGGCCCGGGTGAATCAAGGCGGCGGGCTTGGTCGGCTCATCCGGCATCAGAGGGATTCCATATAGCCCGCGATCTCATTGAGCCTCAGCTTGGATACCGCGATCTCAGGCGCGTACACGACCTCATCCGCCGCCCAGGAGACCGTCCCCTTGCCCTTGCCGGTGATGCCCATGATGTTCCTCAGGACATTGTGGATGTTGTCGTTGATGCGCACGGTGTTGGCCTTGACGGGCGCCGCCAATTTGCCGTCCTTGATCACGTACGAGTCACCGACCACCGTCGCGGTGAAGTCCCCGGCCCGCAGTCCGTTGATGGGATAAGTGTACCAGATCCGGCCGATGTACACACCGTTCTGCACCCGGCGCAGGAGATCCTCGCGGGTTTTCCTTTCCGGGCTTTCGATCAGGACATTGGTGGGCGAAACGGATGGCGCCATATCGAACCGGCGTCCGCCGCCCCCTGAATACCGGAACCCGTTGCGCGGTGTCAGGGCGTCGAGGTGATCTTCGGGGGGCACGCCGAGTTTTTCCTTGGCGGTAGGGTCCCGCAGAATCCGCTCCGTTTCGTAGAAACTCGACAAGAGGCCGACGAGCTTCCCATTCTTGATCAGATCGGTCCGTCCGGTGGGGAGGCCTTCACAGGTGATCCCTTTACTGCCCATATGGCCCGGCAACGCTCCATGGTCGTACAGGTTGAGTGTGTCGTGCGCGACCTGGCGGCCGAGTTGTCCGTGGAAGGTCGAGGTGCAATCGTAGAAGCTCCCGACTTCGAGGCTCGGCAGGATGAGATGGTTCACCAGGTCCGAGACGGGCTGCGGCCCCAGAATCACGGCGTAGTCGCCGTCCGTGACCCGGACGCCGCCGACCTGCGAGACGGCGTTCCGGGCCGCTTCGGATCCGGCGTCTCCCTTGAACGCGCTCAATCGGGTATTGCAGCCGTAGCCGGTGCCCTTTGCGCCCTCCCGTTCCACCATCGCGGTGACGAACGAGGCGATCAGCGTGGACTCATCGGTCTGGACCTTGGGAAGGTGGGTGGAGCCGATCGCCATCCGCTCTAGCAGAAACGTGACGTCGCCTCCGACGATGAGGCCCAACTCGCGCAGCTTGTGCCCGGCCTTCGCCAGGGCCTTCAGGCGGCCGGCCCTCGTGAATTCATCCAGCGCCTTGGCGAGGACCCGCCAGCCGGCCTGGACGAGATCCGCGTTCTTGAGGTCCATGGCTTTCGAGTCGTGGTATTTGGCCAGCGTGCGTCGTTCTGCGGATGGACGGGGCAGGGTCGTGAACTCCGGATCGGAGACGGCGCTACGGCGGGCTCTCTCCAAGGCCGTCTTCACCCCGTTCAGCGAGAGGTCGCCGGCCTCGCTGCCAAGCCCGATGCGGGGACCCTTGCCGTTCCCGAAGACGGCCCGCACGCCGATCCCGTAGGACTCCGAGGACTTGGGCTCTTCGACGCCGTTGCAGGGAATGTGCGAGGTGTAATTCAGGCGGACGGTCAGGCTCGCGTTGCTCGCGACGAACACTTCCGCTTCCTGGACGTCCTTCTGGCGCCGGAGCCAGCGAAGCCCGTCTTCGGCGGTGCGCTTAAGCGTCGGCAGGCCGATCATGGGGGATCCCTACGCCGATCCGGTGAGGCGCGCGCGGCTTCGAATGGTCGGTCCGCCGTTGCCCAATCGGCGGCTTTGCATGGGCTGGCCTTTCCCGCAATTCGGGATGGGATAGAGGTGGAAATCCCGTCCCATCGCGTCCACCTTCATCAGGAAGTCCTTGGTGTCGGCCATGATGCCTCCGCCCCGGTACAACTGCCCGAGCTGCCCGTTGCGGATCTCGTAGACTTTCTGGGCGGAGATCCGGAAGTTTTCCCTCGATTCGGCGATGGACGGGATACGGTGCCCCACGACGTAGAACCCCTTGTCGACGCCGCGGATGATGTCTTCGGGGGCGTGCGTGCCCGCGCCGAACACGGTCGTGGACATCCGCACGAGGGGCACGAGATAGGCTTCCGTGGCCACGCACGAGCCGTTGGGGGGCACGCCGAGGATGGCCGCCGTCTGGCGGCTGTTCATGAAGCCCTTGAAGACGCCCTTCTCGATGTGTGCGACCTTCTTTCCGGGCGTCCCTTCGTGATCGTATTTGTAATGTCCGAACCCCGGCAGCGAGGGGTCCGAGTACGCAGTGACGAGCGGGGAGGCGATCTTTTTGCCGATCATGGTGTCCTGCAGCGAGCGCAGCAGCCAGCTTCGGCCCGCGTAGGCGGTCTCCATTTTCAGCGCCCGGTCCAGTTCGGTGGGGTGCCCGATGATCTCATGCGCCAGGAGCGCGTTGAAGTGGGGATCCGTCACCACCACGACTTCCTTGTCCGAGTTGCGCAGCGGCGGGGAATTGGCCAGCTTGACGGCATCGCGGGCGAGATTGGTCGAAAAGGTGAGCAGGTCGAGGTTGCGAATATGCTCCTCGATGATGCCCTCGGTAATGACCTCCCAGCCCCGCTGATGGCCGATGGTGTCGGACAGTTCCTGATGGCCGGTTTCACTGACGGCGACCACGTACGCGCTCCCGCTCGTCAGCGCGAAGGATTGGTCGATGCAGGCGCCCTCGGAGCTCGTGAAGAGCTCGCGCGAGAACATCGTCCCGGCGCTGACGGCGTTGTATTGCAGCTGTTCGTCGACGTCTTGAACCGCGCGCGAGACATCGGCGACGTACCGGACCATGTCTTCGATCCGGACTCGCCGGGGGTCGACGGCGTAGTCGGCTTTGACGGTATCGCGATGGACCTCGATCGGAGCCAGGCGGGTATCGTACAGGGATTCGCCGAGCTCCTTGTATTTGCTCCTCGCGTGGGCCTTCTGGCGGGCGTTGGCGACGGCGCGCTCGTACGCGTGCTTCAGGCCGGCCGCCAGCCGTTGGGTGAGGTGGGGGAGATCGGCCGTTCCCAGGGCCTGCCCGAAATACCCCGGCGCGACGGCCCCATCGCCGGCGAGCACCCGGATCCCGACTCCCATGAGGCTGTCCTCGGCGGAATATTTGGGATCGCCGTTTTCCGCACCTGCCTGCTTCTCCTCGATCACTTCGATCCGGAGGTCCGCATAGCGGCAGAACTTGTGATCAGACGGCGCGTCTGCGGTAAACTCGGCCGCTGCTTTCTTGATGGCTTCCACCACGTCGGTCGTGATGGCTTTTGATGTCGTCGGCATCTTGGAACCCTCTCATTAGGGTACATCACTGATATCAAAAACGCTAAAATTATATTGGAACGCCCGACAGGAGAGCAAGAAAAACCGGGACGATTCTTGGGATTAGCTCAAAAAACCTGACAAAGGGCCGATTTCGGTCAGTATTTCAATTGCTTGCGCATGATAGGGCCAAAGGCCTATGGGAAGGGTCCAGGTTAGGCCTTCGTAAGAGCGCCAGGTAGGTCTTCTTTTGAGTTGCATTGGAACAGGGGTTATCATACCCTCGGGGTGCTGAAAATAGTCGCGGATGTGGTTGGTCGGAGGCTTTTTCACATTGACAATATTCACGGTCTTTTGATAAGCTTCACCCATTATTTTCGTAAATAGGTTAAGCCACTTAATGCATTGTAACGAAAGGGGATTTTCACGTTCTTCACGTGACGAACGGTGTAGGTTCGGATTGAACCTAAGGAGGGCGGGCACATGAGTCTCGATTACGTCAAGTTTTCCCCTGGGTTTGACAAGTTCATGCCCAAGGAATATCGCGATATGGTGGAGCATGGTCCCTTCGGCAGGAAGGTGACCGTTTCGCAGATGGGGTCGTTCAAAGAGATCCTGGAAGAGCATCCCATGTGCGCGGGCTGCGCGATGACCTTGTTCATCCGGCTGGCCATGATCTCGTTCCCCAATCCGGAGGATACCATCACGGTGGGGACCGCCGGCTGCGGGCGCCTGGCCATTTCCCAGGCCGCCGTTCCCTTCGTGTATGGTAATTACGGCGATCAGAACGCCGTGGCCAGCGGGTTAAGCCGGGGGTTGAAGTTGCGGTTTGGCGATAAGCCCAAGGACGTGGTCGTGATGGCCGGCGACGGCGGCATGGCCGACATCGGGTTCAGCATGACCCTGCATTCCTGGTTCCGCAAGGAGCGGTTCACCACGATCATGCTGGACAACGAAGTCTACGGGAATACCGGCGGCCAGGAGAGCGGCATGACCAACAAGGGCCAGGTCCTCAAGATGGCGCCGTTGGGCAAGAAGTTCGAGAAGATGGATATGGTCGGCATGGCCAAGCTGGCCGGCTGCGCGTACGTGGCCACGGTTGTGCCGAACAATCCCCGGCGCGTCGAGAACGTGATCAAGAAAGCCGTCCTGATCGCCCGCGAGATCGGGCCGACGTACATCCAGGCTTACACGTCCTGCAACATCGAATACTCCATTCCGACCGACAAGGTGATGGAAGACGCCAAGAGCGTCGAGACAGACCGGTATGCGTTCTCCGAGCACATCACCGACGAGGCCAAGGAGTACCTGGCCATGCGGTACGGGTTCAAGGAGTATCTGCCGAAGCCGGCAACGGCGGCGGCCCTTCCGAAGGCATAGACTGCACGTTCCCGGTCGGGGAAGAGGGAGGGACCAGACATGGCAAAGCGCTTCAATATTCGCATGGCGGGCGTCGGCGGCCAAGGGGTCGTGACCGGCTCGCATATCCTCAGCACGGCGGTGATCAAGGCCGGCGGGGAGAGCTCGATCGTCCCGTTCTACGGGTCGGAAAAGCGCATGGCGCCGGTTGAGAGTTACGTGCGGGTCTCGGATGAGCCGATCTACGAGATCGGCGAGATTACCTTTCCCCACATCTGCATCATCTTCCACCCTCAGGTGATCACGCACGGCAAATCGTACACGATGCCCTTCTATTTCGGGCTCAAGCAGAACGGCGTCCTGTTGATCAACCACGACGGACCCATGAAACTGCCCCCGCTCGAAACGAACGAGCTCAAGGAGCGGAACGCCAAGCTCTATTACATTCCTGCGACGCAGCTCTCGCTCAAAGTCGCGGGTCTGGATCTGGCGACCAATATGGCGCTCATGGGCGCGATTGGGGCCATTACCCGGTTGACCACGCTCGAAGCGCTCGGGGAGGCCGTGAAGGACCGGTTCCTGGGGAAGGGCTTCGTGGTGTCCGGCGGGACCGCGGCGCTCGACAGTGTCGTGGAAAGGAAGTTCAAGCAAAAACAGGAGTTGATCGACAAGAACATCGCCGTTATCAAGGCCGGGTGGGATTACGCCGAGGAACACGGCTGGGGCGTTGAAGAGAGGGCTGAGGCGAAAAAGGCCGACGATCGGGCCGCCGCTGAGGCTGCCTCCCGCTGATCCCAAGAAAGAGGAGACCTACATGTATCTTGTTGCCGATATTGACGTCGACATCTGTGCCGCGACGAGTTGCAAGCTGTGCACGCAGTATTGCCCGGAGGCCAACACGATTCTCTATAACGACAATGCGGGCAAGGAAAAGGGCCTCAAGTACGGCTCGGCGTACGTGGCGGTGGACCGCTGCAAGGGCTGCGCGCAATGCGTGTGGGTCTGTGACAATATGGCCAAACACCATGCCATCAAGATGACGATGATCGACCAACTGCCCAAGGCGGCCATCACCGACCGCATCACCTACCTCGACAACGGCGGGACCAAGGCAATAGCCGCTCCGGTTGAAGTGGCGTAGGGAGGGAATGAAGTTGCTGCAAACCCTTCCTGCTGATAAAGAGCGCATCATTGTGCCTGGACCGGCCGGCTTCATGCCTCCGTCCGCCGCCCAACTCGGCGTGGAATTGCCTCCCTCGGGGGTCGGCATTGCTTACGGGCATCACACGCCGGAGGACATCGCGATCGCCGAGATCGCCCGACAGATGCTCACCAAGCCGAACGCCACGATCTTTCCCGGCCCCATGGTGCTCTGGGCCTGGAACGAGCACGCGCTCGAGAAAGCCGCCGCGGTGTTGGAGATCGCCGCGCAGATTCCCAATGTCATGATCATCCCTATGCCGGACTATCGGCCGAAGTACCCCAAGGTGGATCCGGAGGAAGTCATCAATCCGAATCACCCGAACCTGACCATCTGGGGCAACAAGATCGAAGCCTGCATTTTCGTCGGCGTGCATTGCCACTATGCGAACCTGACACTGAAGATGATCCGCGCCGGCACGAACTGCTGCACGTCGGCGCTCTGTGCCGAGCAGGGCCATGAAGACGCGATGCTGAGCGTCCACGACATGGACGCGGCCAAACTTCGGAAAGTGGCCAAGATCTTCAAGCGGGTGCGCGAAGAATTGAAAATCCCGCTCCCGGCCGACGGTAGGACCGTCCGCTATACCGGCCTGCAGAGCCGCGTGAACGGGGGCGAGACCCACGTGGACCCGATGTCGTTCAAACTGGCGTCTCCTCCTCCTGCCGGTGTGCATATGCCGCCGGAAGGACAGAAGCCGCATTAAAAGAGATTTATTTAGAGGTATTGAATATCCCGGTGCAGTTGATCGAAGCACCGGGCCCAGCTAGCTCGGTGAGGAGGCCACAATGAGCAACCCTCTCGAATCCGAAGTGAAGACCAACCCGCAAGGGGATCCGATAACGTCCGTCGAACCGGAACAGAAGACCAACCCGCAGGGCGATCCGATCACATCGGCCGCGCCGATCAAAGTCGGGGGCGGCTCGAAGGATCCGCATGAGGGGGCGAAAAAGCAGCGGGTGGTGAGTCCCGAGTACATGTTCTTCGAGGCGCCGCGTAAGCGGGAGTTCATTACCGGCAGTGAGGCCGCCAAAGAAGCGGTACGGCGCTCCAATGTGGATTTCTCGGTGGCCTACCCGATCACCCCTCAAAGTGAAACCATGCAGTTGATCGGGGTCCTTTACGGCGAGGGGTATGTCAAGGAATACTATCGCGGAGAAGAGGAATACGGCGTCATGTCCGCCATCGCCGGAGGGTCCAGGGCGGGGGTCCGTTGCTTTACGGCGACCGCCGGTCCGGGCACGCTCCGTGGAATTGAGCCGATCGCGTCTTGGCCCGGCCATCGCTTGCCGGCCGTGGCCATGTTCACCTGCCGAGTGGTCAACGCCCCATTGGCGATCCAGCCCGATAATATCGAGATTGCGTACCTCCTGAACTGCGGCATGATCGTGTTCCATGCCGAAAACCAGCAGGACCTGTTCGATTTCATCATGAAGGGGTTCATCATCGGTGAGAAAAACGACGTCACCCTGCCCGTCGGCGTGGCCTGCGACGGATTTTTCGTGACGCATGCCCGCAACTACGTGGACATGCAAGAAAAGGGCATCAAACTGCCTCCGCGCCAGGCCTGGAAAGGCGCCGTTCCGGTGCTGGACGCGGAGAATCCGCCGGCCCGCCTGTCTCGCGACGCGCCGGTCCAGAAAAGCAATTTCATGGCGTACAACATTCACGCTGTGTGGCAGCAAGAAGTCTGGGCGGGAGTCGAGCGCTCGCGGAGGTACATCGAGCAATTCATGGGCGGGCTGTGCACGGCCGAGAACGTGGAAGGCGCCGAGGCGGTGATCATCGCCTCCGGCAGCGCCTGCGCCCAGTCTCGTGAGGCGATTCGGCTGTGCAAAGATCAAGGGGTCAACGTCGGCCTGATCAAGGTCCGGTCGCTCCGTCCGTTCCCGACCAGGGAACTGCGCCGGCTTTGCGGGAAGGCCAAGCTCATTGTGATTCCGGAGTTCAATTACGTCGGCTGGCTCGCCAAGGACGTGGCGGCGGCGATCTACGGCTACTCCAACGCCAAGATCGTGGCCGGCCCGCACGTGTACGGCGGGATGTCCATGCCGGTCGAGATGATCGTGGATGAAGTGGTCGGCGGCCTGACGGGGAAGAAGTCCATCGCTGTGCCCGACTCGGCCATCATGGGGCGCGACGTCAACCAGGCCGAGGTGGCCCACTTCATGCAGAACATCTGACGCCGACCGGATTTTTTGAAGAGGGAAGGGGCCGCCCGGGCAACCGGGTGGCCCCTTTGCTTTTCGGGCGCTACTCTTCGATCATCTCTTCGCTGTCGGGCATGCCGCAGGCGATGAACTTGGCGTAGCTGAGAAAGATCGCGCTGCTGTCGCGCATCGCCCGGGCGCCGTGCGTCAGCCGCTCGAGCTTGACGGGATCGGAGGCTTCAGACCCCCGCAGGGTCACGACCTGCTGCTCCAGGAGCACGTTAAACTCATACATGGCCCGCTCGATGTTCATATAGGCTTCTTTGATCGGATCGGTCATCGGGGTACCTCATAGGTTACAATGACGACTGGTTCGACCTTACACCACTGTAGAAGCGTGGGTCAATTCGAGTCCATGACGGCCGATCACACCTTCCCTGTGGAACTGCTGGCGGCTCTTCGGGAGCGCGGGGGGAGCCCTGACCGTGACGCCGCCGAAGGCGTCCGGCGGCTGTCGGCGCTGTTCACGAGCGGACGAGACGGGCGTCTTGCGGACTACCTCGCCGACCGGTCCCTGCGCCGCGCCTACCTGCTGTACTTTTTCCCGGTCAACTACGCCAAGGTGGCCGGCCTCCTTCGGGAGATGCCGGCGCTGCCCGCCCGTCCGCTGCGGATCCTGGATGTGGGCAGCGGGCCGGGGACCGCCGCCCTGGCCGTCCTTGACCACCTGACGCGGCTCGGTCTGGCCGGCCACCACGGTTCGGAAGTGATCGCGGCGGATCGCAGCCGGCAGGCCCTGCAGGAGGCGGAAACCCTCTGGGCCTCGATGGCGAAGGAGCCGCGGGACAAGCCGGCGTGCGCGTTTCGGACGGTGTGCGTCGACGCCGAACGAGCCGATGCGCGGGCCCCGTGGAAAGAGGGGCCCTTCGAGCTCATCATCCTGGCCAACAGCCTGAACGAGATCTTTTGTTCGGCTGCGGACCCCGTCGCCGCCCGGGCGAAGTTTCTTGAGACCCTCCTCAAGGCGCTGGCGTCCGACGGCACGCTGATGCTCATCGAACCGGCGCTCCGCGAGACGACGCGCGCGCTGCATCATGTCCGGGACCGGCTCGTGGCCGGGAGGCTGGCGACGGTCTACAGCCCGTGTCTGCATGAGCGGCCCTGCCCGGCGCTCGCGCGCGAAGACGATTGGTGCCATGAGGAGCGGCCCTGGACGCCTCCGGCGGTGGTGCGGGACATCGACCGCGCCGCTGGGTTCATCAAGGACGCGCTGAAGTTCTCGTATCTGCTCCTCCGCAGGGACGGTCTGACGATCGAGGAACGGGGTCCGCAGGTCTATCGGGTCGTGAGCGAGGTGATGGTCATGAAGGGAGACCGCCGGGCCTGGCTGTGCAACGAGACCGGCCGCCCGCTGGTCGGGCGCCTGGAGAAGGCCCGTTCGGACGCGAACGCCGCGTTCGACCGCTGGCACCGGGGGGCGATCGTTCGGGTCGATCAGATCGAACGGCGCGGCGCCGTGGGCCGCATCGGCAGCGAAGCCAGTGTGGAGCTCATCCGCCCCGTGGAGTGAGCCCTACTCGTAGGCTTCCAGGGAGGATTTTTCGAAGAAGGGATTCCGGCACGCGTTGCACGTGACGAAATACAGCGCGTTCCGGACCGACGGCTGGACCCAGAAGTCCAGACGGCCGCCTGTTTTTTCACAGGCCGGGCACCGCATGCCTTTGAGCCAATAGGACACATCCGGCTGGCTTCGCAGGTAGCCGACCATGTCCATGTGGATCGGCATGCTGTAGCGGCACCCCTTGCAGAACGCCTTGTATTCGCCGTCCGTGATGCGGGAGTCGCGTGGAATCGTGAAGCCGCTGCTGGTTTTGCAGACCGGGCAGGCCAGGTCGGCCAACCGTTTCTCGGTATTGTCGAAGTCCATCGTTCGTGCCCCTGTGCGCCCTCACTGTAACGGATTGGACGGCCGTCCGCAATCCGCGGCGGTTCTTGCCGGCTGCTCTTGTCACGCCGCCGGGCCCTTGGCTATAATCTTCTCCCCATGCATCTGATCAACGAATTCCTGGCCGTCGGCAATGCCGAAGACGCGGTCAAGCCCGCCCGGCTCATCACGGTCGTCCTCAACGTCGCGGCTGAAAATCAGATCGCGCCGCCGGACGGACGGGCATATGCCTGGATACCGTTCAAGGAGTTCGCGGAGGCCGATCCCGTCCATCTGGATGAGGCGGTGGAGTGGCTGGAGCAGCATCAGAACGGTAACCGGCTGATGGTCTGCTGCCGGGCGGGGATGGGGCGCTCCGTGTCGGTCGTGATCGCCTACCTCTGCCTGGCCAAAGCCATGCTCTATGAAGAGGCCGTCAAGCTGGTTTCCGCGCGCCGTCCCGGCGCGACGCCGCTGCCCAATCTGGAAGCCACGATCCAATTCGTCCGCATGCTTCGGGAAAAGCGCGACGGCGCGACGTGACATGCCCGAATTGCCCGAGGCAGAGACGGTCGCGCGCCGGCTGCGGGCGCGCCTCGTCGGCGCCGTCATCACGGATTGCCTGGTCGGGCGGGACGACATCGTCCGCGAAGGGCTGTCCACGCTTGCCTGGTACCGGGGCGCGCGTCTGGCGTCGGCCGGCCGTCTCGGAAAGAGCGTGCTCCTCGAATGTGAGAAGGCGGGCGACCGGCGCTTTATTGTTTTTGAACTGGGCATGACGGGGCTGCTGTTCTTCACGCTGCTGGATCCGTCCTACCGCAAGCACACGCACCTGACACTCTCGTTCGCCGGCTCGATTCCGACCCTCTATTACTGGAATCCGAGACGGTTCGGGCGGGTGTATCTGCTGGATCGGTCCGGGCTCGAACGGTTCACGGCCCGGCGCTTCGGGTGCGATCCGCTGACCGTGCGCTGGGCGGAGTTTCGCGTGCTCGTGGGAAGGCGGCGCGGGCGCCTGAAGGCCCTGCTCATGCACCAGCAGGTGATCGCCGGGATCGGCAACATCTACGCCAATGAGATCCTGTACCGTGCCCGCCTGCACCCCTACCGGACGGCGAGCCGGCTCCGGGCTCCGGCGGTCCGGCGACTGTACGACAGCATGCGTGACGTGCTCCGGGAGGCGATTACGGCGGGCGGCTCCAGCGTGCGGGATTTTCTGGCACCCGACGGGACGAAAGGGGAGTACCGGAAGCGGCACCGAGTGTACGACAAGGCCGGGCTGCCGTGCCCCTCCGGCTGCGGCCGGACGATCCGCAGATTGAAAGGGGAGCGCAGCTCCTTCTATTGCCCCTCCTGCCAGCGAAAATGAGCCCATATTTTCTCCTTGACTGTGCCGGCTGATCTTCCATACACTCGGCCGGTATCCGTTTATATATCAGCCACTTATGAGCCTCGAACAAGGAGAGAGGGTTAGGCCTTTTGGTGGGCTGCGGTAGGCCCTTTGACTGATTGAGTTGGGCCGCCGACTTCGGTACACTACGCGCTCTCTCGGATCAACGGACTTACCCCTTGGAGAACTAAGTAATGGCGAAGGTGCTTGAAGGTCCCGGGATGGGGCTGATGAAGAAATGGGGCATTCTCGTTCCCAACTACGCCGTGGTCACGTCGGTCGATGAGCTGAAGAAACTCGGCGACGCAAACGAGTGGCTGAAGACGTCCAAGCTGGTCGTCAAGGCCCACGAGGCGCTCGGCTCGCGGTTCAAGCTCGGCCTGGTGAAGGTCGATCTGGACCTGAAAGGGGCCCAGGCGGCCGCCAAGGAGATGCTGGGCCGCCAGGTCGGCAGCATCACCGTGTCCCAGGTGATCGTGTCGGAGATGGTCCCGCACAAGGAGGAGTACTACGCGGCGGTCAAATCCACCCGGGACGGCGCCGAGGTGCTGGTGGCCAATTGCGGCGGCATCGAAGTCGAATCGAATTGGGACCGCGTCAAAAAGCTGGGCCTCGAGGTCGGCGACACGCCCTCGCAGGGGGCGCTGGAGAAACTCACGAAGGAAGCCGGATTTTCGGGCGAAACCGCCAAGAAGATGGCCACGTTCGCCGGCAAGCTGTTCACGTGCTTTGACAGCGAAGACGCGCAGTACCTGGAAGTGAACCCGGTCGTGGCCCGGCAGGGCGACGGCGAGTTAATCGCGCTGGATGCCGTGACGCTGCTGGACGGCGACGCCAAGTTCCGGCATTCCGACTGGAACTTCCCGTTCGCGGCGGAGTTCGGGCGGGCGTACACGAAGCATGAGATGGACGTGATGGCGGTCGATTCCAAGATCAAGGGATCGGTGAAGTTCATCGAGATTCCCGGCGGCGACACCGCGATGCTCCCGGCCGGCGGCGGCGCGAGCGTCTATTACTCGGACGCCGTGGTCGCCCGGGGCGGCAAGCTCGCGAACTACGCCGAATACTCCGGCGATCCGCCCGATTGGGCCGTGGAAGTGCTGACCGAGAAGGTCTGCTCGCTCTCCGGGATCAAGAACGTCATCGTCGGGGGCGCCATCGCCAACTTCACCGACGTCAAGAAGACCTTCGGCGGCATCATCGCGGGCTTCCGCAAGGCCCAGGCCGACGGCAAGCTCAAGGGCGTCAAGATCTGGGTGCGCCGCGGCGGGCCCCGCGAGAAAGAAGGCCTCGAAGCGATGAAGGCTTTGCGCGAGGAAGGGTTCGACATCCACGTCTACGACCGCCACACGCCGCTTACCGACATCGTCGACATGGCGCTCGGGAAGAGCAGGTGAACTGGGGGTGCCATGAGCATATTGGCTAACAAGGACACGCGAGTCGTCATCCAGGGCGGCGCGGCGGGCTTGAACGCCGCCCGGCGCATGGCGGAGTTCT
>CAYLLY010000052.1:0-12831 GCA_964384595.1 uncultured Nitrospirales bacterium
GGGAGTGACACGCTTTTTTCCGCAGCCTGTTAGGACTCAGACCAACCGCATTCTCGATCCTGATGTAGGGGCGGGCCCCCGCGCCTGCCTATCTGATTCCAAACCCGATGTAGGGGCGCACGGCGGTGCGCCCTCTTTCATCCCCTCGCCCCGCGTGCGGGGAGAGGGAAGGGTGAGGGGGCTCAACCCGTTCGTGCTGAGGCTCTCGAAGCAGGCACCGCTTTCTTGTCCCGTTTTCCTGTCACAGCCCCTATCCGACGTAGTGGCACCGCGTGCTGCGCCCGTTAATTTCGAATCTGAAGTCAGAGGTTGATCAGTGAGCGGGAAATAAATCTGTCCCGCTTTTCTATCCTACCCGGTATTACCGATGCTGGTTTTTTAGGGAACGTCATGCTAGCCTAGCCTCTCCTGCCCCACACCGGAGGCTGTCATGGCGTACCGGTCATTCTCTCGTTGGCTTTTGTTGTCTCTGGCGCTTGGATTAGGACCGCTCACCGACACGATGGCAGCCGAGATCTTTGAGCCGGACCCGAGAGAAACCAGTCGAATGCGTAAGTTGACGAAGGTGCCGCAACCTCGATTTGATTCGAAGAAACGTGAGCGCACCACCTATTTGTTCTTCGATCCAGGTTCAACCTTGTTGAAGAATCCTGAATCCTTCAGACAATTGGACGCTGCCGGCAGAGCTTTCAGGAAAGCCCTGGAAGTGGGGAAAACCGACAATTGGGTCATCGAGGTTGCAGCCCATACGGATAATGTGGAATCTCCGGAGAGCAACATGAAGTTATCCATGGGGCGTGCGGAGAACGTCCGCTCATACCTGATCGAGAACTTTGGTCTGCCCCCGAACATGGTCATCGCGCAGGGCTATGGTGAGGCACAGCCTATTGTCTCAAACAACACGCCTGAGGGCCGCGAAAAGAACCGTCGGATTGTGTTCAGAGTTAAACCACGAACTCCGTTCGAAACTGGGCTGGCTGCATTTCAATCTGGCAATTACGATTCTGCATTAAATGAATGGCGCGGAATAGCTGAGCAAGGGAATGCTGGAGCCCAATTCTGGCTAGGCATACTGTATGCAAATGGGAAGGGTGCCCCGCAGGATTACAGATCAGCAGCAGAATGGTTCCACAAGGCTGCCAAACAGGGGCATGTTTATGCTCAGTACAATCTTGGTCAGATGTACTTTGAAGGCTTGGGCGTCACACAGGACTTCGTCTTTGCTTACATGTGGACCAATATTTCTTCTGCTCAGGGATTCATGAAGGCCGGCGATTTTCGGGATACCATCTCCTCGAAAATGACGCCCGGGCAGATTGCTGAGTCGCAAAAGCTTGTCCGCGAGTGGAAGCCCAAGAAGTAATGAGTCAATCCCATTTTCTTAGTTGAAATAGAAATACCGGTGCCAGGCACACTTATCGGTTGAAAACGGGGTCAGGCACCATTCGTGATAAATAACGGTGCCAGGCACACTTACGAACGGGCGGAAACGGGGTCAGGCACCATTCGGAAATGGAGCCAGACCCCTCCGCTACCATCTGATCAGCGCCGTGGCCCAGGTGAGGCCGCCGCCGATGGTCGCCAGGCAGACGAGATCGCCCGGCTTGACCTTGCTGGCGCGCACCGCCGTATCCAGCGTCAGCGGGAGCGCTGAGGAGGACGTGTTGCCGTACCGTTCGTTAAAGGGAACAGATTTATTTTCTGCTTTTAACCTGGACCGGTCGTTCAGAAAAATAAATCTGTCCCCTTTAATTTCCCTCTTTAATTTCCCTCAGCATCAGCAGCGGCGCGCAGCGCCATCCGCTGCAACCGGTTGTTGGGCTGCCGGCGATTCACAGAAGTGCCGCGTGGTGTAGAAACTCCTCGACTACAATGCGGCACCCTGATTGCACTGCGTCAACGTCCCCCTTCTGCGCCGTGAAGTAGCGGCCATGAGCGGACATGTGTCCCAAGTCCCGCAAACCTGGCAACGCCTTCTTCGCATTTCGGGAAAGAGTGAATGACGGCTCAGTCAAGGCCTTTGATATGAGATCTGAGAGCTGGAGATAATTTCCAGCGACATCCTTTATCTTACCCTCGACACCTTTCGCCTCGAAGGCCTCGATGATCGAGATCTCGACCAAACGACGCATCATGACGAAGGCGGCATCGTACCAGTTCATGCCATAGGCACCATTCATCTGGCGTCCGACGCTAACCAGGTAGCCCCGTTTCGCTTGAGCGAGAAGACTTAGCGGGAAGAGACCCTCGTCCTCCTTCGGTGCTGCCGCGGAGCGCCAGGTCGTGCGGAGGTTGTAGCAAAGCTCCTGTGATGCCGCGGCCCTCTTTCTCGCGTCCGCCGTCGGAGAAAAAACGGCCTCCAGCAACTCGGCTATGGCTGAAGAATCACCTGCACTTGTGGGAGCTAGATCGCGGAACGCGTTCGTGGCATCGGCGCGGAGCGTTGCCAGCTTGTTGGCGTAGAAGTTGTCTCCACCAAGGCTCTTCTTGTGACGTTTCGCCTTCTTCGTAACGACGATTGCCTCTCGGGCTAGTCGTTCGAGACGTTCGGAAGCCGAGAGGGGCCCGCCCGCGTTGACCTGAGACATTGAGGCCTACCAATTCGAGTACGAAAACGTCCTGCCGTCCGGTTTCTGCCGCCGCAGCACCTTCTTTTGACAGAGCTTCTGCATCGGGCCGCTGAGAGAGGTGACCGGAATATGATGGCCGCGGTTCTCCAACTCCGCCTTGACCTCCGAGATTGTCTTGGGTTTCTTGAAGAAGTCATCTTCTACCATTTCTTCAACGTAGCCTTGGGGTCCGCCGCGCTTCTTGCCGGCGGACTTCTGCGATACCTGCTTGGTAGCCCGCCCCATGGCCCGAGGCTTCAGCTTGGGCGTTTCATCCGCACCGCCAAGAAGATCGTTTAATACCCTCTCGAACGCGACGCGCCGGAGTTCCGCATCCTTGACACCTGCAACTGCGCGCTCAGCTTGAGCCACGAGTTCGGAGTAGGGCTTTGCCATCTCTCACACCTCCTTGGACGTCAATTTCTGCCTCAAGTCAGCCCAACAACCAAGCTGAGCGACCGCCACTGACCGCGCGCTCAAGCTCTCTCTCGTAGTGTTCATAATCCAACGGAGTCTAAACCGAGACGGCTGGAGGCGGTTCGTTCGAGCGATTTGTTAGGTTTCCTGAGCCTTTCCTCCTTTTTCAATCAGTCTAATGGGATTGTCTTGCATCTCCTGCTTCCTGACCAGCCAAGCCACCTCCTGTCGAACTAAGTGTATCACTTGGTCGATCAACTCCTTCGACTCATGACAATTATTTGCATTGTTACGAAAAAGCGCCTCTATCCCTGACAGACTTTGTAACTGTTTAATCTTCTCCGCGATGACCACGATCTCCTCCTTCTGTTCTTTGAGCCGGTTCATCTTTCTCTTGTGTTTCAAGTCTTCCCATCTATCCTGCCAAGCGATAGGGTCAAAGATGGAAGCGAGAGCCTTGACGGTTTCGACAAGACCTTTGAGTTCAATTTGGATCGGGGAACTCTTGGAGATGCCGCTTACCACGAGCTCGTGACTAACCAAAATCTCTCTCAATCGGAGGTTGGTGAACTCAAGGCCGTAATATTGCCGCTCATTTAAAATTCTCGAGAATGCATCAAGATCGAACGTTGAGCCGTGACCGTACTGCTCAAGGAGACTCAATAGGTTGTAAGTGTACTCAAAATCCCTGAGAGTGTTGGTTAGGCAAAAGACAGATGAATCCTCGAAGACCAGTTCGAATGTGCGGTTTTCTGTTTGTAGGCCCATAAGCTGCTCGTAGGAAAGCTAACTAATGAGTATCCTGACCGGCATATCCCGCTTCTGCTAGGCCGGGAGCGATTGCGCGAATCTCATCCGATTTCTACGACCTGTCAAGGAACTCCACGTTTCGTCCCCCTCACCCGCCCCCTCTCCCCCGCTGGGGGCGAGGGGAATTTTAGGCGTCCTTCGAGAACCTCAGGACGAACGGAACGAAACAAGAGGGCGGGATAAATCCCGCCCCTACATCGAATCGTCAAGACGGGCGACCACGGAGGGTCGCCCCTACATCGGATGAATCCCCCTCACCCTAACCCTCTCCCTCTAGGGGCGAGGGAAGTTAAGTTACCATCTAATAAGCGCCGTGCCCCAGGTGATGCCGCCGCCGATCGTCGCCAGACAGACGAGATCGCCGGGTTTGACCTTGCCGGCGCGTACCGCGGCGTCCAGTGTCAGCGGGAGCGCCGAGGAGGACGTGTTGCCGTACCGCTCGATCACGCTGAAGGTCTTGTCCGCAGGAATGCCCAGCCGTTCCGCCACCTTCTCCAGCAACCGCCCGTTGGCTTGATGGAAGATAAACCGGTCCACGTCCCGGACCGTCAATCCGTGCTCCTTCAGCGCCTCGGTCACGGCCGTTTCAAGACGGCGCACCGCCACACGGAACAGGCTCGGCCCGCGCATGTGAATCGCGTGCAGTCCCTCAGTCACCGTCTTCTCGGAGGCAGGCAGCCGCGATCCTCCCGCCGGAATGGTGATCAGATCCGCGCGCGAGCCGTCGGCGTGCAGATCGACCGACAAGACCCCATGGCGCTCATCCCCGGCGGCCAGGACCGCGGCGCCCGCTCCATCACCGAAGAGGATCGCCGTGTCTCCGTCCTTGAAATTCAGGTAGCGTGACTTCACCTCGGCCGCGGCCACCAGCACCCGGTTGGCCTTCCCCAGCCGGATCATGAGATCCCCGACCGACAGCGCATACAGAAATCCCGAGCAGGATGCGGCCAGATCGAAGGCGACCGCCCGCCTCGCCCCCAGCAAGCGCTGCAGGTGGCAGGCCGCCGCGGGCATCGGTGTATCCGGCGACGTCGTGGAGAGAATGATCGCATCGAGCGCCGTCGACGGCATGCTCGCCTCGTCGAGCGCGGCCGTTGCGGCTCGGAGGGTCAGGTCCGATGTGGCCTCGTCCGGCGCCGCCCATCGGCGCTCTCTGATGCCGGTCCGCCGGTAAATCGCGGCCGGAGTCACGCCGGTGAGGCCGGCCAATTCTTCATTGGTGACGATGCGAGCCGGAACGTATCCGCCCGTCCCGACAATGCGTGACCGTCGAACCATGCGATGATCCCCAGCCGGCGAGAAGAGTGGATTATAGGAACCACGGGCCTGGAGTGTCAATTTTGCTTGAATTTCGAGCGGTTATTTGATACAAGTCTCCACTTATGCGGATAAGTCCGTACAAGTTCCTGGCGTTCCTCCTCGCGGGCCTTCTCGTCGGGTGCTCGAGCGCCTCCAAGACGAAGGACGCGTCGACCGCGACGCAGGCCGTGGCCAACGCCGACGAGCAGGTCCTCAAGACCGATCCCGTCGAGCGCAACTACGACCCGCACGTCATCATGAAGCGCGCCGAAGCCTTCTTCGAGAAGGAAGACTACGCCGAGGCCGCCGTGGAATACCAGCACTTCATCGACCTCCACAGGTCGCACATGCTCGCGCCGTATGCCCAGTATCGCCTGGGCCTCAGCCACTTCAAACAGGTCACCACCCAGGACCGCGATCCCGAGCACGTCCGCCTGACCGTCGAGGCGATGGAGAAATTGCTGAAGGACTACCCCGGCAGCGCGTACGAACTGGACGCCAAGGCAAAGATCAAGGAAGGCCGCACGCACACCTCCGCGTACGAACTCTATGTGGGCAAGCATTACTATCGCCAGACCGCCTACCTGGCGGCCCTGCACCGGTTCGAGCGGGTCATCACCCTCTATCCCGACTCCGACTTCTCGGCTGAAGCGCTGTACTATCTGGCGAAGACGTACAAAGACATCGGCTCTCCCGAGCGGGCGGTCGAGCACCTCAACGTGCTGCTGACTCATTATCCCAAGTCCAAGATCCGCAAGGAGGGGCTGACGCTCCTGTCCTCCATCAACGGGAAATCCTTCAAGGATGTGGCGGCCGCCACGTCCGCGCCGACCAAGCCCTCGATCCCACCCCCCTTGCCGTCCGCTCCCAAGACGCGTTCGTTGACCGGGAAACCGGCTGACCTGCCCCCTTCCAGCGCGAACGGCACCAGCCCCCAGGTCATCACCTGCGGCTTGAATATCAGTTGTTAGCCGTCAGCTCTTGAACGTCGCCAGGCAGGCGTCTTTCAGGATGTGGGCGAACGAGTCTTTCGCTCCCGCTTGGGCCTTGGCGTAGAAGCTCCGGTAGGTCTCCCGGCCTTTCAACACGTCGGCATAGAGTTCGAGAATCTGGGGCCTGCGGCGGATCACGCGGTGCGAAATCCGCGGAAACCGGTACAGGGTCCACGCCATGCGGGTCGCCACGCGAAACTCGGGATAGAGCTCGTCCGCAACCCGCGCGTCGTAGGCCCGGAGGTCCGGCGCCCCGCCGCCCAGACGGTCCGCGACGCACGCCGCCCCCATCCGTCCGCTGAGCACCGCATAGTAAATACCCTCCCCCAGCACCGGATCCACCAGGTGCGCGGCGTCGCCGACCAGAAGCGTCCGGTTCGTCGTCAGCGGCATGCGTTCCATCTCCGCACCTCCGTATAGCGGGATCGGATGGCCGAGGCCGCCGGGGACCTCGATCCCGGTAAGAGCCGGTTCTCCCCGTACGAATCGCTCGTAGCTCCTTTTCGGATTGAGCCCCGATCCGTGAAACTCGGCGATGCCCACGGAGAGTCTGCCTTCTTTCGGGAAGACCCAGGCATAGCCCCCCGGCACGACTCCGATGTCCAGCACAATGGCGCCCGCCCCCAGCCTGGACGGGACAGGATGAACGGCGATCTCGCCTTCGACGGCGCCCCACAAGCGCCCGCGGCGCCCGGGAAACAGCGATCGGGCGACAAGGCTGTTGGCTCCGTCGGCGCCCACAAGGGCGCGTGCCCGGTACCGGCCGCGCTCCGTCTCCACCTCCACCCCCCCGGCGTCTTCACGGAGGGCGAGCGCGCGCTCGTGCTCACACACCTGCGCCCCGGCCTCCCGCGCCTTCCGGACGAGGTACGCATCGAAGCGGGCACGCATGACCATGTAGGCGATCGGGTCGGGCGAGGCGATCTCGAAGGTCTCCACGCCGGCAAATTGGAAGCGGACTCTGCGGATGGTGTCTTCGACGACTGCGTGGTAGTCGGGCTCCAGCAGGCGGTCGATGCGGGCCGACAGCCCTCCCCCGCACACCTTGTAACGGGGATGCGTCTTCCACTCGAGCCCCAGAACGGAGAAACCGGCACGCGCCAGCTCGCCGGCGGCGACGGCCCCGGCCGGCCCCATGCCCACGACGATGGCGTCGTACATTCAGAAGTACCAGCCGATCCCCCGCCGTTCGAGCTCGCCGGTGATGAGCGCCAAGCTGTTCGTGTAGAGCATGACCCCGACCAGGATGAGAAAGACCCCGCTGGCGACGGAGATGGCGTACATGTAGTTGCGGATTTTCTTGAAGTAGTGGATGAAGGGGCCCACGGAAAGGGCGATAGCGAAAAGAGGCAGCCCTATGCCCAACGAGTAACTGGACAAGAGCTTCACACCGGTCAGCATCGAATCGTTGGTTCCGGCGAGCATGAGAATGGTTCCTAGGATCGGCCCCACGCACGGCGTCCATCCCGCAGCGAACGCCATTCCGACGAGCAATGAGCCGATGTGGCCGGCCGGACGGCTTTGAAAGTGAATCCGCTTCTCGGCCATGAGGAAATTGAGCTTCAGTACACCCATGACGTACAGGCCGAATATCACGATCAGGACTCCGCCCGCCTTCCGCATGAAATCCTGGTAGGTGGTCAGCAGTTGCCCGACCAGGCTGGCCGAGGCGCCGAAGGCGACGAACACGGCGGTCAGACCGAGGATAAAAAACAGGGAGTTCAGTATGATGGTCACGCGAACCCGACTCCGATCCGCCTGACTCGTCAACTCCTCGAGGGTCAAGCCGGTGATATAGATGAGGTACGACGGCACAAGCGGGAGCACACAGGGGGACACGAAAGACAGGAAACCAGCGGCGAAAGCGATGAAGAGGGTGATGTCGGGTGCCTGATCGAACATGTTCAGCGTATCTTCAAGAGTTTCTGAATGCCGTCCCGCGCCTCGGGCTCCTGCCAGTCGCGCGCCCCGAAGATCTGGTGCGTGATCATTCCCCGGCGATCGACCAGAAACGTCACCGGCAAGGTCCGCACGCCGTACAGGCGCAGCACCACCGCATCGGGGTCGTGCGCGATCGTGAAGCTCAACTCCAACGCATCCCGGAAGGGCCGGGTCACCGCGGCCCCTTCGGGATCAGAAGAGATCGCAAGGATCGCGAACCCCTGCCGACGGTACTCGCGGTAGAGCCGCTCCATCGCGGGCATCTCCACCTTGCACGGGCCGCACCACGTCGCCCAAAAGTTGAGAAAGACGACATGGCCGCGATAGTCGGACAGCCGCACTTCCCGGCCGTCGAGCGTGGAGAGGACAAAATCCGGAGCCAGGTGGCCGACGCGCGGAGCCTCGGTGAGGACGGGGATGGCCTGCATGGCGCCGTAGCCGGTCGCCCCGCTCTCGGGCGCACTGTCACAGGAAACGAAGGCGGCCACAACGAGTAGGCAGACGAAAAGATGCTGCGCGAATCGAGGCCCCGGCACAATTTAGTCAGCCTTGACGGATTTGCGCTGCTTCTGCAGAAGCCGGACGATGGTCTCCATGCTTTCGGGCCTGGTCCAGTCTCGTGGGCCGATGACCTTCTCCCGCAGGACGCCGTTCTGATCGATGATGTACGTTTCCGGCACACCCATCAGCTTGTACCGCTTGTCGGTCTGTCCCCAGGAATCCGTGAGGATCGGAAAGGTGAGCTTCATGTTCTCGATGAAGGGCGGGATCTCCTTCGTCGTCGTGACCCGGTCCATGCTGATCGCCAGCATGACGAAGTCTTCCTGCTTGAGGTTGTCCCAGAGCACCTGCATCGAGGGCATCTCTTCCTTGCAGGGTTTGCACCAGGTCGCCCAAAAGTTCAGGAAGATGACCTTGCCGCGGTAGGCGGACAGGCGCTGGTTCTTCCCCTGCAGGTCTGGCAGACTGAAGTCGGGCGCGTTCATGCCCACGACGAGCGGCTCGTACTTCGAGCTCTGCATCCAGACGACGCCGAACGCCAGCGCAAGGATGGCAAACCCGCCCAATATGACGACCAGCCGGCGGCGAGCCGACACGGGCTTCGCGGCGACGGGCGGCGTGCCTGCGGTATCGAGCGCGACGTTCGGATCAGGCATAGGCGTGGAGCCCCGACAGCAGGAAGTTCACGCCCCAGAAGCAGAAGATGACCATCCCGAAGCCGAAGATCTGGTAGAGCGCGGCGCGATGCCCCTCCCACCCCCGGTTCATCCGGGCATGAATGTACGCGCCGTAGATCAGCCACACGATCAGCGACCACGTCTCCTTGGGGTCCCAGGACCAGTACCCGCCCCACGCGTAGTTGGCCCACATGGCTCCCAGGATGATCCCGAAGGCCAGCATCGGGAATCCGACCATGACCGCCTTGTAGCCCAGCTCGTCGAGCTTCTCCAGGCTCGGGAACGTGTCGCTGATCGTCCCCCGGCGTCCCAGGCGTTCCGCACGCTCCTTCAGCAGATACATCACGCCCAAGCCGCCGGCCATCGCGAAGGCCGCGTAGCTGGTCAGCGTGATGGACACGTGGATGTAAATCCAGTAGCTGTTCAACGCGGGCACCAGCGGCTCCGCGACCTGGTAGCGATAGGGCAGCAGCGAGGCGGCTCCCATCGCGATGAACCCGACCGAGACCACAAAGGCGCCGATGGCCTTGATCCCATACTTCAGTTCGAGCAGCAGGTAGCCGGCGATGATCGCGAATGACACGTACGCCATCGCCTCGAACTGATTGGACCAGGGCGCGAACGTCCCGGAAATCTGCATGCGCTCGTAGGCGCGGGTGCCGAGGGCCAGGCCGTTCACGATGAGGCCGAAGAACGTGACCCAGGTCGCCAGTTGTCCAAGCGGTTGCGCCCAGCCGCTGTCCTCCGACGGCGCAGAAGAATGGCCCGCCATGGCCGGTTGGAGCGCCTTCCGCGACGCGAGGAGATAGCTGAAATACAGCCCCAGGGCCGCCAGATAGAGCCAGAAGGTCACATCAAAGAGAAACAGCGATCGAAACATATCCCGTTCCTTTCAGCTATTATCTATTATATTATACGGCCCGGCTGCCGTGCGCTTTGAGGCGCTCGGTGAACCGCGCGAATTCGCGATCGAAATCGATCTGCCCCTTGTAGGCCGTGCCGCCGACGTAGACCGTCACGCCCTGCTGCCCGGACACGACCTTGGCCCACACCCGGCGATGATAGATGACCGCCGAGAGTGTTACGCCCACGACCAGCAGCGTCGAGCCGACCCAGACAATGAGCACGCCGGGATCCTTGGCGATCTGCAGGCCGGTGAACTTCTTGGTGAGATAGCCGGTCAGCTCGAATTTGTACTTGGAGCCCTGAATGTCGAACAGATCCGGGTAGTTGTAGAAGATCCAGGGCGTCGAGATTGCCTGCTCGTTTTCCGTAATGGCGAGCTTGATGGCGGGATTCTCGTGCTCGACCGTCTTCGAATAGACGCGCTTGTCCTTCGCGTCGAACCCGAAGTCGCCCACGAAGTCGGTCAATTGCAGCTTGAGCCCCAAATCCTTGAGCACGGCTTCCTTCCGCCAGTCCAGAATGGCCTCGCCGACCACCTTGTCCGTCGCCTTCTCCCGCACCACCACCCGCGCCTTTTCGACGCGGTCCCACGAATCGCCGTAGCTGGACTGGTAGAACCAGATGCCTTTGTACACCAGCGGATCGTTGACGGTGATCGTCTTGGTCAGCTTGCTCTCGCCGTTCTCGATCACCGTCAGCGTGCTGTTATAGGACTTGACCGCGCCGTTGTCGTAGTAGTCGATCCAGAACTTGTCCACGTGGAGATCGAATTTGCCCTGCGGGATGTGATAGGTCTCGCCTTCCAGGCAGACGCCGAAATCGCGGAACCCTAGGACGTTGCCGAGAATGCCCCCGATCACGATGACCGTCACGCTGAGGTGCGCCACGTGCGCCGCGACCCGCCCCATGATCCCCTTCGTCGCGTAGAGCGTCGTCTCCGTGTCGCCCCTGTTCACCAGCACGCGGTACCCGCGCTCGGCAAAGGCCAGCGCCATGTCCTCGGTGACGCGGCCCCGCTCCGAGGCGAGGTCCACCGTGGCCGATCGCTTGAGGTTTTGGATGAACTGGGCCGTGACGTTGACCTTGTCCTGCCTGATCGAGCGCCAGATCGCCGGGAACCGTTGGTGGAAGCAGGTCAGGGAATTGATGCAGAGCAGGACGAGGATCGTCGAGAAGTACCACGTGTGGTAGATGTCGATGAAGCCCAGCTTGACGAACCACCAGTAGGCGGTCTCGCCGTATTCCTTGATGTAGACTTCCGGCCGCTCGCCCTGCTGGATGACCGTCCCGATCGTCGACAGGATGGCCATCGTGATCATCAGGAAAATGGCCAGCTTCAGCGAGCTGAAGAACTCGGCGAGGGCGTCGCCGAACTCCTTGAAAGTGAACGGCTTGGCCGTTTCGGTCTCTTTCGTGACGGCGTCCATCTCGCGTATCGTCCGTGATTGGAAAAATCGTTTCATCGTACAGGTGTGCTGCGCGCACTGTCAAGCACTTCAAGGCCGGCTCGTCCTCCCGAAAAGACCGACTTTCTCCTTGACAAACGAGGACTTCCCTCGTTACCCTGGGGATCTTATCCGTCCATGAGTCCGGTCACCAGACGCTCCCGATCCATTTCACAGAGGGACCCCGAACGATGAGCCGACATAACTTCCTGTTCACGTCCGAATCAGTCACCGAAGGCCATCCCGACAAGATCGCCGACCAGATCTCCGACGGCATCCTGGACGCGATCATGGCCCAGGACAAGCGCTGCCGGGTCGCCTGTGAAACGATCCTGACCACCGGTATCGCATTCGTCGCCGGCGAGATCTCCACCAAGGCCTACGTCGAAATCCCCGACATCATCCGCGACACGATCAAGGAGATCGGCTACACGGACGCCACCTGGGGATTCGACTACCATACCTGCTCGGTGCTCACCTCGATCCACCAGCAATCGGGCGACATCGCCCTGGGCGTGGACTCGGGCGGCGCGGGCGACCAGGGCCTGATGTTCGGCTACGCCTCGAACGAGACGCCCGAGCTGATGCCCATGCCCATCGTCCTGGCGCACCGCCTGACCAGGCGGCTGGCGGAAGTGCGGCGCAAGAGCATCCTCCCGTGGGTCCGCCCGGACGGCAAGTCCCAAGTGACGGTCGAATACCGGGACGGCAAGCCGGTGCGGATCGACACGATCGTCGTGTCCACCCAGCACAGCCCCAACGTCACGAGCAGGAGGATCGAGCGCGACGTCATCGAGCACGTGATCAAGCCCGTCATGCCGAAGGCCATCTTCGACCCCGTGAGCGTCAAGTACCACATCAATCCCACCGGCCGGTTCGTGACCGGCGGCCCGATGGGCGACACCGGACTGACCGGACGCAAGATCATTGTGGACACCTACGGCGGCGTCGGCAGCCACGGCGGCGGCGCCTTCTCCGGCAAGGACCCCAGCAAGGTGGACCGCTCGGCCTCCTACATGGCGCGCTACATCGCCAAGAACATCGTCGCCGCGGGCCTGTCGGACAAGTGCGAGGTCCAGCTGGCGTACGCGATCGGCATCCCCGAGCCGGTGTCCATTTTGATCGACACCAAGAACACCGAAAGGGTCTCCGTGGACCTCCTGGACAAGCTGGTGCGCCGGCACTTCCCCATGACCCCGCGCGGGATCATCGATCACCTCAAGCTCCTGCGGCC
>CAYLLY010000053.1:0-12636 GCA_964384595.1 uncultured Nitrospirales bacterium
CCGCGTTGGGCGCCGTCGTCCTCGGGTCGGCGCTGGACGTGTTCGTCACGCAGCATTACCACTATAAAGGCCAGCAAACCAAGGCCGAGCTCCAGCAGGATCTGCGCGGGGGGATTCGCCTGCTGGCGAGCGAACTGCGCCTGGCAGGGGCGGGCGCGCCGGTCGGCAGCGCGCCCATCAGCGTGATGACGGCGGAGGAGGTCGCCTTCCAGGCCAACGTCAACGGCGTACGCGGCTCCTTGGTGGAGGCCGCCGCCTCAGGCCAAGACCAGGTGGCGGTCCGGCCGGGGTTGGGGTGGGGGAAGGGCAAAACAGTCGTCATCTGCGGGCCCGCAGGATGCGAGGAACATCTCCTGGACCGTGACGGCACGTCCGGGAGGCTGTCGCTGTCGGACCGCCTCACCAGGGATTTCCCGGCAGGAAGCCCGGTCGAGGTCGTGAACCGGGTCCGCTATTACCTGAGCCGCCGCGATCCCCGGAACCCGAAGGTCATGCGCGAGGTGGATCGCGGCGCCAATCCGCTGGTCGAGCATGTGGAGAGCTTCACGCTGACGTATCTGAGGGACGATGGCGCGCCGGCCGTGACGGGCGAGGAGGTCCGTCTTGTGCGCATCCGGCTGGAGACGGGCATGAGCGACGGCCGGAGGGGCCGCATCCGTCGCGCCCATACGCAGGAGATCGGAGTGAGGGCAATATGAAGACGCGCAATACGGAGTCCGGAGGAGTGCTGCTCGGAGCCATGTTGTTGGGACTGCTCATGGCGATGCTGGGAGGGGTGGCGATGAATCTGGCCGCGACCGAAACGACGGCGTCGGCGCGCCATCTGGAGGAAAAGAGCGGGCTGTGGCTGGCCGAAAGCGGCGTGGAGCAGGTGGTGGCATGGCTGACGCACGGCGATCTGCCGTTGCCCGGCGGGGCGCCGGCGCCGGATCATTTCACGGGCGGCGCGGATCATCCTGATGTCGAGCTGGACGCCGCCCGTCCCGATGACGATCGGGCGCTGAACGGCATCGGCGCGGGCGAAGACCGGGCCCTGGCTGATCTTGGCCGCATTATGCGGATGCGTCTGTATGGGCCGGGGCTTCCCGACGGGTTCTGCACGGTCGAGGTGACGGCGGAATCACGGAGCGGAGTCCGCCGGACGGTGGCAGTCGAATTGGGGGCGCTGCGCATTCCGCCGGTGCCGTCCGCCGTCCAGGCGAGTCTGCCCCGTCCCTGGGAGTACCGGAAATTTAAGGATCTCGCCATGCGCTTCGGGACGTATTACGTGCCGGATCGTGAAGGCCGCCTCTATCGGGATGGAAACATGGATTCGGCGCCGGCTCAGACACCGGCGGAGGTCTTCGGGTCACAGGCTGTCGGGCATCATCGGGGACTGGTGTTCATCGATACCGTTGATCAAGCGCCGCCCTCGGCCGACAACTTGACGACGCTGGTCCTGGACTCGCCGTACATGGAAGGGGTCTTCTACGTGAACGCGCATGTGGTGCTGCGGCCGGGAGAGGCAAGCCATGCGGACGGGCGCCCGGCGGTCCAGGGGGTCCTTCATGCGGCCGGCAGCCTCCACGTCGAGCAGCCGGCGCGGCTATCCGGCGCGGTGGTGGCTGAAGGAGGGCTGACCGGCGCGGATCTCCTCGACGTCCGGTACGACCACGACCTGGCGCGGGGTCTAGTCCGAGGTCTTCCCGTCGTCTTTCCCTTGCGCGGAAGCTGGCGGGAGTGGTGAAACGAAAGGCCGAGGAGGATGTAATGGGTTTCCCAAGTATAGGGAAGTGGACTACCTAGGAGATTGAAAGCCCTGTCGTTCTGTCCCACCGGTGCCCTTCCACGGAAATCTGTAACATATTGATATTCATTGAATATATTGTTTCATTCGGCCATACTGTTCCCTAGGCACTGGCTTTGCTTAACGGAGGGGCAGGTATGGACACGGGGAAGGCAAGGATGCCCGCTTGGCTCACAACGGAAGCCGGACTGACTCTCATAGAAACGTTGGTGGTCGTCGCGATCATCGGCGTGCTGGTGGGAATCGCGATTCCCAATTACCTGGACTGGAACCGGAAGTACAAGCTCAAGGATGCGGTGGGGCTCGTCCATTCGAATATGGGGATGGCGCGGCTGAACGCCATCAACCAGAACGCCACGGCCACCGTCACGGTGACGCAGGCCGCGACCACCAATCCGGTCACGGTGGCCTTTACGGGGATCAGCGGTCTTGAAACGTTGACCCTGGATTCTGAAGTGTCCTTGAGCAATGCCGCCGGCGCGTCGGTGGGCTCTGGTGTGAACTCGCCCCAGACCGTCCAATTCAGCTCCATGGGGTTGCGGCTCAATACGGGGAACGGCAACAACGTGTGTATTTCAAACACGGGCGCCAGCGTGACGTGCGGCAGCACGACGTCCCAGGTGTTCAATTTCAAGAACTCCCTGGGCATCAACTATCGGGTCGTGGTCTCGTCAACGGGGAAGATGTCATGGTGCTACACGAGCAGTTGCGCGCAATAGGCGGCGGCAAAGGCGGGTCCGGCGAGAAGGGCTTCACCCTGATCGAGATCATGTTCGCCGCGGTCTATCTGGCGACCGGCCTCTTGGCGATCGCGGCCATGCAGGACATCGCGCTCTCCCGCAACGTGGACGCCAAGCGGATCAGCATCGCGACAAATCTTGTCGTCGAGATGCTTGAGCGCGTACGGTACAACGCGCCGAGCAACTCCACGTCGGTAACCGGGGTCGGCTATCCCTACCACAAACTGGTGGCGTGCAATTACGCGTGCACCTCCAGCCAAATCCAAGCGGCTTGCAGCCTGTGCACCGGCGTGTCCGCTTCAAGCGCCGGCAATGCGACGGCCAACGCGACCGCGCTGGGCGATTACAACCAGTGGCTGGCGCGTCTTTCGGCCGCCGATGCGACCGGCCAGACGTTGCTGCCGAGCGCCGTGGGTACCGTCACGTCAACGGCCACCGGAACCGCAGACCTGGGGCAGGTGCTGGTCACCGTCAGCGTCCAGTGGACGTCGGGCCTCCGCACGCCGACCATCACCATGAACACAATCGTGGCGCCGCTATGAACCAGAAACGGACGAACAGGTGTACGAACGCGCCGCGGCTTCGATCGGAGCCCGGGTTCACCTTGATCGAGCTGATGGTCTCCCTGGCGATCTTCTCGGTCGTCTCGTTGGCCGCCTTCTCCGTGCTCAGCAGCAGCCAGAAAACCGCCGTTATGAACGACCAGACCGTGCAGGTCCAGCGGAACGTCCGCCTGGCCGTGGACCTGATTTCACGGGACCTCCGCATGGCCGGCTACGGCAATCCGGCGGCCAACGCGCTGGGGGGCTGCGCGAACCACCTGAATCCCACGAACAGCTCCTCGGGCTCCGATTCGATCAGCGTGATGACGATCGACCAGCCGATCGGGACGCTGTCCTCCGCGTTTACGAGCGGCAACCTGATCACGGTCTCCGGCCTCGCCTCCGATGCAGCCGTCGGCAATCTGATCACGCTGGAAGGCATCTTCACGGCCTCGGTCACCGCAGTCGCGGGCGCCAATCTGACGCTCGGCACGGCCGTCCAGAGCCCCCAGACGATCCCGGCCGGAGCGCAGGTACTCCGCCTGGTCTGCGTAACGTACACGGTCAGCGGGGCCGACGGCGTGGTGCCCGGCAGTTCGCCGTCGGTGACGTACCTGCCCTACCAGCTCCTGCGCAATACGACGGCGAGCGCCAACAACGCGGTCCCCATCGTGGACGGCATCGAATCCCTGCAACTGGCCTATGGCCTTGATAACGACAAGGACGGGAAGATCGACGACCAAAACGGCACCAGCACGGTTGATTGCGGGGACTTTGTGCCCAACAACATGGCGTCGGTCGCGACGAACAGCTCGTGCAACACGGCGGGCCTTGTGACGACGCTCCCCACGTCCATCAACGCCACCCCCACGTCCGCCCGGCAGGTCCGGATCACCGTGGTGGGGCGGGCGATTCCGCCGGCCGCCGCCAATACGCCGAACAACACGTGGCGCGATCCGACCTTTTTGAGCACCTCGGCCGTTGCGGCGGAGGATGTGTCCATCGCGTCGACGACGGGCATTCGGCGGCGGGTCCTGAGCCGGATCGTCAGCCTTCGCGACGCCTATACGCTGTAGGGAAAGGTGGTCACCGTGCCGACACGAACGTATGCAGGGGGAGGGTCGCTGCTGGGCCGCCAGGACGGCGTCGCGATGCTGACGGTCCTGATGCTGACCATCATCCTGACCGTCATCGGGATCGCGGCGATCACGACCACCTCGCTGGACATCAAAATGGCGGGTGGCGAGCGCCTGCGGGAGGGCAGCGTGAACGCCGCCGAGTCCTGCATGAGCAGCGCGGTCCAGATCATCCAGCAGACGTTGCAGAGCGCGGCCATTCCGACCGCGCTGTCGGGGGGGGCCAACCCGGTCATCACGGTGAGCCCGCTGCAATCGGAGATCATAGGCTCGTCCGACGCCAACCCGGACAGCGCGGACCCCAATGCCTCGGGCAACGCGCCGAACGCCGTGCTCACGATCTCGCCCTACACCGTGAACATGGACATCGACCGGCTCTATGCCAAGCCGAAGGCCGGTGGGTCGCTGCAGTTCGCGGGCGGCTACGAAGGCACGGCGGGCGGCGCCGCGGGCGGCGGCATCGAAATTCTGTACCGGATTGATTGTTACGCCAGGGTCACCTCGGGGAGCACACCGATTTCCGGCCGCATCACCGGCGTCTATGCCTGTGTGGCGACGGGGGACACGTGCCAGCGGCAGATCTAGGGAAGGGGAGGGAACGGTCATGAGAGGGTCGTGGAAGACGAAATTCTTTGCGGCGGCGGCGGGCTTTCTCGCGACGGCGGTGTGCATGCTGCCGGCCGCGCGGGCCGTGTCGATGTCAGACTATACCTGGTACCCGCTCTTCATGCAGCAGACCGTGCCGCCGAACATCCTCTTCATCGTGGACTTCTCGGACGCCATGCTGCCGGCGGCGTACGGAAATTACCCGCTGTCGTACAACAACGCCGCCAGCTATTCGAGCAACTACGCGGGGACCGGGCTCACCGGCGACGTGTCCGACACCTTTGACAAGACCAGGAGCTATTACGGGGTGTTCGATCCGCTGCGCTGTTACACGTACGCCAACTCGAACCCGAAAGGCTTCGGGAGCCCCGCGGCAGGGCCTGTGAACAAAGCGACCGTCGACGCGATCTGCGCGTCCGCGACTCCCTGGGACGGCAACTTCCTGAACTGGCTCGCGATGCGCAAAACGGACGTGGCCAAGCAGGTCCTCATCGGCGGGTTCGCCATTCCCGCCGGGAACACAGACGGAACCGCGGACGTGCTCGGCGGCGAATCGACGATCGGCCTGAACGGCAGCACGAACAAATGCGCCAGCACCAGCGACCAATGCTGGCGCTATGTCAAGTTCGTCCGCCACGATACCCTGCAAGGCCGGATTGACACGTCGCTGGAGACGCTGGATACCGCCTGGACGTCGGGATCGACCGCGCCGCTGGGACCGGGGCAGGTGACGACGTCCGGGTCCACCGTCACGGCGAACCTGGGCGCCGGGCCGACCACCTTCTCGTCCACGTTTGCCGTCGGCGACATCATCAAGATCGGGGCGTTCAATCCGAAGAACGTGACCGCGGTCACGGATGCCCAGCACCTGACCTTCTCGCCCTCCGGCTTCAGCCCCGACATCACCAACGCCACGACCTATACGCGGTTCTTTCCCAAGACCGGCGTGACGTATCCCGGCTCGGTCAGTGTGACCGCCGCCTCGAATGCCGTCACCGGCAGCACAATCTTGACGCCGACGGCCTTTACCACCTCGTTCGCCTCCGGGGACGCGATCCAGATCAGGACCCTCGGCACCAATGCCGACATCATCCAGGTCGTCAACTCCATCACGGACGCCTCGAACTTGAACGCCGGGACGGTCGGTTCGAATTTCGGGACGATCGCCAGCGCCACGCCCTACACGATTTTCAAGCCCTCAGGGGCGGCGGCGCCGGGGACCGTGACGACTGCCGGGACGGCCGTGACCGGCACCGACGTGACGTCCCCGACGAGCTTCACCACCACGTTCGTGGCGGGTGACGCGATCATCGCGGGTTTGGAGGCGCAGAACGTTTCCGCCATCGGGGGCCCGACGTCCCTCACGACCAGCGAGGCGTTCTCCTCTCTTACCAATGCCACCTACCAGACGAAAACGCACGGCCCCGGGACGTCGGCGGCGTTCGGCAACAACTCGATATCCGTGTCCGGCACTGGAACGACATTCAACACATCCTTCACGTTGGGGGACTTAATCAGAATCGGTCCGACGAGCCAGATTGTCGCATCGACCCCGACGAGCGCCACCGCCCTCACGATCACGGCCAAGGCCGCCGCGAATCTCACCAGCGCTTACACGGTGTACAAAGCGCCGACCGCGACGACGGGTGCGGGGACGCTGTCCGTGGCCGCCAGCGGCACCATCACCGGCAGCGGCACGGCCTTCAACACCGCGTTCAATCTGGGCGATCTCATCAAGGTCGGCTCGCAGGTCCAGACGATCAAGACCATCGCGTCCGCTACGTCGATGACCACGGAGACCGACTTCCCGACCACCTCCAGCACGAACTATTCCACCTACGCGGCGGCGGGGACCGTCGCGGTGACGGCCGGCGGCAACACCGTCACCGGCACCGGGACCAGCTTCACGACCACGCTGGCGGTCGGCGACATGATCCGGGTCAGCGGTGTGCTCGGCGGGCAGACGGCGACCGTCAGCACGATCACCGACAACTTCATCCTGACCACCACGACCACTTTCGCGACGTCGGTCAGCGGCGTGCATTACACGCCGTTTAAACAGACCAGCCTCACGACCGGCCCGGGGATCGTGTCGAGCGCGGGGACCTCTGTCTCCGGCAGCGCGGGCACAGTGGGCACGACGTTTCAGGCGACGTTCGACGCCGGCGATGCCATCAAGGTGGGGAATGAAGTCCAAATAGTCTGCGCCGAGCCGGCGTCGGACACCGCGCTGGTCACTTGCAATCCTTTTTCCACGGCCGTCAGCAACGCCTCGTACGCGAAGCTCGTTTCCTCCGGGGTGTCGGGCGCGGGGACGGGCCCGGCGAGCGTCACGGCTTCCAACCAGGCCGTGACCGGCGTGTCCACCGTCACCTCGACGCTCTTCTCGACGACGTTCGTGGTCGGCGACATCATTAAGGTCACCGCGACCTCCGAGCCCCAGGTCATCACAAGGCCGTGCGCCGCGACAGATGCGGATCCACTAGCCTCTTGTTCCGCCGGCGATGCCATCACGAGCAATACCAGCCTGACGACCTCCTCGAACTTCGCCTTCTCGACCACGGGCTCGGCGTATTCTGCGTTTTCCTCCGACGCGACGGTGCAACCGGGGACCGTCACGACCGCCAGCACGACCGCCGTCGGCAGCTCGTCCGCGATACCCACGACCTTCCTCACGACCTTTGCCGTCGGCAACGAGATCCAAATCGCCGGCCAGACCCGCACCATTGCGTCCATCACGGATGATTTGACGCTCACCGTGACCGCCGACTTTTCGCCGGACATCACGACCCCGTCCAGCTATTCCAATGTCGCTCTCAGCCTGTCAGGGCCGGGGACCGTCACAACCGATGGGACCACGAGAGACGTTAACGGAACCAATACCAACTTCCAGTCAAGGTTTAAGTCCGGCGAGAAAATCAGAATCAATGGGGTTGACTATACAATTGATACCATTGATGCTAGCCCCACACAGCATTTGACAATCAAATCTACCGACCCTGTCCCGCCCGCTTTCAGCGGCGCCTATTTCGGCCCCAACGGGGTCTATTTTGGCATGGGGGAGGGCAGCAACACCGGCACGATCTTCGTCAACGGCGACCTGACACCGGTGCCGTTCGATGCCGCGGCCGCACGGCAGTACTCGATCCAGGTGGACGTCAACTACCAGGAAACGGCCGCTTATAAGAAGACACGGTCGACGGGCTTTGTCCAGAACCTCCGGACCGACAGCATGCGCGTGTCGGTGATGTTCACCAATTCCGGCAACGGGCAGGCCGGCGCCATTCAACAGTACTTCGACGGCGCCTTCAATTCCAGCGACATTAACGGGACCCGGAATAAGCACACCGCCCAGTTCGCGGCCTTGGCCGAGACAGCCTACGAGGGCTTGTGTTACTACCGGCTCACGCAGGGGCCCTGCTACAGCAATACCCCGGCTGATTTTGTGGTGGGGGGGAGCGGCGCGTCGGTCGGGGGATCGGGCGATCCGTTCTTCTTCGTCTGCTTGACGAGAAACAGCAGCGGCGCCTGCACGCAGACGATCAACCAGACGGTCGCCTGCTGCAAGAGCTTTATTCTCATGATCAGCGCCGGGATCCCCTCCAACGACGGCGACGCGCCGGGCGTGCAGGTTCCCTTTCCGAACGGCGTGGCGCCCGCTGTCAGCATGTTCACGGGGACGGACACGTTCGGCGTCTCGAATGTCAACAATGGATGGCTCGACAACGTCGCCTATTACGGCAACACACATGACGTCCGGGACCAGGGCACTGGTGTCACCGGGAACGTGGCCAACACCCAGTCGGTGGTCTTCTACGCCGTGAATGCCATGGGGGGCGCCGCCGGCGCCGCGCTGCTCTCCTCCGCAGCGAAGTACGGCGGGTTTACAGACCAGAACGCCGACAAACTGCCGGACGCGGCCGGGCAGACCTGCACCTATCCGGCCGGCTCCAACCTGGGGTCCGGCGCCAGCACGAGCAGCGCGGAATGGGACGAGAACAAGGATTGCACCCCCGACACGTTTTTCGACGCGTCGGAAGGGGGAGACTTGGAGTCTCAGATCAACAAGGCCATCTCGTCCATCCTGAAGAAGGCGGCCTCCGGCACGTCCGTGTCGGTGCTGGCCACGTCGTCCACCGGTGAAGGCGCGATCTATCAGGCTTACTTCCTGCCGGAAACGGCCAAGGACGACGGCACCACCAACACCGTCAAGTGGCAGGGCTTCACCCAGGGGCTCTTCATCGACACCTTCGGGAACATCCGCGAGGACACCGATGGGGACGGCCGGCTGACCCTCAAAAACGACAACATCATCACGCTGTCGTTCGACACCGGCACGAGCACCGTGAGCGTGCTGCGCTGCCCCGACGCGAACGGCGACGGCAAGGCGGACAGCACGGCGGTCCCGCCCTGCTCGAACGTCCTGTTGAACAACATCAAGCCCATCTGGGAGGCGGGCAAGAGACTGGCGTATACCGACCCCGGCACGGACTGCACGCTCGCTCTGGCCGGGACCAGTTGCCGCCGGATCCTGACCTGGATCGATGGGAGCACCAACAACAAATTGGTCGATTCGGGAGAGGTGATCGAGTTCACGGCGGCGAACGCGGCCACGAGCTGTCCCTATTTGGCGGCCTCGCTGGTTCTGAACTGTAACAGCGCCGTCGCCGCCGATAAGACCGCGGCATTGGCCGAGGCGACCAATCTCATCAACTTCCATCGGGGCTTCGACGGCGTGCCGCTGGGGTTGCGGGACCGCTCGAGCAAGGTACTCAACCCGGATAATCTCAGCGACACGACGGGCCTTCAGAAGGTCTGGAAGCTCGGGGACGTGGTGGACGCGACCCCGACGGTGGTGGGAGCGCCCCGAGAGCGGTATGACGTGATCTACGGGGACAGCACCTACACCACCTTCTTCAATCAGTACAAGAACCGCCGGCAGGTCGCCTATGTCGGCGCGAACGACGGGATGCTCCATGCCGTCAATGTCGGCTTCTTCACCCAGGGCGACGACCCCTGCACGACGTCAGGGACGGACCCGGTCGAGCACGGGTACTTCACCCTGCAACCATTCACCAATATCCCCCATACGGCGTCGCAATGCACGTTCGCCGCCACCGCGCGAACCGGCAATCCTAAGTTCGGGGCGGAGCTCTGGGCCTTCATCCCGCAGGCGCTCCTGCCGCACCTCAAGTGGTATGCGGACATAAACTACACGCACGTCGCCTATGTGGACCTGAAACCCAAGGTGACGGACGTGCGGATCTTCTGCGGCGACAGCGCGGCGGCGCCCACCGGGTCGCCGTCCACCTGCATCAATGGGCAGCCTGGCTCGGGCACCCACCCGGGCGGATGGGGCACGATCCTGATCGGCGGCATGCGGTTCGGCGGGAGCTGCGGGGCCTGCGCGGCCGGCTCCACCGGCGGGGTGCCCATGACCGTGACGGCCGACTTCGACGGAAACGCCGCCACAGCCAACACCACCCGCACCTTCTACGCCGAGTATTTCGTCCTGGACATCACTGATCCGGAGCAGGACCCCGTCCTGCTGTGGACGTTCAGCGACACGAGACTGGGCTTGACCATGAGCTTCCCGGCGGTGGCGCGGGTCAGCCTGGTGGGGGACAGCAAGTCCGCTCCGGCGAACGCCCGGTGGCTGGCGGTGTTCGGTACCGGCCCGACCGGTTACGCGGGCATCAGCACCCAGACCGCGGGGGTCTTCGTGGTGGATATCGCGAAGGGGCCGAAATACAGCGGCGATGAGACCTCGGTCAGCATCGGCGGGAGCGCCTGCTCGACCTTGACGCCCTGCGTCGTGTCGGACACCGCCGACGCAGGCGAGCAGGTCCGTCTGTTTTCAACCCCGGACGCCAACTCCTTCATGGGGGACATCATCACGCTGGACGGGAACCTTGACTTCAAGGTGGATGTCATGTACGCCGGCAACATCATCACCAACTCGACGCCCGCGTACATCGGCAAAATGTACCGTCTGACGACCGGCGCTCTCAGTTCGACCGGGACCCCCGCGACCCTGGGGAGTTGGGGGATCACGTCGGCCGGCGCCCAGGTGCCGACGACGCTGGTGGCGACCTTCACGACGCATGGTTCGGCCACCTGCTCCAGCCCGCTCTGTAAAGTCGGGCCGATCACGGCGGCCGCGACCGTAAGCGCGGATACCGTCAATAATATCTGGGTGTTCTTCGGGAGCGGCCGCTTCCTGGGAACCGCCGACAAGACCGATACCGCGACCCAGTACTTCTTCGGCGTCAAGGACCCCTGCGCGACAAGTTCGACCTGCACGCAGACCACGGCCTCGCAAAGCAACAAGTTGCTGGACGTGTCGGGCGCCGTGGTCTGCAATCCCTGCGCCACCGGGACGAATGAAGTGTCGAATGTGACCGGCGCCACCACCCTCTCCGAACTGGAAGGCGACATCCAGGACCCGACCCAGAACATCGACGGGTGGTTTACGACCTTGCCGACGGCCGGCGAACGGTCGCTCAGCGCGCCGACGATCCTGGGCGGGACGGTGTTCTTCACCACCTTCATCCCGACGACCGATATCTGCGTCGCGGCGGGCACCGGGAACCTGTACGCGCTCTATTACCTGACGGGCAGCGCGTACAAAGAGTCGGTCATCGGCACGACGACGGCCGTCGGCACGACGACCATCAAGCGGTCCACCTCGCTGGGGACCGGGCTGCCGTCGCAGATGGCGGTCCAGATCGGCTCGGAAGGGTCCGGCGCGTCCGGCGCGAGCGGGTCCGGATCGGGCTGCGCCGGACGCGTGACCGGATTCATTCAGGCCAGCACCGGCGTGCTGGGCTCGGTCTGCGGCAAGCCGGCGCTCTCGGTCTGGAGCCGGATGCTGTCCTGGCGTGACCTGTAAGGAGGAAACGGCACGAGTCGCCTTGCGTTAATCCGCATCGGAAGGGGCGCCGCGCTCGCGGCGCCCCTCCTGCTTGCCCTGCAACTCTGGGGGTGCGGCGCGGAGCCCCCCCCGCAAGCGCCGGCTTCTGCGGGCGGCGGCGTTCCCGTCGCCGGGGGGAGCGGTCCCGCCGGCAACCACCCGCCCGCCATCCGGAGCGCCGTGATCTTCCCCGCTTCCGTCACCATCGAGATGGAGCTCCACGTCGAAGTCCAGAGCGAGGACATGGACGGCGACCCCGTCACGTACCGGTACAAGTGGCTCGTCAACGGCGCGCCGGTGTCCGGGGCGGACGCCCCCCAATTCAAAACCGACGACCTGAAGGACGGAGACCGCATCACGGTCGAGCTGACGCCGAACGACGGCAAGAGCGACGGCGCGGTTCTCGTGTCTGATCCCGTGACGGTGGGCAACACGGCGCCCGACATCGCGGAAGTCCATCTGGAGCCCGCGCCGGTCCGCCGGGGCGAGCAACTGAAAGTCAAGGTGATCGCCGGAGATCCCGACGGCGATCCGGTCATCCTCACCTACAAGTGGCTCCGGAACGACAAGGAAATCCCGGATGCGAAGACCGACACGCTCGACACCAAGGATTTCCGCAAGAAGGACGTGCTGGCGGTCCTGGTCACGCCGTCGGACGGGAAGGCGACGAATGAGGGAAGGGCCGGTCTGCCGGTGGTGATCGAGAACTCGCCGCCGAGCTTCACGTCCAGGCCGCCGGCCGGGATCGCCCTGGTCGTTCCCAAGGACGGCGGTCCGGCCACGGAAGGGATGTACGAGTACGCGGTCGCGGCGGTGGATCCGGACGAGGATCCCGTCACGTTCGAGCTCAAGCAGGCGCCTCCCGGCATGACGATTGACGCGGCGACGGGGAAGATCACCTGGAAAGTGACGG
>CAYLLY010000054.1:0-1658 GCA_964384595.1 uncultured Nitrospirales bacterium
AGCGGCGGCATGAACTCCGACCCCATGCGCTGGAAGGCCGGGATGACGGTCAGGCTCAGCCCCACCGCCAGGACCACGACGGCCCATCGAAACCGGAGCGCCGCGCGCAAGACCGGCGTGTACACCTTCTGCATGCCCAGGCTGATCGGATGCCGCTGCTCGGAGATGATCTTCCCCCGGACGCAGATCGCCAGCAGCGCCGGGATGAGCGTAATCGCCAGGACCGCGCTCATGGCAATCGCGAGGTTCTTTGTCCAGGCCAGCGGCTTGAACAGGCGGCCTTCCTGCTCCTCCAGGGTGAACACGGGCATGAAGGCGATGGCGATCACCAGCAGCGAGGCGAAAATCGCGGGGCCGACTTCCTTGGCCGAATCAATCAGCACCTGCGTCCGGTCCCCGCGTCGTCCCCCGCGCTCCCAGTCCTCCAGCCGCTTGTGAGCGTTATCCACCATGATGATGGCCGCGTCCACCATGTCTCCGATCGCCACGATGATGCCGCCGATGGACATGATGTTCATGCCGATGCCCATGAAGTACATCGGAATGAAGGCGAGCAGGACCGCCAGCGGGAGGGTTATGATCGGCAGGAGCGCGGAGCGGAGGTGCAGAAGGAACCCGACGATCAGCACGCTGACGACGATCAACTCCTCGGTCAGGTTCTCGTTGGCCGTCGCAATGGATTCCCGGATGAGGTCGCTCCGATCGTAGGTGGTCACGACCTTGACGCCCTTCGGCATGGTGGGCTCCAGTTCCTTGAGCTTGGCCTTGATCCGCTCGATGACCGTCAGGGCGTTCTCGCCGAAGCGCATGATCACGATCCCGCCCACGACCTCGCCCTGGCCGTCCAGCTCAACCAGGCCGCGCCGCATGTCCGGCCCCAACCGCACCGTCGCGACATCCCGCAACAGGATCGGCGTCCCGTTCGGGTTGACTCCAACTGCAACCTTCTCGATGTCGGCCACCGATTTGATGTAGCCGCGGCCCCTGATCATGTACTCGATGCCGGAGATCTCCACGACACGCCCGCCGACATCGTTATTGCTCATGCGGATCTTTTCGACGATCTCGGGGAGCGACAGTTTGTAAGCCAGGACTTTCGTGGGATCCAGGTTCACCTGGTACTGGCGGACGAAACCGCCGACGCTCGCCACCTCCGCCACGCCATCCACGCTCCGCAGCCAGTAACGGAGGTACCAGTCCTGGAACGAGCGCAGCGAGGCAAGGTCCTGTTGGCCGGTTTCATCCACGAGGGCGTACTGAAAAACCCACCCGACGGCCGTGGCGTCCGGCCCGAGCTGCGGCGTGACGCCCTCCGGCAACTTCCCGGCGAGCTGATTCATGTATTCCAGAACGCGACTTCGGGCCCAATAGATATTGGTGCCGTCCTTGAACAGGACGTACACGTAGGAGAAGCCGAAGTCCGAAAAGCCCCGGACCACCGTGACCTTCGGCGCCGACAGCAGCGCGGTGACGATCGGATAGGTGATCTGGTCCTCGACAAGATCCGGCGAGCGGCCCATCCAAGTGGTGTAGATGATCACTTGCGTGTCGGAAAGGTCCGGGATGGCATCCACGGGCGTGTTCTTCATGGCCCACAAACCGGCCGTGGCCAGGCCGAAGACCAGCAGGAACACGATGAACCGGTTCCGGGCGGAGAA
>CAYLLY010000054.1:1758-12563 GCA_964384595.1 uncultured Nitrospirales bacterium
CCGTGGCCAGGCCGAAGACCAGCAGGAACACGATGAACCGGTTCCGGGCGGAGAACTCGATGATCTTTGAAACCATTCCACACTCCGTGTGGCGTTATTCGTGAATCGTTATTCGTTCAACGTTTAACGATTCACGTTTAATGATCTCTAATGCGCCATCCCCTTCATCCCTCCGACCGCCGCCTTCAACTGGCTTTCGGAATCGATCAGGAAGTTCGCCGACGTCACGATGTGGTCCCCTTCCTTCAATCCCTCCGCCACCTCCAACCAGTCGCCGGCCTGGACGCCGAGCTTCACGGTCCGCCACTCCAGCTTGCCGCCGCCGTGGTGAATGAAGATCACCTGACGCTCGCCCGATTCGAGAATCGCGTCTCTTGGAATGGCCAGCCTGGTTCCGAGTGGGATCTTCAGCTCCACGTTGGCGTACATGTCCGGCTTGAGCCTCTCGCCGGGGTTCTCCAGCTCGAACCTCACCTTGGCGGTCCTGGTCTGCGGATCGAGCGTGGGATAGATGAAGCCCACCCGCGCCGTAAGCACGGTCCTGGGATCGTAGGAGAGCGTGACCTTCGCCGTCTGGCCTGGTTTGATGGAGGGTAATTCGTACTCGTAGATGTCGGCCTGGACCCAGATGCGGGAGAGATCGGCGATCGTGTACAGCTCATCACCGGGATTCACGCGCATTCCGGCCACCGCAACCTTCTTGATGACCGTCCCTGTCTCCGGCGAGTGGATCGGCAAGGTCTTGAGGACGGTGCCGGTACGTTCCAGATCCTGGATGTGGTCTTCGGTGATGTCCCACAGCCGTAGGCGCCGCCGCGTCATCTCCAGCAAGGAGGCCGCGCCTTGGGCCACTTCCGGAAACTCACTGCCGCCCAACGTCTTCCTCCCTTTCAAGGCCAGCAGGTACTCCTCCTGCGTGGCCACGAGTTCCGGGCTGTAGATCGTGAAGAGGATTTGCCCCTGCGTGACCCGCTCCCCGGTCGAGTTGACGAGGAGCTTGTCGATCCACCCTTCCAGCTTGATGTTCACGTGCGCCAGGCGGCGCTCGTCTATCTCAACGCGGCCCACCGTCCGGATGATCTTCTCCAACGATCGAGGCTTCGCAAGGTCGAACTTGACACCGATCGTCTGGAGCCGCTCGGGGCTGATCGTGATCGTGTTTCCGCCGGAAACCATGGCAGACGGAGCCGGCACGGGAGCAGAAGGAGACATGCTGTGCCCGTCCCCTTTTGCTGTTGGCGCGGCTCGCGGAGGAGCCATCAACATCGGCGTGGTCTTCTCCGGACCGATACGTCCGAGATACGTGAGCACCGCGGTCGCGACTGCGATCAGCACGCCTCCTGCAAGTAACACATGCCGCACACGGGCGGTCATTGGAACGATCCTCCCACCAGTTCTTCCAGTCGGGCCAGCGCCTTCCCATGCTCGACCATTTCGCCGTGCAGCTCCAACTCGTTCTCCTGCAACGTGAGCAGGCTGTTGAGGAGAGTCAGAAAATCCACCTTGCCGACCGCATACCCGGCCAGCGCCGATTCCAGCGCCAAGCCGGCCTGGGGGATAATGGCATCGCGTAGGAGCTTGATCAGCCGCTCAGCCCGCTGGGTCTGGACGACGTTGTCCTTCGCCTGGAAGAGCAGCATCTGCCTGACCGTTTGCAGATCCTGGGCGGCGCTCTCGCGAAGAGCACGGGCCTCGCGCACGCCTTCCCGTTGTTTCGTCGCGAAGTACAGAGGAATCTTCACGCCCAACATGAGCTGATACCCGTTGTCGTTGATGCGGTCGTTGCGGAGCCCGAGCACGCTCAAATCGAAGTCCGGGTAGTACTCACGCCGTGCCAGCGCGACGGCCTGCTCGCCCCGCTCCACGCCCTTGGCGGACGCGCGAAGCAGCGGCGACGACGTCTCGATGAGCGTGTTGATTTCCACGAGGCTGCGCGTCAACGGGATAACCGGAACCTCGCGAGGCGCGCCGAGCTGATTCGAGGGCGGACGGTTCAAGATACGGTTGACGTCGGCGTGCAGGCTCTCCTTGCGCTGCTCAAGAATCGCGAGACGCTCCAGCACGCGGGAGATCTCCACCTGAGCCCGGAAGACATCCTGCTGGACCGCCTTGCCTACCGCGTAGCGCGCCGTGGCCGTCTTCTCGAACTGCATGAGCAGCAGCTTGTTGCGCTCCACGACATCAATGCTTTCGTGGACGAAATGCAGATCGAAATAGGCTTCCTTCAGCCGCGCGATCACGCGAAACCTGACGGCCGCGTATTCCGCCTCCATCCGCTCCGCTTCGCGGCCGGCCATGTCTTCCCGCAGTTGGAGCTTGCCGGGAAAAGGAATCTCCTGCCCGATCCCGTACATGGGGCCTTCCAGCGGCTCCATCATCGGCATTCGCTGATAGCCGACCTGCGCCTTCGGGTTCGGCAGCGTGCCCGCCTGCGGCACGACCGCCTTCGACGCCTCCCAGCGCTGCCTGGCCGCTTTGATCTCAGGATTGTTCTCTGTGGCTTCGCGAACGAGCGTGGTGAGATCCAAAACCGGTTCCGCCGACGCGTGCTTCTCGGCCGCAGCGGCAGGATCAACTCCGATACAAAAAAGCAGGAAGAGACCCAGCATCGAATACGATTTGAACGGGATATGTTTCATCGGCCCCCTCCTACAATTTAGTCTGCAAGGGACATTCCCTCGTGCCCTTTTGCAATAATGACTTCCAATTGCATGATTTCATTCACGTTCGCTGCACATGGAAACCGCAACGCCTTAGACGTCGTTGCCTTTTACCACAGTTCAGAAAACTCTTTCTGTGGCGAAGAAGGTCAAGTCCAAGAACCTGTTCAGCCAAGCCGGAAATGACGCTGTGAAGAACGGAGAAGAGACTAGCGAGCGCGGGGAACGGGGAATTGAACCCGAAGCGGAGGAAGAGGAGGGACAGCCGGAAGTATCAGCATCGCGATGCCGAGGAGGCTCAGGAGAAAGAAATCCCCGACAAGAGACTCAGGCCCGATGCAGGTGGCGCAGGAAACGGTCGCGCCATGGTGGAGGTGGCCAGCGCTGACGTGATCAGCCCCCATGAGGGGGACCATACAGACCACCGACAGGACGAGCAATGTAATAAGAATAAGCCGCACCATAATTTCTATGTTAGGCACCGGGAACAGGCCCTGTCAAGGATCGCCGCACCTCTCTCCACCGCCACATCGCGTAGAGGACCGGGATCACCAGCAAAGTGAGGATCGTCGAACTCACCATGCCGCCGATCATGGGCGCGGCGATCAACTAGTTTAACTGCGAGGCCAATACATGATCACAGCCATACCCGTCAGACAGAGGATCGCCCCAATCGAATCGAAAAGGTCCGGGCGATTGCCGTTCATGCTCCATCCCCACAAAAGCGAAAGGATGATGAACATCCCGCCATAGGCCGCGTACACGCGACCGAAATGGGCCGGCTGAAAGGTAGGGATGACACCGTACAGGATCAGCAACACGGCACCAGCGAGCGCGTAGCCGATCGGCTTACCCTCCCGCAGCCAAAGCCAGACCAGATAACCGCCGCCGATCTCGCACAAGCCCGCTAGCACGAACAGTCCGACCGACAAAGGAACGCTCATGATTGCCTCCTAAAGTTCTTTCGGCCTTGAGCGGCTGTGACAGATTCTCGCGTAGAATGCCGGGATGACAAGAAGGGTTAAAACCGTGGATGTGATCAGCCCGCCGATGACCACGGTTGCCAGCGGGCGCTGGACTTCGGCGCCCATGCTGGTCGCCAGAGCCATGGGCAGGAAGCCCAAGCTTGCAACCAGGGCCGTCATCAAAACGGGCCGAAGCCGGTCCATGGCCCCTTGTGTTACAGCCTCGTTCGTTGGAAGGCCCTCCGCTTCAAGATTCCGGATATGACTGACCAGCACCACGCCATTCAGCACGGCGATCCCGAAGAGCGCGATGAATCCGATGGCTGCCGAAATGCTAAGAGGCAGGCCGCGGAGCCAGAGCGCCAGCACGCCGCCCGAGAGGGCTAATGGAACATTGAGGAAGATCAGCAGCGCCGGACGGAGCGCGCCAAAGATGACCGAGAGCACCCCCAGAATCAGGATCAGGGTGACCGGTATCACCACGGCCAGCCGGAGTGAGGCCTCTTTAAGGTGCTCAAACTGCCCACCCCACCGTAGTTCATAGCCTGTCGGGAGCGATACTTCGCTTGCCACCGCACGCTGAGCCTCTGCCACGAAACTCCCCAAGTCCCTTCCCCGGATGTTGCTCTCCACGACAATGCGTCGTTGCACATGTTCTCGGCTGACCTGGGCCGGTCCCGTGTCGACTCGGACGGCGGCCACGCGGGAAAGGGGAACCAGTTCACCGTGCACGGCGGGGATGAGAAGACTCCCCAACGCAGCCGGATCTGCGGAGACGTTGTCGGTCAAGCGTACAACGAGTTCAAAGCGTCGCGAACCTTCCACCACGGTGCCGACCACGCGTCCTACGCGCGTCGCCTGGACAAGGGTAAGAACATCGTCCGCGGTGAGCCCGTACCGTGCGATCTGGTTCCGGTCCACAATGACTCGAATGAGCGGCAGCCCGGCAACTTGTTCAACTTTCACGTCGGCCGCACCCTGTACCTTTTCGAGAGCGCGCGCCACGGCTTCGGCTTTCTGTTTGAGGACATCCAAATCCGGCCCAAAAATCTTGACGGCCAGATCCGAGCGAGTGCCCGCGATCAACTCATTGAACCGCATCTCGATCGGTTGCGTGAAACCGAGGCCGATGCCGGGGACTGCCTCGAGAATAACGGGCTTCATCTTCGCAATCAGATCCTCGCGCGTCCCGGCAGAAATCCATTCCTGCCGGGGTTTGAGAATGACGAACACATCCGATAATTCAATGCCCATCACATCCGTGGCTATCTCGGGACTTCCGGTTCTGGTCACCACCTGCACCACTTCCGGAAATCTGCGAAGGATTCGCTCAACCTCCAAGGCCGTCGCGACTGATTCACTGAGTGACACGCTTGGCAACCGCCAGACCTGGATTGCCATGTCCCCTTCGTCCAGACGAGGGACAAACTCCACCCCAAGCCACGCGCCGAATCCGAGACTCATCACAAACAATCCCACAGCCGGCACGACGACCCAGGCCGGGCGCGCCGTGGCCCATCTGAGACATGGCTCGTATATGCGGCTCAGCAGCCGAATGACGCGCGTTTCCTCATGGCCCGGCGTGGCGCGTGCAAACCAGAAGGCCAGGACCGGTGTCACAGTCACCGCGAGTAGAAGTGATCCGGCCAAAGCCATGATGACCGTCAGTGCCATGGGACGAAACATCTTTCCCTCAATCCCGGTGAGTGCCAGGATCGGCACGTACACGAGGATGATGATCCCCACGGCAAAGGTCATAGGACGCAGCACCTCACGGCCGGCTGCTTGGATCTCGCCCAACCGTTCTTCCCGGTTCATGGCGCCCTTGTCAGCCAACCGCCGCAGAATGTTGTCGACCATCACCACGGAGCCGTCGACGAGCAAGCCAAAGTCGATCGCGCCCAGGCTCATGAGATTGCCGGAGAGTCCTGCTTGCATCATCCCGGCAAACGCGAAGAGCATCGAGAACGGGATGGCCGATGCCACGATCAACCCCGCGCGGAGATCGCCCAAGAAGAGGAAGAGGACCGCAATGACCAACAGCCCACCTTCGAGGAGATTGTTGCGCACCGTCCGGATCACCTTCGACACAAAGAGAGTTCGATCGTAGTACGGCTCAATCGTCACGCCCGGGGGGAGTGTCGCCCGGATCTCTTGCACACGAGCCTTGACGCGTTCGACCACCTGCTGCGCGTTTTCGCCCGCTAACATCTGAACCATGCCGATGACGGTCTCGCCCTCGCCCATGGCCGTCGCAGCGCCGATACGGAGAGCCGAAGCCTCTTTGACCTCGGCCACATCAGACACGTAGATCGGCACACCGCCGGGTCCGTGAGCGACGACGATCTGCGCAAGGTCCGCGATCTGGGTAGCCAGCGCCTCGCCACGGATGAGCAACTGTTCGCGCTGGTGCTCGATATACCCACCCCCGGCGATGGCGTTGTTCCGCTCCAACGCCTCGAACACCTGCCGCAGCGACAGCTTCAATGACAGCAGTTTGGCGGGATCAACGACGACCTGGTACTGCTGCGGCTCTCCGCCCCAGATGTTGACTTCCACGACGCCCGGAACCGCCCGTAGCCACATTCCAATGTCCCATTCGAGAATCGTCCGCAGCGCCATGGCGCTGAAGCCGTCTCCCTTCAGCGTGAACTGATAGACTTCGCCTAATCCGGTTGTGAGCGGCCCCACCATCGGACGGCCATATTCAACCGGGATCCGCTCCATGGCGCGGGAGAGCCGCTCGCCGACCAACTGTCGCGCGCGGTAAATATCCGTGCGATCTTCGAAAATCACGGTGACGGCCGATAGGCCATAGCGCGACACGGACCGGAGCTCGCGCAAGGCAGGGAGCCCGCTCAAGGAAGCCTCGATCGGAAACGTCACGAACTGTTCCACCTCTACCGGGCCCAGAGCCGGTGCACGGGTGAGGATTTGAACTTGGATCGGTGTCAGGTCCGGCACGGCATCAATGGTGAGGTGCGTGAACGACCACAAGCCGGCCACGATCACCAGCAGCATCGCTACAAGCGTGAAGAAGCGGTAGCGCAGGGAAAGCGTCAACAGCTTGTCCATTTCATCCCCCTTCGCCCGCCTGGATGGCCTCTTTGAGCAGGACGTTCTTGAGATCGAAGACCCCATCGGTCACGACGCGCTCGCCTTCATTCAGGCCTTTCCTGACTTCAACCCAGCCGCCGCCTTCCCGACCAGTCTCAATCGGCGCAAACACATAGCCGCCCTCCCGTTGGACAAAGACGCCGCGCGCCTTGTCCACCAGCGTCACGGCCGACAGGGGTACGGCCGGCGTCGGCGGCCCCTCGAACGTCAACTGCACATCCACATATTCGTTCGGTTTCAGACGGCCGCCGGGATTGGGCACGTCAAACCGAAACCGGATCGTGCGGGTCGTCTCATCCGCAATCGGTGACAGATAGCTAAGCCGAGCTTTCACCGGCTCGCTCCCTTTCGGCACAATCGTCCCGATATCCCCCGGGTTGAATCGCCGGGCCTGCTCAAGAGGCAGGTTGGCGAACACCCACACCTGACTCGTATCCACCACCTCGAACAGCGCGGTGCCCGGAGAGACGCCCTGGCCCAAGACTACGTTCTGTTGCACAACGGTCCCGGCAATCGGAGATCTAAGGACATACCGGTGACTTTCTTCGTGAACCGCTCGTTCCAGGTCACGCAGTTCCTCCACGGTGAGCCCCATATTGAGGAGCTTCTCCCGAACGTGCTGATAGCGGGCTTTGGCTTCAAGATGGCGGCCTCGCTCCTCGACCAAACGGCGCTCCGAGACGATCCCTTCGGCTGAGAGCTTCTCGGTCCGGCGGAAATTGCTCTCCGTCGCATCGGTCTGAGCCTTGGATACGAGGTATTCCTGGACCAGTTCGTCGAGGCGAGGACTCCCAATCGCCGCCAACGGTTGCCCCACCCGAACGCGATCTCCAAGGAACACAAAGAGCTGTTCCACCTTGCCTTCGATGCGCGGGGACACCTTCGCGACTCGCTTGAGGTCCAGCGTCACCTCTCCCGGCGCCGTCACTACCTCGGAAACCACACGCGATGTCACTGGCTCAACCCGCAGTCGTTCCCTGATCGCCGCAGGAGCTTGCACTAGCATCTTGTCTGCGCCTTTTGCGGATGGTCCCACCGGCTTGGCCGGCGGCCCGCCGCTTTGATCTCCACACGCCCCAAGCGCCAGGGTCGCAAGCATGATGAACCACCCGAATTTCATTGAGCGTCCGGTCATCATGGCAACCCTCCCGTTAACCGCTCCAGTGTGGCGAGGGACACGGCCAGGTCCACCTGCGCCTGGTAGAACTCACGGGTCGTCTGAAAAGCCACGCGCTGGGCATCCAGAAATTCGAGCAGGCTGATCTCGCCGAATTGGTAGCTCTTCCGAGCGATCTCCACCGCCTCATGGGCCTGGCGCAGAAGCCCTTTGCGAAACAACTCGATCTGACCGTACGCGATGCGATACCGCTCAAAGGCTTGCGTGAGCGCCTTGACCAGTTCGAGCCGTACCTGCTGGACCTCCGCCTCGGCTCGGCGAACAGTCGCCGCCGCCTCGGCAATCTCGCCTTGCCGTTGCGACCATAGCGGAAAGGGCACCGACAGTCCGAGCCTATAACTTTCTCGATCGATTTCATGGTCAAAGCTGCCGAAGATGGACACATCCGGCACACGAGAAGCCCGGACCGAGTCCAACTTCGCGGCGCGCCGCGCCCGGTCCTGTTCGCGCGCAAGGAGCCGTGGGTGTTGACGCATCGCCGCGTCCAGAAGGTTCTCCAACTTCCCGTCTGCGCGTCTTTCGGGAAATTCTCCCTGCACCTCGAAGACAACCCCCAAGTCCTCCCCGACTACAGCCACCAAAGCCGCCCGGGCTTGGGTGATATGACTGAGCGCCCGGTCCACTTCTTGGGTGGCCCGCTGGAGTTCGACCTCCGCCTTGACTCGTTCGAACTTCGGCGCCTCTCCAGCGTCCACCCGCTTGCGCGCCGTCGAGGCCAGTTGCTCGACCGCCGTTAACGTCTGGACTGCGAGCGCCGATTTCCGCTGCGCCCCCAACATCTCGTAGAAAGCCGCTGTGACCGCAGCTGTGACACGGAGCACGCCGTCCTTGCGCTCCATCTCATAGGCTTCGACGTCGTGCTCTGCGGATCGGATTCGGGCCGATCGTTTGAAGACCCATTCAAAAGGCTGGCTGAACTTCACGCTCTCTTCGGTTCCTCGATTCGGAGGGCCTTCCAGTGCCCTCCCAGGCCCCGCGCCGATGGTCAATTCCGGATTGGGGTAGGCCTTGGCTCCCAGCAGCCGGCCCCGGCTTGCCCCTACATCGGCCTCACCCACTGCAAGAGAGGGATTGCGTTCCAGGGCGATGGATAGAAGTTGGGCCAAATCATATTGAGCCCGGAGAGCCTGTGGCTCAGCCCCGTACGCATACTGGACGCTCCAAAGCAGAAGCACTCCAGCCAAGATCGAGATGATCCGACGCATGGCTTACTCCTTGATTCATGTAAGGCCACCCCCTCCCTCCCCTCCCCCCTCCGAGGGGGAGGGAAAGGGTGGGGGGCCGATCGCTGAAAGCTGAACTCTTAGTTGCTTACGTCGTGACTAGACTGCGGACTGAGGAGGAGCGCGTGAAGAGAGACCGGCAGAGAGGATGACCGATGCGAAAGATTCAATTGGCAACTCAGCAGCAAAGACACGGGGCTGACAGACATAACCGCCTTCTGCTCCGGCAGGCGCAACATGCAGAAGTCCCGGCTTTCCAGAATTCCTATCCGGCGAAGAGGTCAGGAGTGAGAACGCCACCTCCGGATGGTCAAAAACATGGGTGGACTGGCCTACAACCGGGAGATGACCATGATGGTCCGCAGGAGAAGCCACGGGGCCTTCAGAGGCGGACCCATACTCGCACGGCAGATCAGAAGAGATGACCGTGTGGGTGATCCCTCCGTGGACGTGATCGGATTCACCGTGATGATGGTCAGCCTCTGGATGGACATGGACCAGCGGCATAGCCAACATCCAGGCCGTCAACCACGCCACAAGAATTGTACGTCGCTTGGACATGCTGGAAAGCACTTGCTGCATATCTTTCTTCATATCAATCTCGTCACCACGGTAGCACAGAATGCTTAAGTGGTCAATTCAAGACGTCGCTTGGTAGTGGGTCAGTTTCAAATTGTCGCGTCGGTTTCCTTTCCGGCAGCCTTGTAAACCTCTCCTGCGGCACCCGCATTCATGATGGCGATCCCGAGGCCGACGATCAAGTCAGGCCAGGCTGACAGTGTATAGCCTGTGGCAATCCCGGCCAGAATGATGGCTGCGTTTGCCAACACGTCATTTCGTGCCGATAGGAAGGCGGCAAGACCGAGACTCCCCCCGTGATGGCGAACGCGGACCAGGATCAGGGCGCACACGAAATTGACAAGCAGCGCCCCCGCCCCGGTGAGCGCGAGCGGAAGTGGCGCAGGCGGCATCGGGGCCGCGAACTTCTGCCAAGCCATCCAGAATGTGGCGAGGCCGGGAATCAGGATGATGCCAGCAAGCACCTTGCCGATCAGGGCACGGCGCGGTGCGCTCCACGCCAGCGCCATAAGGATCAGGACATTGATAGAGGCATCTTCAAGAAAGTCGATCGAGTCCGCGAAGAGTGAAACCGACCCGATCAGAAGCGCAACGCCAAATTCGACGCCAAAATAGGCGAGGTTAAGCAGGGCCACAACTCGAACGGCATTACGCAATTCGTCCTTCATTCTGCCGCCTTTCCATGATCGTGAAGGCCGCCTGGAGTCAAACTGACCCACTACCGAAAATAGTGGTGTGAAAAGGGGCGGCGAGATGGATTGGTCTCAGCCGCCCCTTCTCCATAGCTGCATTTTACCCCACGAACCATTGCCAGATACGGGCTCCTAACTCGTAGGGACAGAAGCCAAGATACTGCTCCCAAACACACATCGCGACTCACCTCCTTTTCCTGGAGTTAATCCTGCACCTCTATCAAGCTGTCACGGACAGAACGGACATGACGGACATTCTACACGCGTACTCGCCAAGGCAGGCCACGCTTTGAGCAGCAAGGCCACGACCGAGACAGGCAACACAGCCAGAAGTTTTTGCATACGGCTCACCTCCTTCCCGGCTCACAAGTAAGAGAGGGTAGTTCCTCGAT
>CAYLLY010000055.1:0-10469 GCA_964384595.1 uncultured Nitrospirales bacterium
CGCCGAGGGCTCGATGTCGGCGGCCTTCATCCCGGTCTTCAGCGAGTACCTGGCCCAGCGGACGAGGCGCGACGCCTGGGAGCTGGCCAGCGCCGCCTTCACGACGCTGCTCACCGTCCTCACCGGCGTCTGCCTGCTCGGGGTCCTGGCCGCTCCCTGGATCGTCACGCTCATCGCGCCGGGCTTCGGCGGCGATGCCGAGAAGCTCGCGCTCACGACGCTGCTCACCCGGATCATGTTCCCGTACCTCCTGTTCATCGGGCTCGCGGCGCTCGCGATGGGGGTGTTGAACTCGGTCCGGAGCTTCGCAGCGCCGGCCTTCTCGCCGGTGCTGTTCAACATCGCGATCATCGCGTCGGCCTTCCTGCTGGCGCCGGCCTTCGACGAGCCGATCCTGGCCGTGGCGGTCGGGGTCGTGCTGGGCGGATGCGCCCAGTTCCTGATCCAGATGCCCGCCATGAAGCGGGCTGAGCTGCTCTTCAGCTGGCGGTTCGACTTCGCCCATGCAGGCGTCCGCCGGATCGGGTGGCTGATGGCGCCGGCTTTGATCGGCCTGTCGGTCACGCAGATCAACATCCTGGTGAGCACGATCCTGGCCTCGTACTTTCCCGGCGGACCGACGTATCTCTTCTACGGCATGCGGCTGATCCACTTTCCCCTCGGCGTCTTCGGCGTCGCGCTCGCCACGGCGCTGCTGCCGTCGCTGGCCACCCAGGCGGCGAAGGGCGAACTGGATGCGCTGCGGGGCACGCTGGGGTTCGGGCTGCGGCTGATCTTCTTCATCATCTTTCCCGCGATGGTCGGGATCATTCTTCTGCGCCTGCCGATCGTCCACCTGTTCTTCGAGCACGGGCGGTTCACGGCGGCCGATACGCAGGGCACCGCCGCCGCGGTCTTCGCCTATGCGGTCGGGCTCTGGGCCTTCGCCGGGGTGCGGATCGTCGTGTCGGCGTTTTATTCGCTCCAGGACACGCGCACGCCGGTGCTGGTGGCCGCGGTCGCCCTCGGCGCCAACATCGCGCTGTCGCTCGCCCTGATGGGCCCGCTCCGGCACGCCGGGCTCGCGCTCGCCACGGCCCTCTCCGCGATCCTGAACATGGCCGCGCTGGTCGTCCTGCTCGATCGGCGGCTCGGGTCGTTCCACTGGGAGGCGATCGTCCGCAGCCACCTGCGGGTGCTGCTCGCGGCGGCCCCGATCGTCGCGACCTGTCTCTGGGTCGCCGGGCTCGGAGTTTGGGCCCAGCCGGAGGCCTGGACGGCGAAGACGGTCATGCTGGTCGTGGGCATCGGGATCAGCGTCGCCGGCTACGTGACGGTCCATGCCCTGCTGCAGTCGGACGAGCTGGACTTTCTGTGGGGATTGCTCAAGCGGAAATTTGCGCGCTCGGCATCTTGACCCTTTCCCATTGCCGCAGTACCCTGTGCGCACGACTCACACATGGAGGACTCTATGAAGCTGAAGATCATGCAGACACTGTTGACGCTTGCGGCGGCGGTGTTCTTCACGGCGCCGGACGTCCGGGCGGCGACCGAGCGCTATAATGTGGACCTCGACCACTCGATCGTGGGCTTCAGCGTGGCCCACATGGTGGTCTCCAAGACTACCGGCCGGTTCACGGACTACAGCGGTTATATCGAGATGGACCCGGAGGCCAAGACCGTCAAGGCCCTCGAGGCCGTGATCCAGACGGCCTCGGTGAACACCAATCATGCCAAGCGGGACACCCACCTGAAGACCCCCGACTTCTTCAACGTCGAGAAGTTCCCAACGATGACTTGGAAAATGAAGTCGTATGAGAAGAAGGGCGACAAGTACGTGGCCAAGGGCGACCTGACCCTGCTGGGCGTGACCAAGGAGGTCATGCTGATCGGCACCTTCAACGGCGTTGTGCCGAAAGATCCCTGGGGCAACACCCGCGCCGGCTTCACGGCCGAGGGGAAGATCAACCGGAAGGACTTCGGCATGAACTGGAGCAAGGTGCTCGACAACGGAGGCCTGGTGGTCGGCGACGACGTGGACATCAAGCTCGAGATCGAGGTCATCAAGCAGAAATGACGACGATCTTCAATACGAAATGGGGCTGGGTCGGGCTGGCCGCAACGGAGCGGGGCGTGGCGGCCGTGGTGCTGCCGAAGCCGACCAGGCGCGCAGTGGAACGTGAGCTGATGTCAGGCAGGTCGCTGAACGGTGTAGGGGCGTACGGCGGTACGCCCATCCGGACAGAGGCAGCAATCGCCGCGTACCATCTCCGCGCAGCTCGTGCAGCCGTAAATGCCTATCTGGACGGCAAGGCGCGCACTTTCGAACTGCCGCTCGATCTGGACGGGCAGCCGCGATTTCGCGTGAAGGTGTGGAAAGCGCTCCAGCGCATTCCGTACGGCCGGGTGCGGTCCTACGGTTGGGTGGCGCGGAAGATCGGGAAGCCGCGCGCGGCGCGCGCCGTCGGCGCGGCCTGCGGCGCCAACCCCGTGCCGCTGCTGGTCCCCTGCCACCGCGTCGTCGCCGGCGACGGCTCGCTGGGCGGGTTTTCGGGCGGTCTCTCCAACAAGAAGCGCCTGCTCAAACTGGAAGGGAGTCGTACGGGAAGGGGCGCGTCCCGGCGCGCCAGGGGCGGGCGGGTGCGATAGGGTGAAAGCTGTCATACAGCGCGTGACCCGCGCGTCGGTCGAGGTGGACGGCAAGGTCGTCGGACAGATCAGGAGCGGCCTGCTGGTCCTGCTCGGCGTGGCCAAAGGCGACACGGAGGCGGATGTCCAGTACCTCGTCGAGAAGATTCCGGCACTGCGCATCTTCAGCGACGAGGCCGGCAAGATGAATCATTCGCTCGCGGAGATCGGCGGCGGACTGCTGGCGATCTCCCAGTTCACCTTGCTGGGCGATACCCGCAAGGGCCGGCGTCCCGGCTTCGACCAGACGGCCGATCCGGCCACCGCGAAGCGCTTCTTCGACCAGTTCGTCGAGACGCTGCGCAAGACCACGGACCTCACGGTGGAGACCGGCGTCTTCGGCGCGCGCATGAAAGTGGCGCTGCTCAACGACGGCCCGGTCACGTTCGTCCTCGACAGCCGCGCCTAGCGGGGCTATACTGGAATCATCCGGGAGGAGGGCGCATGGAAGCGCGCATCCCTGAGCATCATCCGTTGCGGCAGTTGTTCGGCACGCTGGCGGAGAAGGCCTTTACAGAGAAGCTCGGCTGGCCGGACTTCAACGTCAGCGAGTATGTCTCGACGCTCCTGGTGGACTTCACCCACCAGGACCGGCTCAATCGGATCAAGAACGCCAGGGGCGAGCGGGTCGAGGCCGTGGTGGACCTGCTGTACGAGTCGGAAGTCACGCAGGGGGCCCGCACCTTTGAACGCGAGCGCGAGGTCCATCGGCATATCGGCGATTTCACCCTCTTCATGGCGGGCCTCTTTCCGGAATATCTCAAGCGCATCAAGACCGCCGGCCTGATCTATCACAAGGACTTCCTCGTGGATTACATCAAGACCGGCAAGCGCTCCTACCGCATGGTGGCGGAGTTCGGCCTCGAGCCGCGTTCCGCCGACGAGCAGCCGTCGCCGCCGTTGTTCCGCAAGCTCTCGGAGAACTTCGAGCTCTGCGTGGTCGGGCTGGGCTTCATCCGGGGCGATCTCGACCGGATGCAGGACCCGCGGTACCACCAGGCGCGCCGGTTCTTGTTGAATTGAAAATCCTCAACGCGGAGTTCGTCGCCAGCGCCACGGACCCGGCGCAATTTCCCGCCGGCGGCCTGCCGGAGGTCGCCTTTGCCGGACGCTCCAATGTCGGCAAGTCGTCACTGCTCAACGCCCTGTTGGGGCGCAAGAATCTGGCGCGGGTCAGCCGGACGCCCGGCCGGACCCGCCTGGTGAATTTCTTTCGGGTAGTTGCCGCTGGCAGGCAGGGCGCGGAGTTCATGTTCGTGGACCTGCCGGGATACGGCTACGCCAAAGTGGCGAAGGCGGTCCAGGAGCAGTGGGGGCCGATGATCGAGGGCTACTTGTCGGCCCGGTCCGCCCTGCGGGGCGTCGTGCTGCTGACTGACGTGCGGCGCGGCGAGCAGGAGGAGATCGACCTGGTCCGCTGGGTCCACGGGCAGGGGTTGAAGCTGATCGCCGTTGCGACCAAGGTGGACAAGCTGCCCCGCGGCCGGCGTGTCCAGGGGATCCGCGACCTCGAAACGCTGCTGGGCATTCCCGTCATCGGCTGCTCGGCGGAGTCGGGCGAAGGGCTGGACGCGGTCTGGAAGGCGATCCGGGCGCTGCCGGCTAGGCCGCGCGGATAATCCGGGCTACCGGCGGATTTCGATGTAGCTTTTGTCCTTCTGGTCCTTGATCCACTCCAGGTAGGCTTCTTCGGACTTGAGCTGGAGAACCACGTTGCGGAGGTCCTCTTTGACCTCCTCGTAGGGGCGGAACTGAGGCGGCTTACGGTCGTCGACGCGGATGATATGCATCCCGATCGGCGAGGCGAGCGGTTCGGTCACCGCGCCCTTGTCCAGCCGTTCGATCGCCTTCTGGATCTGCGGCAGCATGTCTCCCGGCCGGATGTAGCCGAGGTTGCCGCCGCGCCGCCCTTCCGGTCCGTCCGAGTACCGGGCCGCCAGCTCTTCGAAGCGCTCCCCCTTTTTCAGCAGGGCGAAGACTTGCTGAGCCTTCTCGCGCACCGCCAGCATCTCGGTTCCGGGGGTCAGCGCGATCAGGATCTGGCTGATGCGCACTTCCGGAGGGAGCATGAAGCGGTCCCGGTGCTGCTGGTAGAACCGGAGCACCTCGTCGTCGGACACGATCAAGCCGGACCGGACTTGCTGGTTGACCAGCCGCATGGAGGTCAACTGGTCCCTGATGAGCGCCATCTCCCGCGGATCGTTCTCGTTGGGCGTTTCGCCGACGCGCCTCAGCCGGACGACCGCGTCCTTCACTTCCTCGTCCCCGACCTTGATCCCCCGGCGCTTGGCGATCTGCAGTTGGAGCTTGCGCTCGATCATCCGGTTCAGGCCCATGTAGTCGATCTGTCGGAGCCGCTGGTCGAGCTCGGCGCCGTTGAACCGCTTCCGGGCCTGCAGCTTCACCTCCGCGACTTCCTCTTCCAGTTCGCTGAGGGCGATGACTTCGGTGTTGACCACCGCCACGATCCGGTCGAGGATGTCGGCGGCGCCGGCAGGGGGGCTGCACGACAAACCAATCCCGGCGGCCAAGGCCGCCGCGGCCTTCTGCAGGGTGGAGGCGGGCATAAGAGGTCGTACAGCTAGTCCGTGCCGGACGCGGGGCTGGCGGTCGGCACTTCCGAGACCGGAATCGGGACGTCGGCGACGCGGAGCTTGGCCTTCGCCCGGAGCGACGCCACGAGCTCGTCGAAGCGTTTGCGTTTCTTCTCGACCTGGATCTGCTCCCGCACCTGATCTTTCGCGTCTTCGAAGGACAGGGGCGCGCCCGCGGCCCGGTCGTTCAGCTTGATGATGTGCCAGCCGAACTGCGTGGCGACCGGGTGGCTGGTTTCCCCGACCTTCAGCGCGAGGAGCGTCTTTTCAAACTGCGGAACTGTCTGGCCCTTCTTGACCGACCCGAGGTCGCCGCCCTTGTACCTGGTGGCGAGGTCGAGCGAGACCTTGCGGGCCAGCGCCGCGAAGTCCTCGCCCTGGTCGAGGCGCTTCTTGGCGTCCAGCGCCTCCTCTTCCGTTTTGACGAGCAGGTGGCTCGCGCGCAGATCATCCGACGCGGTGAAGCTCCCCGGATTGGCGGCGTAGTAGGCCTTCATCTCCTCCAGCGTGACCGTGATCCGGGAGTCCACTTCCTCCCGCATCAGGTTGTCGAGGACGCTCCGTTCCTTGAAGCGCTCCACGCGCTCGGTCAGCGCGCGGTCCCGGTCGAGGCCCCGTTTCCGGGCTTCTTGCAGAAGGAGCTCGCGCGTGATGAGCTCTTCCAGGAATTTCTTGCGGCCGGCGGGACCCGCATAGGTCTTCCGGGCGAATTCCGGCAACTGGGACCAGCGCAGGTCGAACTCGCCGGCCGAGATCTCTTTGCCGTTGATGATCGCGAGAGCTTTGATGGAATCTTCCGGCTTGTCACTGCAGGCGCTGAATGCGGCGAGGAGGAGCGCAAGACCGAGCACTCTCATGGCGGATCTACGACATTCGTCCAAACGAGCCCTCCCATCGGCTTCGGGCGCCCGGTTCAACCGGCGGCCAGCGGCCGATTTTTATCATACGAGGCAAGGACTTGCAACACTCTTTTTACTTCGGGGAAGACGGTCTTCCAGGCAGTGTCTACCCCGAGCAGCTCGAACGACGTCGGTGCGGTGAAGCGCAGGCGGGCGCGATACTGATCCATGAACGCCTGCAGGCCGGCCTCGGGCGGCAGCCCGTGCTCACCGAAGGTGAACGCCACGGAGGCCGCGCGGACCTGGATGGCGAGCGCGCGCATGGCCTTCGCCAGCAGCCGGACCTCCATGACCTCGAACAGCCGCTCGACCGGTTCCGGAGCCGCGCCGTACCGGTCCACCAGTTCGCCGTGCAGTTGCGCAAGGTCGCCCGCGTGCGTGCTGGAGGTCAGGCGCTTGTAGAGCGACAGGCGCTGCGCGGCGTCCCCGACGTACTCCTCGGGAATATAGGCCGAGACCTGCAACTGCAGATTCGGTTCGACCTCCTCCGCCACCGGCTCGCCTTTCAACTCGTGCACGGCCTGCTCCAGCATCTGCATGAACAGCTCGAAGCCGACGGCGTCGATGTGGCCGGATTGCTCCTTACCAAGCAGATTGCCCCCGCCGCGGATCTCCAGGTCGGCCGCCGCAATGCGGAAGCCGGACCCGAGTTCCGTGAAGTCCTGGATCGCCTGGAGGCGCTTCTGCGCGTCGCCGGTGAGCGTCTCCTCCTCGGCCACCAGGAAATAGGCGTAGGCTTGGTGGGCGCTGCGCCCCACGCGCCCGCGGAGCTGGTAGAGCTGGGCCAGCCCGAAGGTGTCGGCGCGGTTCACCAGGATCGTATTCGCGTTGGGGATGTCGAGTCCCGATTCGATGATGGTCGTGGACAGGAGGACGTCGGCGTCGCGGTGGTGGAAGCGCAGCATCACGGATTCCAGCAGCCGCGGCTCCATCTGCCCGTGGGCCGCGACGATCCGGGCCTCGGGGACCAGGTCCTTCAGCCAGGTCCCCATCCGCTCGATGCCCTGGACGCGGTTGTGCACGAAGAAGATCTGGCCGCCGCGCGCGAGCTCGCGCAGGATGGCTTCGCGGATGACCCCTTTGCCGAAGCGCACGACCTGGGTGCGGATGGCCAGCCGGTCGGCCGGCGGGGTCTCGATGACCGAGAGGTCCCGGAGGCCCGACATGGCCATCTGGAGCGTCCGGGGGATCGGCGTGGCCGTGAGCGTCAGGACGTCCACCTGAGCCCGCAACTGCTTGAGGCGTTCCTTGTGCCGCACCCCGAACCACTGTTCTTCGTCGATCACCACCAGCCCGAGGTTCCGGAACTGCACGTCCTTCTGGAGGAGGCGGTGCGTGCCGATGATGATGTCGACCGAGCCCGCCGCGACGCCGCGCAGCGTGGCTGTCCGCTCCTTGAGCGGCTGCAGCCGGCCGACGACTCCCACCGTCACCGGGAAGGGCGCGAAGCGCTCGGTGAAGGTTTCGAAGTGCTGCTGGGCGAGCAGCGTGGTGGGGACCAGCACCGCCGCCTGCTTGTTGTCCTGGACCGCCTTGAAGACGGCGCGCATGGCCACCTCGGTCTTGCCGTACCCCACATCTCCGCAGATCAGCCGGTCCATGGGTTTCTCGGACTCCATGTCTCGGCCGATGTCCTCGATGGCCCGCACCTGGTCCGCCGTCTCCTCGAACTCGAACGCGGCGTCGAATTCGCGGGAGAGCATGCTGTCCGGGGCAAACGGCGGCCGGCCGCGCGTCTCCCGTGCTGCCTGGACGGCGATCAGGTCTTTCGCCATGTCCTCGATGCTCTTTCGGACACGCGCCTTCGTGCGGCCCCAGGCGGTTCCGCCCAGGTGGTTGAGCTTGGGCGCGTGGCCCTCGGAGGGGGAATAGCGCTGGATCTGGTTCAGCCGGTCCAGGGGCACGTAGACCGTGTCGCCCCCGGCGTACTCGACGATCAGGTAGTCGCTGTCGAAGCCCTGGACCGAGAGGCGGCGGAGCCCGAGATAGCGGCCGACGCCGTGCAGCACGTGCACGACGTAATCGCCGATTTTCACTTCCTCGATCGATTTGAGAAACGCGGCGCTCTTGGCGGCGGCGGGGGCCTTGTGCCGGACGCCCCGCGCGAACAGCTCGTCTTCGACGATGATCCAGAGCGGCGGCGGCTCCGGCCCGCCCCAGGCGCCGCGCAGTCCCAGGAGCCCGCCGGAGAGCCCTCCTTGAACCAAGGCGTAGGGCGCGTGCGCGCCAAGCGCCGTGACCGTTTTGTCTCCCAGCGGCTCCGCCGGAAGATTATGTTCCACAAAGAGCGATCGCAGGCGATCCACCTGGCCGCGGCTCCGGGCGACGATCACGACCGGCCCCCTGGCCCGCAAGGCCTCGAGGTGCGCGACGGTCTCGGTGAACGAGCGGCCCTTCACGCCGATCCCGATCGTCTGGGGGCGCTGGGCGTCGAATCGAAAAAGCGACGGCTCCTCAGTCGTCGCGCCCCCGGCTTCGCCCCGGGGAATCGCTTCGACGGTCACGAGACAGCGCGCGCCGCCCGCCTCCAGCAGGTGGTCCAGGGGCAGGAAAAGCTCGTCGGGAGGAGGCGGCAGGGGGCCCGCCGGTTCCAGCGCGGCGTATGCTGTGTGCGCTTCCGCGAGGACGTCATCGGCGTGCTTTCGCAGGTCCGGCGGTTCGTCGGCGATCAGCACCGGTGGAGAAGGAAAATGGTCCGGCAGGGTCTCCATGGCGGAATACCAGGAGGGTCCCCGCCACTCGGCGTCCGGCGGGAGGGGCGAGAGGTCGTCCCGTATCAGCTCCCGAGCGGGCAGGATGCGGACGGCGGCGGCGCGCCCGGACGATTTCTGAGTGGCGGGATCGAAGAGACGCAGGGTCTCGACGGCGTCGCCGAGAAATTCTACCCGCGCGGGCTCCTCGTGGGCCGTCGAGAAGAGATCCACGATCCCGCCCCGCACCGCGAACTCGCCGGGGCGTTCCACCACTGACACCTGGCGGTAGCCGAGACGCAGGAAGCGAGCGAGCAAGCGCGTCCGCTCGATCGCAGCGCCGGGCTTCAGAGAAAAGCAGGCTTCCGCCAGCAGGCTGCGCGGGAGAAGCCGTTGAAGGAAGGCCGCTGCAGGCGTAATGAGGACGAGCCCCCGGTCGGAGCCCTGCAGTCGGTCCAGCGCCCGCATCCGCTGCCCGATGATCTCGACGGGCGGCGGGGTGGCCGCGTAGGGCAGCACACCCCAGTCCGGAAACAGCAGCACGTCCTCGGGGGACGCGCCCTGCAGGCGATGGAAGAAGGCGACGTCGGCGTGCAGAGTCTCCGCGGACGCATCCGTGGGTGTCACGACGAGCAGGGATGTCCCGCGCGCGGCGAGCTGTCCGGACAGGACCGAGAGCACGAAGCCCTTGGCGGAGCCGAACAAGCCGGCGAGCGACGTGGGGCCGCGGCGTTCCTCCACGGCGCGCAGGAGAGGCGCCACCAAGGCGGCCCATGCGGCGGGGAGCGCGGAGACAGACATCAGGTCAAAGATTGGATACGCCGAACCAGCGAGGTCGTGGACACGTCGGCGACGAGCGGGATGGTGACGACGGTTCCGCCCCGCGCCTGGACGAGCTCGCGTCCTACGATCTGCTCGACCGGCCAGTCGCCGCCCTTGACCAGGACGTCGGGTTGAACGGCGGCGATCAGGTGGCGGGGGTCCGGCTCGTCGAAGATCACGACATGGTCCACGCAGGCCAGGGCGGCCAGCACTTCGGCCCGCTGGGCCTGCGGTACCAGCGGGCGTCCGTTTGGCTTGATCGCCCGGACCGAGGCGTCGCTGTTGAGCCCCACGATCAGGCAGTCGCCGAGCGTGCGCGCTTCCTGCAGGTAGCGGGTGTGGCCGATATGCAGCAGGTCGAAGCACCCGTTGGTGAAGACGATGCGTTCGTTCCGGGCGCGCCGCGCGCTCAGGGCCGCGGCGAGAGCCGGCGTGGTCAGAATTTTTTCGCGCATTGCGGTTCAGGCCCTATCATAACATTCAGCCGGAAAATGGGGACAGTCCCCATTTTCCCAACGGGAGTCGGTCATGTCAAACCGCCGAGGAAAATGGAAAATGGGGACTGTCCCCATTTTTCCCATACCGCGCTTGTCACCGGCGGCGCCGTCCCGTACAATACGGCCGGTTCATTCCATGAAGGAGGATCGGGTGGATGGCGTAAGGTTCGAACGCTTGCCGGGCAAAGGGCACCATTACCCGGTGCTGTTTCATGTCGGGAGCAGCTACGTCCCCGTGACGGAAACCATCGTGAGCGAGCTCAAGGCCTGCGCGCTCTTGCCGGGCGAGCGGTTTCTGGA
>CAYLLY010000055.1:10569-12492 GCA_964384595.1 uncultured Nitrospirales bacterium
CCATCGTGAGCGAGCTCAAGGCCTGCGCGCTCTTGCCGGGCGAGCGGTTTCTGGAAGTTCTCATCGATAAGGTCGGCTATTCGGAATACCTGAAAGAGCGCATTCGCGCGGAACTCAAGAAAACCGGCGATCCCGTGACGCAGGCCACCGTCCTGCAGGGCGTGATCAGAGAGTTATAGCGTGCCTTACTGGAAGACTCCCACCCTGATCAGGGCGCCGCGGATGGCCTTTTTTTTGTCCTCGCGTTCTTCCTTCGCATAGGCCTGCTTCAGCAGTACGATGGCCTCCTCCTCCTTGCCCATGGCCAGCGTGACTAATCCCAGTCCATGGAGGGACTGGGCGTCCTCCGGGTCATATTGGACGGCTTTCCCGAAGGCGTCGAGCGCCTTGGGAACCCTGTTCTGCCTGTAATAAATCCATCCCAGCTTGGAATGCGCCGCCGCGAGGGCCGGGGCCAGTTGGATGGCCGCTTCGTATTCCGCGATCGCCTCGTTCAGCCGCCCGTTGGCCTCATACACACCGGCCAGCGCGTAGCGGACGAGCGCATCCTGCGGGTTCAGGCGGGCGGATTCCTTGAAAGCCGCGATGGCCGGCGCGAAGCGCCCCTGGTCGGCCAGCGCCACCCCCAGATTGTAGTGCACGAACGGTTCCGACGGATTCAGCTTGATGGCCTCTCTGTATTGTGCGATCGCGGATTCGAGAATGCCCTGCTGGTAATAGGCCGAACCCAGATTGAGGCGCATCCGGATATCCGTCGGGGCCAGCTTCACGGCTTCCCGGTACTCCCGGATGGCCATGTCCACGCGATCCAACGCGTGGAGGGCCTGTCCGTGGAAATAGCGAGCGTGCGCGTCGCCGGCGTCCAGTCTGGCGCTGTCCTTGTATTCCCGGATCGCGCTCTCCAAATCCCCGATCTGCGTCAGCGTGATTCCGAAAAACAGTCTGGCGCCGGCGTTCTCCGGGTGTTCGTTCGCAAGCTGCTCGGCGAAGGTGCGGATCGCCGTCCGTGGGTCCGGCCGCGCGTCCGGCGTGATCGGGGTCTCCTCTTCCGGCGGAGCGAAGAGCCGGTCGTGCTGCTCGTGGGCATTTCGATAATCACCCGTAAATAGTGAACCTGAGAGGAGGAGGAGTCGGGCGATCGGATCATCCGGGACGGCCTGGAGCCAGGCATGGCCGACGTCCAGTAAGGAGCGCCATTTTTTCTCGAGAATCAGATCGCGAGCCTGGCAATGATAGTCTGAGTTTGTCATACGAGGCGTAGCATAGAGTCCGGGACGCGGCATGTCAAACCGCGCGTTCTACGTAGAATCACTGGACATCAGCGTTGTGTAGTAGCGGGAACGAATAGAAGCCGGTTCCGGCTCTCGGCAGGGGGAAACAGAGCCATGAAGTTTACGATGGCATTGTTTTCAAATTGAAAATCCTGTGAATGAGATGATCGCTGAGAAGCGTCCCAATTGTTACTTGATGGTAGCATCCTGAACCTGCCACGTCCGCGTCCATCGAAAGCGCATTTTACTTTTCTAATCAATCAGTTACATTCGCTCTTCCGATTCCACCTGGCTCAATCAGGTAACGTCGCATTGTGTCGGGATGAAACCGCGCACAGACGAACGAAAGTAATCATCATATAGATCAATACGTTGAGAATTGATTTGCCGGGGCCGGGAAGTTGGTCCTGCTGTTGCAATCTCCCTTCGCCTAGTCATGTCCTGCATACACTTCAACAAGCCAATCACGCTGATCCACAAAGCTCAGAAAACAGAAGGGGGGTGGGATAGAGTTCTACGGACCGTTTTCGGTGCGAGCGAAGGTGTGTGGTTATCAACGGAGGAGGAGACACGATGTTTTTAACAAGACGGCAATTCTTAAAGACGAGCGCGGGGACGATCGCGGCGCTCGCGATCGCGGACAAGGCGTTTG
>CAYLLY010000056.1:0-3756 GCA_964384595.1 uncultured Nitrospirales bacterium
CGATGTCCTTGTTCTCCACCATGGCCTCGACTTCCAGTTGGTGCTCGCGGGGCGCGACGACCAGTAATTGCTGCGCGGGCGTGACGACGCCGCCCACTGTGTGCACCGCCAGCTGCTGGACCGCGCCGTCAATGGGCGCCGTCAGCCGCTGCAAGGCATGCCGCTGGCCGGCCTTGACGACTTCCTGGGCCAGCGAGGCGGCTTTCGTCTCGGCGTCGGTCAGTTCAGCCATGTGGGTCCGCTGAAACTCCGACACCAGCGCCTGGTAGTTTTTCTCCGCCTCGGCGAGCGCCGCTGAATCCTGGCCCCGTATCTCTTTCTGGCGCGCGAGCTCCTGCGTCTCCTCGACTCGCTGCTTTTCGGCCGCCATATATTCCATCTTGGAGATGAAGTTTTCATCCACCAATTGCTTATAGGCGCTCGCCCGCTCGTTCTGCATCGGGACGGTCATTTCCAATCTCGCTATGCTCGTCTTGGTCGCCTCGATTGCCGCTCGACGCTGCTCGATCAGATGCTGAGCCGCTTCGATGCGGGCCTGGTACTCGGCCGACTGATCGCGCAAGCGTTTCTGCTGGAGAGTCACGAACCGAGGATCGGCCCCGTCCGGCGACGCAAAACCGGGCTTGCCGGCCAGCAGCGCGTGGAGCCGCGCGGCTTCCACTCTGGCGGATCGCAGCTCGTTCAACAGGCGCTCCTGTTCCGCGCCGGTGACCGTCGGATCGAGCTCGATCAGCATGTCTCCCTGCTTCACCTGTTGGCCGTCCCGCACGTGGATCGCCCGGATCACGCCGCTTTCCAGCGGCTGGATCACCTTGGAGTGTCCCCCCGGAATGGTTTTCCCCGGCGCGACGGCGACGATATCAATGTGGCCAAGGCACGCCCAGACGATCCCCGCCACGAAGACGGCAATGACGGTCCCGCCGACGGCGCGCCCCACCGGCGAGGGCGGCGCGTCCTGGATCTCCAGCACCGCCGGCAGGAACTCCGCCTCCCGGCCCGTTGGCGCCGGCGTCGGGCCCAAGCGCCGTTGGTCCGCCCGGGCCGCGCGCCAGACCTCCACATATCGTCCTGCGGCACTAAGCCACCGCAAAGCCGCCTCCCTGGAGCCGGTGCAGCCGCGCGTAATAGCCGTTGCGCGCGACCAGGTCATCATGCGTCCCCTCCTCGACGATCTCGCCCCTCTCGATCGTGAAGATCCGGTGCGCGGGGCGCACCGTGCTCAGCCGGTGCGCGATGATGAAAACCGTGCGCCCCTTGCAGATCTGCGCCAGGTTCTTCTGGATGATGGACTCGGACTCGTAGTCGAGGGCGCTCGTCGCCTCGTCGAAGATCAGAATGCGCGGGTTGGTCACGAGCGCCCGCGCGATGGCGATGCGCTGGCGCTGCCCACCCGACAGCGAGCAGCCGTGCTCGCCCACCAGCGTGTCGTACCCTTGCGGCAGCTCCAGGATAAAGTCATGCGCCCCGGCCAGCTTGGACGCCTGCACCACGTGCTCCATCGCAACGCCCGGATCGGCCAGCGCAATGTTATCCCGCACCGAGCGGTTGAACAGGAAGTTCTCCTGCAGCACCACCCCGATCTGCCGCCGCAGCCACGCGGGATCCACCTGCGCGAGATCGATCCCGTCCACCAGCACGCGCCCGTGCTCCGGAATGTAGAGTCGCTGGATGAGCTTGGCGATGGTGCTCTTGCCGGAGCCGGACCGGCCCACGATGCCGATGACCCTGCCCGCGTCCACGTCGAAGGACACTTTGCGGAGGACCTCTGGCCCGTCCGGCCGGTAGCGGAACGTCACATCTTCAAAGGCGACCTTTCCCGCGAGCGCGGGCAAGGTTGCGCGGTTGGGGCTGTGCGCGGGCTCCGGCGGGGCGTTCAGCACGTCTCCCAGCCGCTGCACCGAGATGCCGGCCTGCTGGAAATCCTGCCACAGTTGCACAAGCCGCAGCACCGGCGCGCTGACCTGGCTGGCCAGCATGGTGAAGGCAATCAACTGGCCAATGCTCAGCTCCCCGTCGATCACCAACTGCGCGCCGAGCCAGACGATCGCGATGGTGGTAAGCTTGCTGATCAGCGAGGCCGTCTGGTTCGCCGCGTTTCCCAGGGTCGTCGCGCGGAAACCAGCCTGGACATAGCCGGCCAGTTGCTCCTCCCACTTGCGCTGCAAGGGCGGCTCGATCGCCATCGCCTTGACGGTCTGGATGCCGGTGACTGTCTCGACGAGGAAGGCCTGGTTGTCCGCTCCACGGTTGAACTTGTCATTGAGCCGAACGCGGAAGATCGGCGTCACCGCGACCGAGAGCAGCGCGTACAGCGGCATGGCGCCAACGACCAGCAGCGTCAGCAACGGGCTGTACAAGACCATCACCGCGATGAACACGACGGTGAAGAACAGGTCAATGACGACCGTCACCGCCGAGCCGGTGAGGAACTGGCGGACCGTGCTCAGCTCACGCACGCGCGCAATCGTGTCCCCCACGCGCCGGGCCTCGAAGTACGCCAGCGGCAGCGCCAGCAGATGCCGGAACACCTGCGCCCCAAGCCCCACGTCGATCCGGGAAGTCGTGTGCGAGAACAGGTACGTCCGCAACCCCCCGAGGACGACGTCGAACACCGTGAGCGCAACCATGCCGATCGCGAGCACGTGCAGCGTGGTCATCCCCTTGTGCACCAGCACCTTGTCGATGACCACCTGCGTGAACAGGGGCGTCAGGAGCCCGAACACCTGGATGAAGAACGACGCGAGCAGGACCTCGCCGAGGAGCGACCGGTACTTGACGATCGCCGGGATAAACCAGGTGAAGTCGAACTTCAGGTCCTCCGGGCGAAGGCCGGCGCGCTTGGTCAGCAAGATGAGTTGCCCGTTCCAGGCCTCTTCGAAGGCCTGGCGCTGGAGGACCAGCGGGCGCGCCTCACCGGGATCCTGAACGAGCACCTTTTCATGATCGGCCTTGGCGAGAACGACATAGCGGCCGTCTTTCCGCTGGGCGATAGCGGGAAGCTGGATGACGGACAGACGCGACCATTCACTGTCCACCAAGCCGGCCTTGAAGCCCAGTTGCTTGGCGGCGCGAAGCAGTTCGGCGTCGCCGAAGGGCTTGCCGGACTCGCCGAACTGATGTTGCAGTTGCGCGCCGTCCGCCGGAACACCGTAGAACCGGGCGAGGATCAGCAGACAGACGAGCCCCATATCGAGATCACCCGTAGGGGCACCCCCCTGTGGTTGCCCATCATCCGGGCGGGCACGGAGGCCCGCCCCTACGGATCCTTCATTCATTGCCAGCTCGCCGCCAGGATCGTCTGCACGTCCTGCGGCCGCTGATCAATCGCCTGGTCCCACGTCAATCCGCTATCGGCGCTGAATTGCGCCATCGCCTGGATCAACTGATCCACCTGCGTATTGAACAACTGCTGCCCGTCGCCGGCTTGAAGCACTTCGGTCTGGTTATCCACGCCGCTGTACCAGTTCTGGACGGTGATTTGATCGTTGGACCCGTGAATCGCCAGTTTGAGATCGTTGGCGTTGCGGCTGATGACGAGGTCCAAGGGACTGATGCCGGCACCAAATTGCAGCATGTCGGTGTTGCCTGCGGTTGAATCATGATCAATAATCGTGTCCTGTCCAGCACCACTTCCGAAGAGATACGTGTCATTACCGCTATCGTCGATCAACGTATCGTCCCCATCCCCGCCGCTCAGCACATCCGCCCCCGCCCCGCCTTGCAGAAAATCGTTGCCCGCTCCGCCCGTCAGCACAT
>CAYLLY010000056.1:3856-12428 GCA_964384595.1 uncultured Nitrospirales bacterium
CCGTCCCCGCCGAACAGCAGATCGTTGCCCGCCCCGCCCGTCAGCGTGTCGTTCCCGCCCTGCCCCTCGATCCAGCGATTCGCGAGACTCGTGGGCGCGCTGTTCGTGAACACATCGTTCCCCGCGTTCCCATACGCCGTGGCGAACGTGGCCAGATCCACCGTCGCCCCCGCCGCCCCCTCCACCGTCACCACGTTGAACCCCGCGCCCCCGTCCACGCTCGTATCCGCCCCATCCACCACCAGCGAGTCGTCCCCATCCCCACCACTCAGCACGTCCGCCCCCGCCCCGCCCTGCAGAAAATCGTTGCCGCCATCACCGGTCAGGACATTATTGCCGCCATTACCGATAACCCGGTTGTCGACGGCGTTGCCGGTCCCGTTGACGTTGCCGGTGCCAATCAGGGTCAGATTTTCGAGATTGGCGCCGAGGGTGTACGTGATCGAACTTTGAACGCTATCGGTGCCTTCGGCGGCATTCTCGGTCACCACGTCGCCCACGTTATCGATGACATACGTGTCATCCCCCGTGCCGCCGATCAACGTATCGGCCCCCAAACCGCCATCCAGAAAATCGTTGCCACCATCGGCATTGAGCACGTTGGCAGCACTGTTGCCGATCAGACGGTTATCCGCAGCGTTGCCGGTGGCATCGATCGCCGCCGTCCCCGTCAAGGTGACGTTCTCGACATTGGGAAGCGAGGCGAGCGAGAAGGTGACGCTCGATTGCACCGTATCTGTGCCCTCGTCGGCGCTCTCAGTGACCACGTCTCCCGCATTGTCCACCACGTAGATGTCGTCGCCCGTTCCACCAAGCAGGGTATCGGCGCCCGCACCGCCGTCGAGTATGTCGTCGCCCGCGTCGCCGGTGAGGGTGTTGGCCGCGCTATTGCCCGTCAGGGCATTGTCCAACTCGTTGCCTGTGCCGGAGAGGCCGGAACTGCCGGCCAGAATCAGATTTTCGACGTTGCTGCCGAGGGTGTAATCGATGCTCGAGTAGACCGTATCGATACCTTCGCTCGCATTCTCCGTGACCACATCGCCGACATTGTCCACCAGGTACGTGTCATCGCCCGCGCCGCCGGTCATCGTATCGGCGCCGGCCGCTCCATCGAGGGTGTTGTCGTTGCTGTTCCCGGTCAGGGTGTTGTTCGCCGCATTGCCGGTGGCGTTGATATCGTCCGCGCCGGTCAGTGTGAGATTTTCGATGTCCGGCGAGAGGGTATAGGACACCGAGCTTTGCACAGTGTCGATGCCACCGCCCGCCTGCTCGATGACGCGGTCCGACCCGTTATCCACGATGTAGGTGTCATCCCCGCCATCGCCGATTAAAACGTCGGCCCCAGCCCCGCCGTCCAGGATGTTGTTTCCGCTGTTGCCGGTGATCCGATTGATCTGGGCATTGCCAGTGCCGTTGATGTTGCCGGCCCCGGTCAGCACGAGATTTTCCAAGTCAGCGCTCAAGGTGTAGCTGATGGAGGACTTCACCGTGTCGAATCCGCCGCCGGGCAACTCCACCACCACATCGCCCGCGTTATCAACGATATATGTATCGTCGCCGGTGCGGCCAGTCATCGTGTCCGCGCCGGCGCCGCCGTCGAGCGTGTTGCCGCCCGCGTCGCCGGTGAGAGTGTCGGCGCCTGAAGTGCCGGTGATGGTGACGTTCTCCACCTGCGCCGGCGGTAACAGACCGTCCCAGAATATGAAATTGTCCGCGCTCAACTGGCTCTGCGTGATTCCCTTGAGCGTGATGTATTGCGTCCCTACCTGCATCGGGCCGAGGAACACGCGCAGGTACTGCTGGCCGTCAGCCACAACGTTGGAGTACGTCAGGTCGGAGAACGAACTCACCGCACGCACCTTGGACAGATCGATCTTCTCGTTGGGATTGGTTACCTCGAAATCGTCGATCAGGTTTTTCATCAGCCCGAGCGACGCGCTCGAGGAGGTGTCTTCCACGACCACGAACCGGTCGTTGCCGACGCCTCCCAACACTTTCGAGCCGGTAAAACTGGCCCCGGTGATCGTGATATTCGATGAAATAATGGTGCCGGTGGACAGGTTGTTCAGTCCCTGGTCGCCCTCGAGATAGATGGTGTCGTCACCGTATCCACCATCCAGATAGTCAATGCTCGCTCCGCCCCAAAGCGTATCGTTTCCGCCGCTTCCATAGATGATATCGATCCCGTCTTCGCCGGAAAGAAAATCGTTGCCGCCCGTGGGGCTACTCGAAGAGTTCTCGCCGACGAGCGTGTCGTTGCCCGCGCCGCCCAAGATGCGGTCGTTCCCCGTACCGCCGAACACGGTCTCCCCGCCATCGCCGGCCCAGTAGATCACGTTGCCGCTGGTCCAGAAGGTCTGCGGATCGGCCACGTCCGTTCCGAACCCCCAGCCGCCGAACACGTCCAGGTCGCGCGCCGAGAGCCCCCCTTTCACGCTGACGAACCGATTCGCCGTGAGGTTGCTTGGCGTGACGTTCAGGACCACCACCGATTGTCCGTCTCCCAGATTGATGCGGGTGTCCGTACCCTCTTGCGTCAGCGACACATTGTTCCCGGTGGTGTTGCCGAACCCGGACAGAACGATGCGATCCGTGCCGGCCTGGAAGTCCGTGATCGTATCGACCGCGCCTGCCTCTTTCTCAATCACGAAAGCGTCGGTTTCGGTGCCGCCGGTGAGCGTGTCGTTGCCCTTGCCGCCCCAGAGGAAGTCCCAGCCGGCGCCGCCGCTCAGGGTGTCGTCGCCGCGCCCGCCCTGGAGCTTGTTGGAGACCGCATTGCCGGTGAGGGTGTCGTTGCCTTCGCCGCCGATGGCGTTCTCGAGGTTGCCAGGGCTCGAAATCGTAAGTCCCGTGCCGGCAATGGTCGCGCTGCCGGTCGTGAGATTGATGGTGCTATTGCCCAAAGCCGCGGCGGCATTGATGGTGTCTTCGCCACCGTCGGTGTCGTTAAGCACGTTGCGCCCGCCGGTCGAGGCGAGTTGGGCGTACTCATTGGTGTAGTAGTAATTGCCGTTGCCGTTGTCTGGCGTGCCGTAGAGGTTGAGTGACCAACTCGTGAGCGTGCCGGTATCGCCGGAAGCGGCGTCAATCACCTTGAGGGTCCAGTTGCCGTTGGCCGACTCACCCCAGTCCTGCACCGTCGTGAAGGTGAAGTCCAGCGTGTTTGACCCGTTGAACAACGTATCCCCGCGATCGGTGTCGGCGCTGCCCGGCGTCTTGCCCGGCCGGTTCACCAGCACCGATTCCGTTCCCGTCGGCGACACCAACTTGAGGATCAAGTCGCCGGCGCGCTGATGGGTCAGATTCACCGTGATTTCCGCGTGCTCAATCTTGAGCGACGCGTTGCTGACGGTGATCGTGCTGGACACACCGGTCGAGTTGTTGTCGGGGATCGCCAAGTTCACCGTGCCGGATGACACCGGGTTCGTCAGCTTGTACTCGTTCGCATAGGTCTGCTGCGTCGCCCACGTTTCCGCCAGTCGCACCGCCGCGCGGGCGTCCACCTCGCCGAAGCCATAGTCGTGCGAGAGATGCATCGCGCCGCCGTTCCAGTTATCAGCGTGGTTGTCATGCCAGTCGGTGTTGGCGTCGGTGAATTGCTTGGCGGACAGCGCCAGGATCTGCTGGATGTCGCGATAGCCGAGGTTCGGATTGGCCTGCAGCATCAGGGCGACAATGCCGGACACGATCGGCGTGGCGAACGACGTGCCCTGCGCAACCGCGTAGTCAGTGCCGAACACCGAGCCGTTCTCGTTCTCGATAAGGCGCGAGGTCGAGGTCACATTCGAGCCCGGCGCGGAGACAAGAATGCTCGCCCCCGGGTTACTGAACGGCGCCTGGCTGATGATCAGCGCGCCCAGGTCACCCGTGGCGTTGATCGCCCCGGTGGTAACAGAAAAGCGGTTGTTGCTGGTGGACAGGTAGTTGGTGTTGCCGCCTGCCTGCCGGTCGTTGCCGCCGGCCATGACGATGGCGGTCCCCAATCCGTTGCGGCCGTTGTCGGCGGCATATTCGAAGGCGTTTTTGAGGTCCGGGTTGTTGTCGAAGTTGGCGACGAAGTTCGGATGCGCGGTCCAGGAGTTGTTGGCGACGTCGTACCACGCCATCTTGCGGAGCGCGTTCAGATCGAGACCATTGTTGTCGATCCAATGCCCGGCGATCTTGGCGTCGTAGGCCACGCCTACTGCCCCCTCGCCGTTCTTCGCCGCCACGATCACGCCCGCCACCAGCGTGGCGTGGGTGGAGAAATTCCCTTCACTGCCCTCGCCCGCCAGATTGCCCGGCGTGGCGTTCGCGAGCCAACTGGCGTCGATGTTCGGTTGCAGATCGGGATGCCGGTAGTCGAGCACTTCCTTGGTGACGGAAAAGTCGCCGCCGGGCTCAAACTGGCCGATCCGCACGTTCTGTCCGGTGTAGTCTTTCCACACCGCGAGAATATTGGTATCCGAGAGATACCATTCGTCGGTCACTAACGGATCGGTGGGCATGTCGGTGGTGCGCAGATAGACCGCCGCCTTCATTTCCGCCGACTGCCCGGTGCCGATCAGGGTCACCGTCGCGCCGGGTTTGTCCTGACTGTCGGCGACTTTGTACTTGAAGCCCATGATGCCGGTATAGGTGGCATCTGGGGTGAAGAGCACATCACCCCCTGTCAAAGTGGCAGTGCCGCCGACGATATCGCTGAGTGTGGTGATATGCAGCGCATCGCCCTGGTAATCAACGTCGTTCCCCAATAATGAGGCCGCGGTGATCAGGTACGGCGTGCTACTACCGTGGGCAAAGGACACCGCGAGCGCGTCCTTTACCGGCATGGGATTGGGGAGTGTGAGGTCCACGGCGCTGACATCCCCAAAATTCAGCTTCTCGATGCCGGATAAAAAGTCCGTGCCGTCTCTGCCGGACTTCGTGTCGGCCACCCAGAGGCCTTGATCGGTGCGGGTGATCCGGTAGTCGGCAAACGAGCCGGAAAATTCCGCAATGTCCGTCCCGGCGCCGCCGTCAATACGGTCATCCCCCTGCCCGCCTATGAGGATATCGTTCCCGTCCCCGCCTTTTACCTCATCATCATCCAAGCCGCCGTCGAGGATATCGTCTCCCGCGCCCCCGAGCAGAAGGTCCTGGCCGCGATGCCCGCGGATGAGATCATTCCCCGCCCCGCCATCCACGAGATCATTCCCGTCTTCGCCGGAGAGCGCGTCGTTGGCCGCCCCGCCGATGATGATGTCATCGCCCGCGCCGCCCCGGATAAACACCGTGCTGCGGCCCCCGCCGATCAGGATGTCATTGCCGCGCCCACCCTGGGCGATCTCGATTTCAGCCTGCGCGAGGTTGAGCACTACGCCCGCATCGCCCACCACCTGTGCAATGTCCATCCCATCGCCGGCATGGATGTTGGCCTGCAGGTCCTCACCGTCAATCAGCAGCACGTCATCGCCGGCCCCGGCGGTGAAGGTGTCACTCCCCGGCCCGCCCGCCAGCCAGTTGTTGGTGGTATCGCCGATCAACGTGTCGTTGCCCTGTGCGCCGAAGGCGTTCCTGACGCCTTTGACCGCGGCATCCATGACTTCGCCTGTGGCGCTTTGCGTCACGTAGCTCGTGACCCCGCCTTGGGTGTCCACCCGGGTTCCGTTGCCGGAGGTCGTGAAGGTGTGGCCGTTCGGATTCGCCAGGAAGTTGGCAGCCAGGGCCTCTTTGGGTTGCCCGCTTTGCACGAACGTCCCGCTCGCGAGCACTTCATTGCCGTCCCGCACGTCGCCGGATTGCGCTGTGTTGGCAAGATTGATCTGCGTGATGCCGAGCTCGGTAAAGGTCTTGAGCTCGCCGGCATCGGTCTTGCCGTCGCTATTCGCATCCACCCACACGCGGAGCGTGGTAAAGAGGGCATCCGCGCTATCGAATTTGCCGTCGCTGTTGGAGTCCAGGCTTTTTAATGCCGCAAAGCCGTTGGCAAAGGGCTGGCTGCCCGGGTTCCCCCCTGTGCCGACTGTGCCGTTGTAGTATTCCGAGAGGGTCTCGGCCATGTCGTTGATCACGCCGTCGCCATTGAGATCATGCACGACGATGCCGTCTTGAGCGCTGACCCAGCCGGTGAGTTCCAGGCTGCCACCGTCGTGGTCAATGTCAAAGAGGACCGGCTGAGTAGCGTAATCGGTGAGCTTCACCCCGTCCCCATTCAGGTCCAGCACCAACGGGTCGGTGTACGCCACGTCGAAGCTGAGATCCGTGGTGGTATTGAGGAGCGACGCGTGTAGCTCGAACTCGGGGCCGCTCAGCAAGGTGCTTTCATGCGGCGTGACGAAGTCGAACAGCCCCTCGGCGAGGTTCACGTTCCCGACCCGAAGATCATCGGCCACAATCTGGGAGGATGCCAGGGCCGCCGCATCGCCGGTGGAAGGGTCATTGATCATGTCCGCCGGCATGGAGACCAGCCCTGTCGCGTCGGAGCGGAGAAAGCCCAGCGTGATGTCATTCGCCGTCGCCGTGAGGTCTTCCGCGCCCTCCTGGCTGATGGCGCCCGGATCGGTGTCGGTGGTGACGGAGAGGAAGGAGTTGTCGACGGGGCCATCAGGAATGTGCGAGTCACCAGAAAAATCCACAATATTTCCAGACTCGTCAAATGTGGCATGCAAGGTCGTCCCGTCAGCTTGCTGCGAGTCGAAATTGAGATTGATTTGCCCGCCTGTGCTTACGCTTGATGAAACCGTATCCCCTTGTGAATCAGTGAATGAGAGATTCTCTATGGCTTGGCCAATCGCTTCGAGTTGCTCACCAACAGAATCGACAGCCGCAGCCACTCCATTCTGGATTGCCTCTAGCCCCTCCAGGGGAAGGTCCCAAGCTAATATCTTGGCGCCGAATGCCAAGATCGCCACGCCGGCATAAGAGGCTTCTTCAAAAGAAAGTGACGAATAATCCAACGCAACCAATCCATTCCACAGCGCAATATCGGCAGCCGTAATAAGAGCGGATTCGTTGGGCTGGCCTATCGCAGCTTGAACGTCCAAATCATGTGTCTTGAATAATGTATCCACGGGGCTCGGACGACCATTTATTTCTACTACCGCACTACCAGCCTGCTCTGGAGAGATGACATCGGTGTTTACCCCTGCGGAATATCCAGCTCCGCCCCATAGGCCAAAGTTCGGCAACAAAGTTGCAAGGTTGAGAGGATTGAAGCCATGCCAGCCGATAACTGAGTGTGCCATGTTGTTTTCCTAATGGTTAGTTGCGATCAAAATTCAGGTGCTTGATTTACTTCAGGGTGACAGGCATAGATCGCGCAGCCGATAAGGGCGGAATACTCATCGCGCGCCATTCGCCGCTCTGCATGTCCAGTGTTAGAAAGCGCTTCAAGCTCCGGTCACCCTGTGAAGCATAGTTATTGAAAATGCCAATCAACTGATTACCTGCCAGTGCTGAGTAAAGTAGTGAAGCTGTGCCAAATACAATCCGGGTGGAGTCTTGCCCCTGCCCTTTACTCCACTTAAAAAAACCACCGCTGGCTTTGTAACGATAGATCGAAATGCTGCCTACTTTGGGTGGTGTTGCTTCGAATACCATCTCTCCATCACGGCTTAGTGCCAGCTGCCATAAGCCCTCGAAGGATTCATCGGCAAATAAAGGTGCTACCCAAGCAGTCTGCCCGCGCTGCAGACGGAATATGTAGTTGGAGTAACGCTTCCGGTAGTCCTGAGTATTCATTCCTAACCGCCCTTCTTCTGCGAGAGGAACATCCGCCTTGACCAACAACTCATCCCCTCCCAGCAAGTAGTGAATTTCTCCCCCTTGAAAAAATTTGTAACTCGCCCCAAAGGCATATTCCTTACCGGTCTTAAAATCGTATTCATAAACGTCATAATCCGCAGCTAATGTTTTAGACCCAGGCTTGCGAGGTTTGGATCGCCAGAAGGCCAGGCGGTCATCGTTGGCATTGAATTTTGGCATCGTCTTCGGCCCCGATGCCAAGGGCAGCACTTCCAAGCCGCTGCCGTCGCTGTTCATAATGGCGATTTCCTTACGTTCGAGGTTCTCATGGATACTCGTGACTTGCTGCGAAACTCGTACCATCGCTAGTTTTTTTCCACTAGGCGATAGGTAGGCTTCTAGGTACGCATATCCTTTCGGCAAGGCGTAATAAGACAAGGCGCTGGTCTTGAGGTGAAGGCGCAGCACCCGGCAGTTTTCCGGCAAGTCTTTATGGCACTCGACAAAGAAAATTTCCTCGCCGTTCGGGTGTGCGCTCAACGTCCTGAAATCACGCCACTCGGGCGGTTCATCCGAGGGAACGATGGTGACGGGCATGACCGTAATCGGTTGAGGGGCTGGTGAATTTTGAGTGTTCATTGGATTGGCCCACGCATTCGATATAAAAAATGTAAGGAAAGCTGTACTTGCTAGGCTGTTAATGGTTTTCATGCCTGTCCTTCGCCAAAATTCCGTCCGACCGAATGCATTGACTTTTCCGATAGTTCCTTGGACACTGCGCCGACTCCTGGGAGACTGGGCACCAAGTTTCGATTCATCCTTTCGCTCCTCCATCTTCTGCTCACCGCCGTCGCGGACCGCCGTGCCT
>CAYLLY010000057.1:0-12366 GCA_964384595.1 uncultured Nitrospirales bacterium
CGAAAGTCAGGGAGGCTATTTTACCTCGGCAGATGCCTCGGCGCTGGGCTATACCACTGCTCACCAGCATTTCCATGTCAAACAGGGGAATTGGGTTCGCGTAGACCGTGGCATTTACCGCCTGAAGCGTTTTCCTTCAGCCGGCCATGAAGATTTGATCCGTTGGTGGCTGTGGAGCCGGAAAAAAGGGGCGATCTCCCACGAATCAGCGGCGGCAGTCTATGACCTGGGCGATGTGCTTCCTGCGAAGACACACCTGACCGTGGCTCCGGATTTCCGTAAGAAAGCCGCCGCCGGCGTCGTGCTGCACAAAGCGCGGCTTGACGAGAAAGGCGTGGAGATGCGCGAGGGCTTCCGCGTGACCACACCTCTTCGGACCATACTCGATCTGGCGCGAGCGCATCTGGACCAGGAGAGGCTGACAGCAGTAGTCAAGGACGCCGTTCGGAAAGGTTTGCTGGACAGAAAGACGCTGCTCGACATCCTGGCCAAGACGCCGAAAGATATCGCTCCCTCCGAACAAGTCACCCTGCAACTGGCCCTCAGGGAAGGCTGATGCAATACCAATCGCACAACGACTTTCGAAAAGCATTGGAAGAGCGACTCAGGCAGCGCGAGCAGCAGACCGGGGAACCTCTCGTCCGCTTGCGCAAGCGGTTGGTCTTCGAACGCTGTATGGTCAGGCTGCAAAAGAAGGCTGAGAGCCCGTGGGTCCTCAAGGGCGGATTTGCGCTCGAAATGAGGTTGGGTTTGCGCGCGCGTATGACGAAGGACCTGGATCTTGGAGTGGACCTTGGCCTCTTCCCAGGAAAGGAATTGTCTATCACCGACGTTGCGCAGAAGCTGCGCGACGACTTGGCCGGCGAGGGTGATGACGGCTTTGTGTTTGTCGTGCCTGAAGTCGGTGAGCAAGAGTTGCCGATACAAGATGTGAAGTGCTATCGATTCACAGTCGAAGCCCGTCTAGCCGGCCGGCGGTTCGAGACAATCAGGGTTGATGTTGGAGTAGGGGACCCATTGGTCCCGCCGCTTGATGATCTCAAGGGGAGCGATCTCCTTTCCTTCGCAGAAATCCCCTCTCCAAGCATCCGGACCACTTCACGCGCCCAGCACCTGGCTGAAAAAGTACATGCACTGACCCGTCCCTATGAAGGGAGCATCAACAGTAGGGTAAAAGACCTTGCAGATGTCATGCTGCTGATGGATCTCGGCCTTCCTGATCCGCCGGTAGCCAGAAAAGCGGTCGAGGAGGTGTTTGCAGCTCGGAAGAGCCACCAAATTCCCAAGAGAATTGATAATCCGCCGATCACGTGGGTCAACTCCTTTGCGGTAATGGCCAAGGACCTGCAATTGGCACAAACAACGTCGGAGGGCGCTACGGCTCGGTTGAACGAATACTGGGCGGCACTGTTTTCTTAAGGAGCTGGTTTAGATCGGCCTCGCCCATCCCCTTTCCCGCATGCTGTACAAGATTTATCCCTAGCGGGCTCCCTCCTCACAACCGGTCGTGGTAGGCTTGGCTACCAATCCCTAGGCAAGCCAACTAGGATGTCATGATTTATCCACAGGCAGTGGCTTTAGACAAAGTTTTCCTATCCATTTAAAAATCATAAATTTTTCTTGACATCGAAGATACGGCGAGTATACTTTCTCCAAATAGTGGGTGAAAGTGGGAGATTGTGGTTAGTTACTATTGACAGTCGGTTAGGAAAAATTTAAGGCAAGGTTACATGGGTTCGTATCTGTTGCAGAGCCCGTCGACGATGCCGCACGCTGTTGGAAGGGAGTGGTTCTGTCTTCCGATCGGGCGCGGCATTTTTTTTCGGGGCCGGTGATGATGGAGTGCGTTCGGGATCGCGACCATGCACCGACCGGTCATGCTCGAAGAGGTGTTGGCGTGGCTGAAGCCACGGGCCGGAGGGCTGTATCTTGACGGGACGATCGGGGCGGGAGGGCACAGCCGGGCCATCCTGGAGGCCGGCGGGCCGGACGGCCGGATCATCGGGCTGGATCGCGATGCGGCCGCGGTGGCTTCGGCCCGTGGAAATCTGGCGCCCTTCGGCGACCGGGCGGTGATTATGCAGGCGGATTACAAGGATGCCGCGGGGATCGTGCGGGACGTGACGGCGCGCGGGCTTGATGGCGCGCTGCTCGATCTCGGCCTGTCCTCCATGCAGGTGGATCAGCCCGCGCGGGGGTTCAGCTTCATGGCGGAGGGACCGCTCGACATGAGGATGGACCAGCGGGAGACGCGCACTGCGGCCGATCTTGTCAACCGCCTGCCCGAGCCGGAGTTGACGCGGATTCTGTTCGAGTACGGGGAGGAGCGGTACGCGCGGCGGATCGCCCGTGCGATCATCCGGAGGCGGGAGCGGGATCCCATCCTGACGACCCTGGCGCTGGTCGACGTGATCCGGGGAACAGTGCCTCCGGCCTACCTGCACGGACGGCTCCATTTCGCCACGCGCACCTTTCAAGCGCTCCGGATCGCCGTGAACCGTGAACTCGAAGACCTCGGCTCCGCGCTCCGGCTCGTGGCCGGGCTCTTGTGTCCGGGAGGCCGTCTCGTGGTCCTCTCGTTCCATTCGCTGGAGGATCGCATCGTGAAGCGCACGTTCCGGGCCCTGGCCGGCGGCGCGGATACGGGGTTTGCTGTGTTGACCAAACGTCCGGTCACGCCGTCCGAGGGGGAGTGCGCCGTAAACCCGCGGGCCCGCAGCGCCAAGCTGCGCGTGCTCGAGCGCAGGGAGGCCGCGGCATGAAATACCTGGTCGGAGCGGTTCTGCTGGGACTGGTGCTGTCGGCGGTGTGGGTGAAAGTGGATATCTATCGGACGGGGTATGCGATTGCGGACCTGCAGGACCGGAAGAAGCAGACGCAGCAGGAGCAGAAAGCCCTCCTGCTGGAGCTGGCCAAGCTGACTGCGCCCGAGCAGATCGAGCGCGTCGCTGTCAGCCAGCTCGGCATGGTCCGGCCCCGGTACAATCAAGTGGTGCTGGTGAAGGGAGCCGTGCCGCCGGCGTCGGAAGCGCCGGCCGGCCGCGTGGTGCGCGCGGCGCATACCAACTAGCAAAGGACGGCGAGGACCCGACATGGCGGACGAAGAAGAAGCGGGACGAAGACGCATCATGGTGGCCGCGGCTCTGCTCGGGCTCGGATTTTTCATCATCGCGGGGCGCCTGTTCAGCCTGCAGGTTCTCCGGGCGGAGGAGTTCGCGCAGTTGGCCGATCGCCAGCACCGGAAAACGCTTGCTGTGGAGGCGGGACGTGGCGCCATCTACGATCGGAGCGGGAAAATTCTCGCGATCAACATGGAGGTTCCGTCGGTCTTCGGGGCGCCGAAATACGTGTTGGACCCGCAGGCCACGGCCGTTCAGCTCAACCGGGTGCTGAAAACCGATGTGCGGCAGCTTGAGTCCAAGCTCAAGAGCGACCGGGACTTTGTCTGGCTGGCGCGCCGGCTCGAGCCGGCGCGGGCGGAGGGACTGCAAGGGCTGTCCCTGAACGGCATCGGCGTGATCCCGGAGGGCCGCCGTTTCTATCCCAAGGGCGCCATGCTGTCCCACGTCCTCGGGTTTGCGAGCATCGACAACCACGGGCAGGAGGGCCTGGAGCGGCGCTACGACGCCCAGCTTCGCGGCGAGCGCGGTCATCTCGTCGTGGAGCGGGACGCCTTCGGCGGCTCCGTCTTTCCGAAGGAGCTGAATTACGTCGCCCCCTCGCCCGGGAAGGACCTCGTCCTCACGATCGACGAAGTCGTGCAGTACGTCGCCGAACAGGAACTCGACGAGGTGGTCACGCGCACGCGGGCGGCCTCTGGGGTCGTCATCGTGGTGGAACCGAAGACCGGCGCGATCCTGGCCCTGGCGGTGCGGCCGACGTTCGACCCGAACGCGCCCAAGGGGGACGCGAACCTGTGGCGGAACCGCGCCATCAACGATGCCTACGAGCCGGGCTCGACGTTCAAACTCATCGCCGCTGCGGCCGCGCTCGAAGAGAAACTGGTCTCGCCGGACGAGCTCGTCTACGGCGAGGACGGCGCGTTCGTGGTCGAGAACACCGTCGTGCATGACCACCACAAGAACGGCTGGATGACGTTTGCCCAGGTCCTTCAGAAGTCCAGCAACATCGGCATCATCAAGGTGGCCCAGCGTTTGGGGCCGGACAGGCTGGCCCGGTACGTCGACGCCTTCGGGTTCGGGCAGAAGACGGACGTGGATTTGAGCGGGGAGCAGCGAGGGCTCGCCAAGGAACCGCACGCCTGGGGCCGCCGCACGCTGGCCTCGATCGCCATGGGGCAGGAAATCGGCGTGACGCCGATGCAGTTGGTGATGGCGGTGTCGGCCATTGCGAACGGCGGGTCGCTCATGCGTCCCTACGTGGTCTCGGAGGTCCGGACGCCCGCCGGCGAGCCCGTCGCCCGGTTTGAGCCGGTCGTCCGGCGCAGTCCTGTTTCGGAGGAGACCGCCAGGGTCATGACCGACATCCTGCGCGGCGTGACGCTGCCCGGCGGCACCGGCATGCTGGCGGCGGTGCCTGGGTACGACGTGGCCGGCAAAACCGGGACCGCCCAGAAAGCGGACCTGCTGACCGGCGGTTATTCGGCCACGCGGATGGTAAGCTCGTTCGTGGGCTTTCTTCCGGCGGACGATCCGAAGCTGTGCATCCTGGTGATGGTGGATGAACCGCAAACCGCCCATTGGGGCGGGACCGTGGCGGCGCCTGTCTTCCAGCGGATCGCGGCCCAGGCGGTTCGGCATCTCGGCATCCTGCCGAAAGCGGAGGAGAACCAGATTCTTGCGGCGCGATGAGACTGCGGGACTTAGTGAAACCGCTCGGCGAGGTGGCCGTGCGCGGCGACCTGGATCGGGAGATCACGGGGCTGACGGATGACTCGCGACGGGTGTCTCCGGGAGGGCTGTTCGTGGCGGTGAAGGGAACACAGTCGGACGGCCATCAGTACCTGAACCAGGCCCTGTCCGCGGGCGCGGCGGCGCTGGTCGTCGAACCCGGGCGTGTTCCGGCCGACGTACTGGATGCGCTCGGCGTGCCCGTCATTGAGGTCCGTGATTCGCGGCATGCCCTGGGGGTCTTGGCCGGCCGCTTTCACGGCGATCCGTCGCGCCGGCTCAAGATGATCGGCGTGACCGGCACCAACGGGAAGACAACGACGACCTACCTCTGCAAATCCGTGCTGGAAGCCGCGGGCGCCAGGGTGGGCCTGGTCGGGACCGTGGCCTACCTGATCGGCAACGAGCGGATCGAGGCGACCCACACGACGCCGGGCGCCGTGGAGTTGCAGGGGCTCTTCAGGAGGATGGTCGACGCCGCGAGCGACGCGGCGGTGATGGAAGTCTCCTCCCACGCGCTCGCCCTCGACCGGACGGCCGGGTGCGAGTTCGGGACGGCGGTGTTCACCAACCTCACGCAGGACCATCTGGATTTCCATGCCGACATGGACGAGTACTTTCAGGCCAAGCTGCGGCTCTTCGCGGGGCTCGCGTCTGAGGGGCGGGCCATCGTGAACCGGGATGATCCCTGGGGGCCGCGCGTTGCGGAAGCGACGCGGGCGCGGGTCTGGACCTACGCCGTCGATCGGCCGGCCGATCTGCGCGCCGAGGATGTCCAGGTGTCGCTGGAAGGCGTGCGATTCACTGCGCAGACGCCGGCCGGGGCCGTGGCCCTCCGCTCTTCGCTGGTGGGGCGCCACAACGTCTACAATATTCTCGCGGCCGTCGGCGTCGGACTGGAGCAGGGGATTGCTCTGCCGACGATCGCGGCAGGCGTCGCCGGTCTCACGAACGTGCCGGGACGGTTCGAGCGGGTCGAGGCCGGCCAGCCCTTCACGGTGGTCGTCGACTACGCGCACACCGAGGACGCCCTATTTCGGCTGCTTACCACGGCGGAGGCGGTCAAGACGGGGCGGATCATCACGGTGTTCGGCTGCGGCGGCGATCGGGACCGCGGCAAGCGGCCCAAGATGGGGCGGGTCAGCGCGGTCTACAGCGACGTCGTGGTGGTGACCTCCGACAACCCCCGGACCGAAGATCCGGAGGCCATCATACGCGAGATCGTGCCGGGGGTTCAGGCCGGTCTTCGGGAAGCGGGCCGGGGCCGGTACGTGATCCACGTGGACCGTCACGAGGCGATCATGGAAGCCGTGCGGATGGCGCAGCCCGGCGACCTGGTGCTGATCGCGGGCAAAGGCCATGAGCTTTACCAGATCATTGGGAAGGACAGACACCCGTTCGACGATCGCGTGGTGGCGCGCGGGGCGATCGAGGCCCTTGCTAGAGAGCGTTAAACGTTAATCGTGAAACGTTAATTGTGAAAGACGAACCCGAACGATTAACGAGTAACGTTTAACGAATACCGTCTATGTTCGGAGTGCAGGAGGTGGCTGACATTACAGGCGGCCGGTTGGCAGCGGGCTTTTCCCGGAAGAGGATCCGGCGCGTATGGACGGATTCGCGGACGGTCCGGCGCGGCGATCTCTTCGTGGCGCTGACCGGCGCGCGTTTCGACGGGCACCAGTTTGTCGCGGAGGCGCTCAAAAAAGGCGCCGGCGGGGCCCTTGTGCGGCGAGGTTTCAAGCTCCCCGGGCAGGCGTTCCTGATTGAGGTCGACGAGCCCCTCCGCGCGTTTCAGGACCTGGCGCGCGCGCACCGGCGGCGGTTCGACATTCCGGTGATCGCAGTCAGCGGGAGCAACGGCAAGACGACGACCAAGGACATGCTCGCCGCCGTCCTGGCCGAACGATGGGTGACGTTGAAGACCACGGGCAACCTCAACAACCACATCGGAGTTCCACAGACGCTGCTGCGCCTGGCGCCGCGCCATGAGGCGGCGGTCATCGAGATGGGCATCAGCGGGCCGGGGGAAATGGCGCGTCTCTGCGAAATCGCGGAGCCGACCCACGGCCTGCTGACGAACATCGGCCCGACCCATCTGGAAACGCTGGGCGACGTCCGCAACGTGGCGCGCGCCAAGGGTGAAATGCTCGACGCGCTCCCCGCAAGCGGCACGGCCGTGCTCAACGCCGACGACGCCTTTTACGACGAGCTCTGCGCGCGGGCGCGGGGGCGGGTGCTCTCCTTCGGGTTTTCCCGAAGGGCCGCCGTGCGGGCCCTGCATGTCGAGACGCAAGGGCCGTCCGAGACGGTGATGCGCGTCGGCGTGCGCGATCGCGCCCGCCCGTTTTCCGTCAGCCTGCAGGTCGCGGGCACCCACAACGTCGCCAACGCGCTGGCGGCGGCGGCGGCGGGGCTCGCCGTCGGGGTCGGCGCAGGCGCGATTCGCGCGGGCCTCGCCCGCTATCGTCCGGCCGGCATGCGTTCCGAGGTGCGCCGGTGGCGGGGCGTGACGGTGCTCAACGATTGCTACAACGCCAATCCGGCGTCCATGCGGGCCGCCCTCCGGTGGTTGAGCGAGGCCAGGGGAGCCGGCCGGGCCATCGCCGTCCTGGGCGACATGCTGGAGCTCGGCGGCGCGACCAGGCAGGCCCATCGGGAGATCGGCGTGGAGGCGGCGCGCCTGGGGACCGACTATCTGCTGACGGTCGGCGGACCGGCGGCCGACATCGCGGCCGGCGCGCTGGAGGAGGGGATGCCGGCGGGCTGCGTGATCACAACACAAGACCATGATGCCCTGGCCGGGCGACTCCGGGGAATTCTCCGCAAGGGTGACGTGGTGCTGCTCAAGGGCTCGCGCGGGGTCCGGATGGAACGCGTCTTGGAGGCGCTCGACTGATGCTGTACCTCCTGCTCTATCCGCTCCATACCCAGTTCTCGATCTTCAACGTCTTCCGCTACCTGAGCTTCCGGATCATCTATGCCGCGCTCACGGCCTTTTTGATCGTGTTCGTGCTGGCGCCGCCCGTCATCCGCAAGCTGCAGAGCTACGGCATCGGGCAGAAGATCCGCGAGGAGGGTCCCAGCCGGCATCAAGTGAAAGGCGGGACGCCCACCATGGGCGGCATCCTGATTCTGTTCTCGGTGATCGTCGCGACGCTGCTCTGGACCGACTTGACGAACCGCTACGTCTGGCTGGCGGTGTTCGCGATGGTCGGCTTCGGCGTGGTCGGATTCTGGGATGATTATCTCAAGACCGTCCGGGGCCAGAATCAGGGGTTGACGGCCGCTCAGAAAATCATGGCGCAGGCCATTGTCGCACTCGGCATCGGCGTGTTCTTCTATTCACTGCCGGCCTACTCCACCAAATTGAGCGTCCCGTTCTTCAAGGCCTTCACCCCCGACATCGGACTCTTCTACATCCCGTTCGCCGTCCTGGTCATCGTGGGGGCCTCCAATGCCGTCAACCTGACGGACGGGCTGGACGGGCTGGCCATCGGGCCGGTCATGGTCGCCGCCATGGCCTACACCGTCGTGGCCTACGTGTCGGGGCACAAGGTCTTCGCCGAGTACCTGCTCATTCCCTACATCGAAGGCTCGGGGGAGCTGGCGATCTTTACGGGCTCCATCCTCGGGGCGAGCCTGGGATTCCTCTGGTTCAATACCTATCCGGCGTCGGTGTTCATGGGGGACGTAGGCTCGCTGCCGCTGGGCGCGGCGCTCGGCACCGTCGCGGTCATCAGCAAGCATGAATTGCTGCTGGTGCTGGTCGGCGGCGTCTTCGTGATCGAGGCGCTCTCGGTGATCTTCCAGGTGGTCTCGTACAAATCGCGGGGCAAGCGGGTCTTCCTCATGGCCCCCATCCATCACCATTTCGAGCTGAAAGGCTGGGAAGAGCCCAAGGTGGTGGTGCGCTTGTGGATCATCGCCATGCTGCTGGCCCTGTTCAGTTTGAGCACATTGAAGCTGCGATGAGCGTGGTGATGAGCGCACAGACGTCGTTGGAAGTCGCCGGGAAGCGGGTCGCCGTCATGGGGCTGGGACGGAGCGGCCAGGCCGCGGTCCGCCTGCTCCGGCGTCTGGGCGCGCGTGTGGCCGTCGCGGATCAGAAGCCGTCCTCGGAGCTGACGGCCGCGCTGGAAGCATTTCCCGCCGGAGCGGTGGAGGTCCACGGCGCCGGGGACTACGAGTCGGCGCTCCGCGGAGCGGAGGTGGTGGTGGTCAGCCCGGGCGTGCCGCTGACGCTCGATCCCCTCCGGCGGGCGCGCGCAGCCGGCGCGCGCGTTATCGGGGAGCTGGAACTCGCCTCGCGCCATCTCATGGGGAGGATCCTCGCGGTGACCGGGACGAACGGCAAGAGCACGACGGTGACGTGGATCGGGGAGCTCTTGCGGGGCGCGGGTTACGCCCCGTTCGTCGGCGGCAACCTGGGGACGCCGCTGGCGGAGGCGGCTCTGGCCTCGCTCGACGGCAAGGCCTGGGATCTTGTGGTGGCCGAAGTGTCCAGTTTTCAACTGGAGACGATTGAATCCTTCCATCCCTGGATCGGGGCGGTCCTGAACGTCACGCCGGACCATCTCGACCGCTATCCCTCCATGGAGGCGTATGCCGCGGCCAAGCTGCGGCTGTTTGAGAACCAGGAAGACGCGGACTACGCGGTCCTCAACGCCGATGATCCCCGGCTGTCGCGCGCCACGTCGGTTTCCGCCGGCGCCAGGATCGAGTTCAGCCGGACCCGTCCGGTCGAACGGGGGGTGTGTCTGGATGGGGATGTGATCGTGTCGAACCTGTATGGGCGGCGCGAGGAGGTGTGTCGCGTCGGCGCCCTACAGGTCAGGGGCGCGCACAACATCGAGAACGCGATGGCCGCCGCCGCCGCGGCCATGCTGGCCGGCTGCCCGCTCGCCGCCGTCAACCGGGGCCTGCGCGCCTTCCGCGGTCTGGAGCACGTCATGGAGGTCGTGCGGGTCCTTCGCGGCGTGGCCTACATCAACGACTCCAAGGGCACCAACGTGGACGCGACGATCAAGGCCCTGGAGAGCGTGCCGGCTCCCGTCATCCTGATCGCCGGGGGGCGCGAGAAGGGCGGCGAGTATCCGGGGCTGGCCGAGGCGGTCCGGCACAAGGCCAAACGGGTCATCCTGCTCGGCGAGGCGCGCGCCCGCCTGCGTGAGGTCCTGGCGGGGACCTGCCCGCTCACGGAGGCCGCGACGCTGGCCGAGGCGGTTCGGGACGCGGCGGGGACGGCCGTGGCGGGCGATACCGTGCTGCTGTCGCCGGCCTGCGCGAGTTTCGACATGTTTGTCGACTACAAGGACCGCGGACGGCAGTTCAAGGAGTATGTGAATGGGCTGGGCTGATCAGCAGGCCATGACGCTGCGCTGGCCGGACGCCGGCGTGGCCGAGCGCCCCCGGCGTGGGGACCAAGCCGTCCTGGTCTTGACGCTCCTCCTCGTCGCCGTCGGGCTCGGCATGATCTACAGCGCGAGCGGCGTCATGGCCCACAAACGGTTCGGCGACTCCTCGTACTTCCTCAAGCGGCAGATGCTCTGGCTCGCGTTCGGCCTGGTGTGCCTGCTCGCCGTGGCGAGGACCGACCTGAATACGCTCCGGCGGTGGGCGGGACCCATGCTCTTTCTGGGCCTGCTCGGGCTCGTGCTGGTGCTGATCCCCGGCGTCGGCGTGACGGTCAAGGGCGCGCGCCGCTGGCTGCGGATCGGGATGTGGACGGTCCAGCCATCCGAACTGGTGAAAGTGGGACTGCTCCTTTACCTGGCGCATTACCTGGCGAAAAAGGGAGCCCGCCTCACCGATTTCTGGCGCGGCTTTGTACCGCCGTTGGTCGTGGTCGCCGCGATCGTCGGCCTCATCCTGATCGAGCCGGACATGGGCACCGCCGCCGTGATCGGGCTGGTGACGCTGGGGTTGCTGTTCGTTGGGGGCGCGCGCCTGGGCCATCTGATGCTGATAGGTCTGGCGGCCCTGCCGGTGCTCTACCTGCTCGTCATGCGGGTGGCGTACCGCCGCCAGCGCATCATGAGTTTCCTGGATCCCTGGAGCGATCCCGCCGGGACGGGATTCCAGGTGATTCAGTCATTCCTCGCGCTGGGCAGCGGTGGCCTGTCCGGCGTCGGGTTGGGAGAAGGCCGGCAGAAGTTGTTCTACCTCCCGGAGCCGCACACCGATTTCGTGCTGTCGGCGCTCGGCGAGGAAGCGGGGTTCCTGGGCACGCTCGCGGTGCTGCTACTGCTCGGGTGGTTCGTGGCGAGAGGCTTCGCGATCGCCCTGGAGGCCGACGATCCCTTTGCCCGGTACCTGGCCCTGGGCGTCTGCTTCTTCGTCGGCTTTCATACGCTGATCAACGTGGGGGTGATCACGGGGCTGTTGCCCACGAAAGGGTTGACGCTGCCGTTCGTGAGTTACGGGGGGTCGTCGCTGGTGGTCAACATGATCGGGACCGGACTCCTCATCGCGGTTTCCCGGCACCGGCCGCCCATCTGACGGCCTGGCGGCGGATGCGCGTGATCATCGCAGCCGGGGGCACCGGCGGCCATCTGTATCCGGGGGTGGCGCTGGCCCGCGAGTTCGAGCGGCAGGTGCCCGGCAGCGAAACGATGTTTGTGGGAACGACGCGTGGACTGGAAACGAACGTGGTGCCGAGAGAGGGGTTCGAATTGATCACGATCGCGGCGCGAGGCGTCATGGGCAAGGGTGCGGCCGGAGCGTTGCAAGGGCTGGCCCTGGTCCCGCTCGGCGTCGCGCAGTGCCTGACGGTCTGCCGGAAGCGGCGGCCCGACCTGGCGCTCGGCGTCGGCGGCTACACGAGCCCGCCGTTGATCCTGGCGGCGTTTCTCCTGGGGATCAGGCGCGTCCTCGTGGAACCGAACGCGTATCCGGGCGTGGCCAATCGCGCGCTCTCGCCGGTCGCGGACCGCGTCTTCGTCTCGTTTGCGGAGACGGCTCCGTATTTCGGGTCACGCCAGACCCGGATCGTGGGCACGCCGATCCGCCGGGAGTTTCTGGAAGGGGGGGCTCCGGACTCTGACGTACAAGGCCTCACGCTGCTGGTCCTCGGAGGGAGCCAGGGAGCGCACTCCGTCAATCGGGCGATGGTCGCAGCTCTGCCTGCGTTGATCGCCGCGCATCCCGGCCTGCGGGTGATCCATCAGACCGGCGAGCGTGATTTCGAAGAGGTGGCCGCTATCTATAGAACCTGTCCGTCTATCGAAGCCGAAATCGTGCCGTTCCTCTACGACATGCCGCGCGCGTTCCGGCAGGCGGACCTGATCATCGGCCGGTCGGGCGCGACAACGGTGGCCGAGATCACGGCCTGCGGAAAGCCGGCCATCCTGGTACCGTTTCCCCATGCCGTCCACGGGCACCAGGAGCGGAACGCCCGCGTGTTGGAGCGGGCCGGCGCGGCCCAGGTCATCGTGGACGGCCGTCTCTCCGGCGACATGCTGGCGGGCGCGATCTCGTTCCTGCTCGCGCGTCCCGACCGCTTGCGCGAGATGGC
>CAYLLY010000058.1:0-12132 GCA_964384595.1 uncultured Nitrospirales bacterium
CGTCGTCGATGGCGCTGGCCAGGCCGTAGATGTCCTCGCGATCGATCTGCGTGATAAAGGTCTGGTTCAGCTTTCGGATGATCGTGTGGGTGATGGCGTCCCCGGCCGACTCGATCCGCTTGATCTCGCGGGCCTTCTTGTCGACCTCCGTATACGACTCCATCATTTCTTTCAAACGGCGGCTGCCCAGGGCCATGTTCTGGGCCGCCTCGTTGAACATCTCGAAGAAGGCGGGCTCGCGGGGGAAGAGATTGAACACAAACAGCTCCAGAATGGGGGGTTGAGGCTAGCCGTTTATAGACACCGTGAGCATAGCGGTTTTACCAGGATAAATCAACGCCGCCATCTCCTGGATTTTACGAGGATTCTCTTCTCTCCTGGTCAGATGCCGCCCACCGCGAAGCGCAGGCGGGCTTCGGCGATCTTGGCATCGTACTGGGTCTCGGCCAATCGGGTCTCGGCCGCGGTCACCGCCACCTCGCTCTGCGTCACCTCCACGATCGAACTCAAGCCCAGCTTGTAGCGTTGGCTTGCAAGGGAAAGGGCCTCGCGGGCGACGGAGACCTGCTCCTGAGCCACCTTGACTTGAGGAATCAGGGTCACCAGGTCCAGATAGCTGTCCTTGACCTGCAACTGGACGTTCTGCGCGGCGGTCTGATAGACGGCCTGGGCTTCCCGCTGCTGGGCGGTAGCTTCGGCCACCTGGTTCTGGATTAGAAAACCCGTGAAGATCGGAACCGAGACAACTCCACCCACTCCCCACCAGCCTCCTTCCTGAAGACGCGGACGGTCGGAAATGTGCTCCGTGTCTCCCGCGCTCCCGACCACTTGCAGCGTGGGAAAGTTCAGATTGCCGGCGGCCTTGATGCGGTGGTCGGCAGTCCGTATCCGCTCTTTGAGCGCCAACAGTTCGGGCCGCCGGTCTATTGCCTCTCCCACCAGGTTTTCAAGCGTGCGGGGAGGCTCCATCGTGATTGGCAGCTCTTCCAATGAATAGGCCGCAGGCCCCTCTATCCCCATCGCGTTACTCAGATCAGCGAACGCCGCCGTCAGGTCATTTCTGGCGCGGATCACAAGAAACTCCGCATCGGATAACTGGACCTGAACCAATCCAAGGTCGAGCTTTGATTTCAACTGGTTACGATATAAAGTCTCAACTTGCCGTTTAAGCACATCGCGCTCCCTAACGGTCTGCTCGGCGATCTCGACCAGGCGCTTTCGTTTCAGCACCGTGAAGTATGCGCGCTCCACGCCCAACACTATCTCTGCCCGGCGCGTCATGGCGTCCTTTTCAATTCGGGTCTTATCGGACCGCTGTGCATCGACCCTGGATTCGGTCTGGCCGAAGTCATACACCGTCTGGCTCGCCGCCACGCCCACGGTCATGTCGCTCTGATTCGGCGAAATCAACGCCCCGGACGGGCGCAGGAAAGCATTGGAGCGGAGGGCCCCGTTCGTCTGAATCGCCGCCCCTCCGACCTGAGGATAGTACGGCGCCTTGGCTTGGTTAAACCGCGCCTCAGCTCCCTGAACCGCGAACTCGGCCGACTGCAACGCCGGATGGATCCGCAGCGCCGTCTGAATCGCCTCCTGGAGGGTCAGAGCCGGCGGCGATTCCTTCGGTGCCGGCGGCTGTCCGCCCGCTGTCTCCACGAGGACCGTCAAGACGGCTACGCTTAAGACTCCGATCAGTCTTTGCCGCATATCGAGTTTCTCCTTTCAGCACCTCTGTCGTTACAAACATCACGCGCCGGCGACATGGCCAGAATCGCCATGGACGATCAACACGGACTTCGTGGTATGGATCATGACTTTCCGTGAGACACTTCCCAGTAACCGCCGCTTTAATCCATGCAGTCCTCTGGTTCCGGTGACAATCAAATCTACTCTCTCTTTCTCCGCAAGAGTCAGAATCACCGCCGCCGGATCGCCTTCCATGACCTGGGGTTCGACCGCGAACCCTCGCGCCGACAAGCGGTCCGCTACTCCTCTCAGGTACTCCAACGCCGACGCATGTCCGCGTTGTCGTGCCGACTCCGGGAGCAGATCAGCGAACGGAGGCAACGGGCAGACCGTCAAGGCGATAACCGGACACGGAGGATAGAGGGCCTGATCGGCCAAAAACCGGATGGCTTGTTCGGCCCCCTCGGAGCGGTCCACGGCCAGGAGAATCTTCCGGATCGTCGGCAATTCATTCTTGACGACCAGGACAGGGCACTTCGCTTCATGGACCACGCGATAGCTGACGCTTCCCAGCAAGAGTGATTGGATTTCGCTCAGCCCACGTGAACCGAGCACGATGAGATCGGACCGGGTCGAGGTCGCCGTATCAAGAATCAATTCGGCCGTCCGTCCTTCCCGAACCGAAACGCAAACATTCCGGAAGAACGGAACTAAAAGAGCCTGTAACCTCGGGAGAAAGCGGTTGGCTTCCTCATGCAACGCCGAGCGAAGCTTCCGATGATAGTCCTCGATAAGCGCAGCCGAAAGGTGCGGGTGCGGGGTTGCCTCAAGATCCAACACATGCAGGATCTCGACCTCGACGCCGGGAACGCATTTTGTGAGAGCGTGCGCGGCCTGTTCGGCATACGGCGACGTATCGACGGCCAGAAGGACTTTCACAAGGCTCAGTACTTCTGGACGCCGGGTTTCCCGGCGGGGAGATTGTAGGGCGACGCCTTAACGGCAATCCCGTCAGCCAAGCGGGCTTTGCCGACGACGACGATATCTTCTTCACCCGTGAGGCCCGAGGTGACTTCGACCCACACGCCGTCGTCAATATCGGTCTTGACGGGGACCTTTCGAGCAATACCCTGCTCGACCACGAACACCGCCCTGGACGAATTCTCCGAAACCAACGCAGCAGGAGGCACCACCAACGCATCCTTGTGCCGCCGGAGCGCGAGAACCACTTCCGCATACATTCCAGGGGCCAAGGCACGGTTCGGATTCGGCACGTCGATCTCGACCAGCATGGTTCTCGTGCCAGGGTCAAGCGCCATCGTGGAACGGGTGACGGTGGCGTCAATGGTCTTGCCCCCGAAGTCTTTAAGCGAAATGGTGGCAGGAGTGCCTTTCTTGACGAAGGGCGCGTCCTCTTGAGGAACGCTGATGTAAAAGCGCAGAACGGAAGTATCCATGATGGTGAACAGGGGAACCGCCTGGGTCGCCGACGCCGTGGCCGCCTGAATGAGCGCGCCGGGATCCACAAAGCGGGCTGTCACTACGCCCGCATACGGCGCCCGCACCTTCGTATAGTCCAGCATGGCGGCGACCTGCTCCAACGCATGTTTGGCCCCGTTGTAAGCCGCTTCCGCAACGTCCACGTCCTGCTTGGCGATCACATCGGGGTTTTCCTTCCATACATTCGCCAAGCGATCGTACGTGACCTTTTTAATCGCGTACTCGGACTGCGCCTGCTGGTAACGCTCTTCCAACTCCGGGGCGTCGAGCACCGCCAGCACCTGCCCCTGCCGAACCCGGTCGCCCTTATCGACATGGATGGACTTCAGGTAACCGGACACCTTGGCATAGAGCGTCGTCTGATGGTACGGCGACACGGTGGCGGGAAGGCTAAGAGTCCTTGCCACGTCGCGGCGAACGGGCTTGGCCACCTGGACTTCCGGGCTCACTTCCGGAGCCCTCGTCGTCGGCGATTGGCCCCCCGGCGCAGGAGGAGTCCTCTCACCGAGAGACAGACTGCCAGATTCCATCAACCATAAGCCCGCGGCCAGCATCGCCGCCAGGCCTCCGCCCAGAATAAGTAGCTTCACAGGCCTTCCCGCAAGGCCACGGTCATTCGGCATGGCGCATGCTCGGCTCGTGATCGGTCTGGGCCCACCGCTGGACCGTCAGGCTGTACAGGATAGGAACAAACAACAAGGTCATGAAGCTGGACACCAGCATCCCGCCGATCACGGCGCGGGCCAGCGGCATGTTGGCCTCGGCCCCCTCGCCCAGACCCAGCGCCATCGGGGTGAGCCCGAGGATGGTCGCCAGCGCGGTCATGACGATCGGCCGGATGCGCACCAGGCCGGCAGCAACCACCGCTTCGTCCACCGACAAGCCCGTGCCTAGCATGCGATTGGCGAATTCCACCAGCAAAACGCTGTTGGAGACCACGATCCCGATCATCATCAGCATCCCGATAAGGGATTCCAGATTGACCGAGGTGTTCGTCAGCCGCAGCATCCAGGCGACGCCGATGAAGCCCAGCGGCACGGCGAACAGGATGATGAACGGGCTGAGCCAGGATCGGAACAATCCCACCATGACCAGATACACCAACAAGACGGCGAGCGGCAAGGTCACCGCGAACCCCTGCATGGTGGCCCGCATGCTGCCCAATTCCCCTTTGAGCTCGACGGTCACATCTTTTGGGAGAGTCAACCCTGCCAGCTTGTCTTCGACCACACGGGCAACCGCCCCAAGGTCATTCCCAGCCACGCCGAACATCACATCCATCGCCCGTTGTAAATTAAAATGGTCGATCGTCTCCGGACCGGTTCTGCGCTCAACTTGGACCAGGTCCTTCAAGAAGACCGGCTCCCGATGGCCCGGCCGCGCGAAATGACCGCCGGAAGGCAAGGCCCGCATGCCTGAAAACGGCGTGTTCTGAAGGGAAAGCGTCGACCCTTCCAGCCCACCGCCTCCCACAAACGTGATTGGGACCTCCGTGGTTCGTCCTCCTATCAGCGGCGTCAGCAGGAAATCCTCGAACCGCTTCAGATTTTGTTCCGGATACTGCGCGACGACGAAGTACGCATTGTTGGTCTTGGGATCGATCCAGTACCCGGGGTCGCCGCTGATATTGGAGCTCAGTCCCGTCACCACATCGGCCAGAATCTGTTGCTCGGTCATGCCGAGATATGCCGCCCGGATCCGGTCCACGTTGAGATGGATTTCGGGGTAATCCATTCCCTGCCGCACACGGACATCGAGAGTCCCGGGAACGCCGGCGACGGTGTCACGAATCATAGTCGCCGCCTCACTCAGATCGGCCAGATTGGGCCCGCTCACCTTGATGTCCACCGGAGCCGGGAGCCCGGCGTTGATGACGTCGCTGACGACCCCGCCGGTCTGGAAAGAAAATTTCAAACTCGGAAACTCCGCCGGCAGGCGGGCTCGGATACGGTCAATGTAGTCATCCGTTCGGGTGGTATGCTCCTTCACCAGGCTCACCAGGATGAAGGCCTGGTGCGGGCCGTTCACCGGCGTGTACAATACCATCCAACCCTGGGGCAATCCGATATTGGCCACCACCTGGTCCAGTTCCCCGTGCGGAATGATCCGGCTGATCACCTCCTCGATCTTCCCCACGATAGCCTCGGTCTTTTCGAGCCGCGTTCCCTCAGGCGCCGCCACGTGGAGGATGAATTCACCGGCGTCCACCTTGGGGAAGAACTCCGTCGGCAACCGAGGCACCTGCGCCATAGACAGCACGAAGATCCCGGAAACGGCGATGATGACGACGGGCCTGTGCTTCAGCCCCCAGCGCAGGAAAACGGCGTAGCCGTCCACGAGTCGCTCAAACGGATTGAGGCGGCGCCAGGCCGCAGCCGCTACATTCAGCGGGGTCGAGGGGAGTTCCGCCGGAGCGTGCAGCGGGTGAGGTTCGCCGTACCTGTGGCATGCCGCAATGGAAATCGGCGCCACGGTCAACGAGACGATGTACGACGCGCCGATCGCGTACGCTACCGCCAGCGCCAGCGGCACGAAGAGGAATTTGATCGTGCCCGTGAAAAAGGCAATGGGGAGATAGACGATCAGAATGCACACCGTGATCACGAGCAACGGGAGCGCGACTTCGCCCGCTCCATCCAACGCGGCTTCTCCTGAGGATTTCCTCTTCTCCACCATCTCCATATGCCGATGGATGTTCTCCAACACCACGATGGAATTGTCCACCAGGGTTCCGACCGCCAGCGCCAGGCCGCCCAGGGTCATGATGTTGATAGTATGGCCCGTGAAGTACAGCAGCACGAACGCCGTGGCGATCGAGAGCGGGATCGCCAATGCAATAATGAGCATGGACCGGAAGCTGCCGAGGAACAGCAGGATCATCAGGCACGCCAGCCCCCCGCCCAGCAACATCTCGTGCTGGACCGTCGCGATGGAATTGCGGATGTAGAGAGACTGGTCGAAGAGCAGCTTGATCTCCAGGTCGGACGGAAGGCCTTTGAGTTTAGGCAAGGCTTCCCGAAGCCCGTCGAGGACCGCGAGGGTATTGGCTCCCGCCTGTTTCAAGATCGGCACGTAGACCGATCGGCGTCCGTTCACGCGGACCACATTGACCTGGACTGCCGTGGAGTCGGCGGCCGTGCCAACGTCCTTCAAGAACACCGGCACGCCGTTGACGACGCTCACCGGGAAATTGTTCATGTCCCGGACAAGCGGTACGATACTGTTACTGTAGACGTTGTAATCGAAGTCCCCGACCTTCACGTTCCCGGCCGGCACCAAGAGGTTCTCGGCGTTGACCGCCTTGACGATATCGGCCGCGCTGACCCCACGCCCCATCATCTTTTCCCGGTCAAGAAACACAGTGATCTGACGCACGGCCCCTCCAAAGGTGGGGGGAAGGGACACGCCTTGCACCGTCCCCAACTGCGGGCGGACCGAGAAGTAGGCGAGATCGCGCACCTCTTTCTCGCTGAGGGTCTGGCTGCTCAGGGTCAGGTTGGCGATCGGCAGGTTCGTGGCACCGAACTTGATGATGGTCGGGGGAAACATCCCTTTGGGCATGAACCGGAGCGCCGAATAGGTGATGCTGGTGATCTCAGCCAGCCCCGCGTCCACGTTGTAGTCGGGATGGAAGAAGATTTTGATGATGCTGACGCCGGGGAGGGAGCGGGACTCGATGTGTTCGACGTAGCTCGCCTGGAGAAAAAGCTGCTCCAAGCGGAGGGTGATGGCGCCTTCGATCTCGGAGGGGCCCATGCCCTTGTAGAAGGTAGCGACCGCCACCACCGGCACGTTGATCTCCGGGAAGATGTCCACCACCATCTTTTGGTAGGACACCACCCCCAGGATCACCACGATCAGGCTGATCGCGACCACGGCGTAAGGGTTCTTGAGCGAAGCGCGGACCATCAGACTCTTTCTCTCCCCTCCCTTCAGAACTGAGTAATATTATGCTCTGAATCGGTCCAAAAACCTAATGTTTTTAGCAGGATCGCCCTTTGTAAAGAACACCTTGAGCGCGCGCGTATCGTTGCAGAACTTACTTCGCTACGTCCTGAACACACCGGAACCCGGTATGAGTCTGACGGCTGTTCGGAGACTCCCAGTTCCGTAAGCCGCTCTGCAAAAGCGTCCGGCGGGAGAGCCACGATCCTCCCCGAACGACCTTGCTCAATCCCTGGGAGGGGCCGGCTGGGTTACGCTTCGGGCTGCTTTTGTAATAGTGCTCATCATACCAGTCAGCAGTCCATTCCTGCACGTTTCCGGCCATATTATAGATCCCATACGGGCTTTTGCCCTTTTCGTAGTTGCCCGCCGGCTTCAGCATCTCCTCGTACACGTTGCAGAGGATACAGTTTTTGTCGAAATTGGCCATGGACGCATTCGGGCGCTCCTGGCCCCACGGATACGCCTGCACCTCCGGCCCCCGCGCTGCCTTCTCCCACTCGGCTTCCGTAGGGAGGCGTTTCCCCGCCCAGCGGCAGTACGCATCGGCATCGTGCCAGTCCACCCCGACCACAGGCCGGTCTCCCAGTTGAGGCAACCTGACGGCCGTCCATTGGTCCGGCGGTTGGCGTTTGGACTTCTCCAGAAAGCGCGCATATCGCGCCGTTGTCACTTCGTAGAGATCCATATAAAAGGCATCAAGAGAAACCTGATGCAGCGGCTTCTCGTTTGCACCGCTGCCTTCGTTCCCCATCGTGAACGGTCCCGCAGGCACCAGGACCATGGGGGCGCCGTCCTTGCCCGTGATTTTCTCGGGAAGCTTACCCGCCGCATCGGTTGTAGAAAGCAAAAGACCAAGCACCGCGCTGACCAGCATCGTCAGAGATTCACACCCCCTTGGTGGCATCGTGGCAGCCCACTAGCTTGCCGAACATAACCTTGGAGAAGGATAGCGGAAACCATTAACGAATGGCGAGAGCCGGATGCAGTTCTCCGTTCATGGAATGCAGCGCGAGCCGTCGAAAATCCGGCAGGGGGATTGCGCCTGAGCCATCTTCCAGGACTTGATGGTGGGTTTCTTGGCGCCCTTCGTCTCGACCGTCACATCAATAAGCGAATTGAGTGGTATCTGACTCAAATGCTCAGCGGCTTTCCCGTCAGCCTTCACATCGATCAAGGCCCCATCGTGGCTGATGATCTTTAAAGTCTTGGCCTCCAAATTCACTTCCAGGACGGTCCCCAAATAGGTCCTCTCCTCGGCGAAGCCGGTTCCCACCCACTGCGTGAGCAAGCCCAACAGGGCGATCAGAACAGCGGTTTTTGCGCCTCTGTCCATGGAGTCCTCCATTAGTAAGGAAAGGTAGCCCGCCTGCCCACAACCTGCACTTGGACAAAAATCAATGTGTCCAAAGGCATTTTGTCCAAGGGACCGGAAACGGTAATTCTTGTTCACGGAAACCCCATGTTCTATACTTTCCTATGGCTTTACCTCACAGCATCTTCGCTCATGGAGGTGAGAAGCATGCCAGCGACGCCGGGTCGGGTGTCCGATAGCGAATTCGCCAGCGCGCTCGTAAGCAGCGATCTGGAATACGACCAGTTCGTCGCGGAAGCCTTGCCGCAATTGCTTGAGCGGACGGCGGGTCAGGTGCGCCGCTTCCTCCGGGGGACCGGTCAGTGGCAGGAGGATGTGGATCACGAGAAGTTCGCCCTCCGTTGGGGCTATGAACTCCTCGAGCGTTTCCTGCTTTCGGCCGGCGCCGAACTCCCCTGCCGTCCGGTCCTCTTGATGGACAGCATGGTCGCCAAGTTCCTCAGCCGGCCCGCCCCCCTGCTCTATCAGAAAGACCTGACCACACCCCTAGGCCGGTTTATCGACGGATTGGCCTATCGGGCCGTCCTGAGCCGGGATGCGTTGATGGCCCTGTTCTATCACCTGTTCGGATACACGCAATGCCAAGTGGAGCGCTTTCTGGCCTTTCCCGACACAGGCAGCCGTCGGATCTACAAAAACTTCGAGCGGTGGCGCCAGACCGGGTGGCAGCAGGCCCTGAACCAGATCGGCCTCACGGAGTCTGAGATCGCCCGTATCGAGAATGAAAAACGGCATGCCGGGGCGGCTTTCAACCATGAAGCGGAGCGTCTGATCAGAATGGTCCAGAATCATTACCGCAAGAGCGAGCCGGAGCATTACTCCTGCAAGTCCGCCCAGGAATGGGCTGTGCTGTTCGAGGAGGACTGCCAGTTCGACTACCGGTGCTGGCATCTCCCGATGTGCATGGACTGTACGGAACGCGTGTACGAACTGCGGCAGGAAGGACTTGACGGCATACCCCCGCCCCGCATCGATCTTCAATTTCGTCCGATCGCCAAAGGGACCTTCCCTCATGCGGCAGGATTCGGACAAGGAGGGCGCAATGGAGCGCGACGAAGAGCTTAACCGCTACAGGGAGACCCTGGCCCAGCAACTCGGGAGCCAGCACCGGCTCCGCGTCGAAACGGACTCTGACACCTTCCGGATCTTCGTGAACCACCGTTGCGTCGGCGCCATGGACGGCGAAGGCGGACGTGCCACCTTTGTGTCCAGTTTTGAAGGAGAAGAAATCGCGCTTCTGGAAGTGCGCACCGACTCAGGTGTATTGGTGGGAAGCATCTCTGGACTGGAGGCTCACGAACGCACGAGCCGGGTTGAGGTCGGCAAGCGTTACATCATGGTTCTCGTTCTGAAAAACCACGGCAACGGTGGAACGGTCAAGGTCTCTTACCAACCCACAGCGGTGAAAAGCCCGGCGTGGGCCCGGCTTGCGTCGGCTTCGCATGCCTGGATAACCGATCGTGCCAGACAGACGAGGCAGGCATTCTCAGAACTTTCCTGGGCCATGCGGATCAGCCTGGCTTTGCAGACAACGGTCGCCTTGGGGTTTGTGTTCCTGTTGCTGTCCCCACAAGGCAGGCCATCTCCGGCAGCGTTCGATTCCAGCATGAGCGACGAGGCTCGCTCTGTGCACCAGCAGCTTGCCGGAGTCACGAAGCAAGTCGAGGCCATGGCTCGTGCCCAGCAGACCCTGCACGAGAAGATCCAGACGTTCGACAAGCAGACTGAGGAGTACGCGATTGAAATCGAGCGGCGAGTACAAAAAAAGCTTCTCACCGAATTGCAGAAAGCCACCAGCGAACTGATCCTCGTCCGGGTACAGATCCAGGGGCTCACGGAGGCCGAGGAAGCGCTGCGGAAGGACTTGGTCGCGACGAAAGGGCAGAGCAGCGAGCTTGCCATGGCCTTGAAGCAGCAGGCTGAGGCACTGTCCCGGATGAAACTGACACCTTCCGGGATGGGTCCGCAGTCACAGTCCCAGCCTGCCGTTTCATCCCCAATCGCCAGTGCGGAGGAGCCCCCGAAGGTCGCCGTGGCCCCGCCGACCGAGGAGGCAATGCCATTCACCTTCTGGGTCACCTTCCGCGAGGAGACTCCGGAGGTTCACGTTCAAGAATTCTTCCGCCAGATCCAGGGACGGAAGCTCACGGGCCCGACACCCACGGGCTGGATCAACGTCGAGGTTCCACTCAAGAAATCGGAAACCATTGAAGGGTTTTTCGAAACGGTGAAGAAAGCCAACATCGTGAGAGCCATCACAACGTCCCTGGCCGGACAATAAGAACCGCCGCAGCCCTCAGCGCCCGGGACCTGCCAGGGCCCAAGCCTGGTCAGGCACTCCCGGCACCCGTTCCTCCAGAATCGGCCCTGCGTCCTCCAAGTGCTCCGGCCTGACGCCGATCCCCGTAACGATCACCATTGCCCCCACTACCGTCACTTTCTTCATGACTTCTGAGCGCCTTGGACATTTTTCGGCTCCCGTCATGATTTTTGTCCAATGGCCAGGCACAGACGATTAGGGTATGAAACGCGCGCGCTGTATTGCCCTCATTGTGAGGGCTCTTAAACCTTTATCCTAAGGAGGGAGTCAGATGAAAAAACTGGTCATGGCGTGCGCGTCGTTCATGTTCGTGATGGGCCTGGCGCTCACCAGCTTCGCGGCCCGGGAAATCGTCGAAGGGAAGGCAGAGAAAGTCGACGCGATGAAGGGCTTGATCACGGTGGTCACAAAGGCGGGGGCACGGGACTTCACGGTGCGGGAGGTGGAGAAGCTCAAGGACATCAAGGCAGGCGACAACGTGAAACTGACCATCCAGGAGGATGGAAGTATGGTGATCGAAAAGGCGAAATAGCTTTCCCGTCCTCGCCCCGGAATTTCTTCGCACGTTGGGTCGGGCCGGACTTCGAAAAGCCGGCCCGATTTTCTAGTTTGATCTTCCCAGACAAATTTTGAAGCACAGAGTTCGATTGGACATTTTCCTGCCTTCAACCAGCTTATTTGTCTGTTTAAAAAAGCAGGCAACCCTTGGTATGAGACTGTATGCGATAAGGCTCCTCATTGGGAGGAGCGAAACTTCATTTCAAACCAAGGGAGGTTACAGATGAAAAAATTAGGAGTGGCGTTCGCGTCGTTCATGTTCGTGATAGGCCTCGCGCTCACCAGCTTCGCGGCCCGTGAGGTCGTCGAAGGCAAAGCGGACAAGATTGACGCCATGAAGGGCGTGATCACGGTGGTCACAAAGACCGGGGCACGGGAGTTTACGGTGCGGGAGGTGGAGAAGCTTAAGGACATCAAGACAGGCGACAACGTGAAACTGACCATCCAGGAGGATGGAAGTATGGTAATCGAAAAGGCGAAGTAACTGAGAACGTGCGGGCCGGCCGTCAGGGCCGGCCCGACTTACTTCGAGGGATGGGCGACAGCGGGCAGCGCTTGGAAGCGAGACATCGACTCCCGAATCTTCATAGTCCATCCCTCCGGGTCGGGGGCGAGCTTGGTTTTGCGAAGAAATGACTCCCATATGTAGACAGCGTCCTCGCGCTTTCCTTTGGCCTCTAAGGCCAGCCCCAGGTTGTAAGCGACTATGGGGGCGGTCGGCTCGATTTCCAACGCCTTCCGATACTCCCCA
>CAYLLY010000059.1:0-11979 GCA_964384595.1 uncultured Nitrospirales bacterium
TCCCGATTGAAGGCCGGATGGCGGCGGTTCGAGAACTCGTGCTCGTGCCCGTTGGGGTCCGTCAGGCTCGAGAAGGTGATGTTGGGCGCCGGGATGCCGTGCATCATGCCGCCCCGCCCATCCTCGCCATGGCACATGGCGCAGCCCACGCCCTCCATCCCGTGGCTGTTCTGCACAACCTGGCCCGAAGCGGTGGTCCCGTGCAGGAAGATGCGCCGGCCGTTGTCGGTATGCGAGACCGGAACCGGATCGCCGGCGCCGGTGCCGGCAGCCCCCAGCAACACGACCGCCGCGACGGCCCATCGAATACGTGCAGGCATGAACGATTATGGGCGCCGCTCCTGACCGGTTGTCAAGGGAGGTCCCGCAGCTTCTGGATGTCCAGCCCGAGCTGCTGGAAGAGCCCGCGGTACAGCCCGCTGAAGGGAGAATCCGAGAAGCCGACCCCCCCGAGCGTGAACAGGAACGCGAACTCCGTCTGGTCCGGGCGCTGAATCAACAGGATACCGAGCCCCCAGCAACGGCTGGATCCGACATAGTAGAGCCCGTAATTCAATTCCGGAAAGACGCCGTCCTCCTGATCGAAGAACCCCCGCGCCACCGCGTAGAGATTGTAGGGAAGCGCGACCCCGGCCTCGGCGGTATAGAACTGCGTCTTTCTGGGCTGCAGGAGCGCTTCGTTCAACGTCATAGGGTTGAACAGATCACCCCTCACCGGAACATCGCCCTGCTGTGAGAAACGCTGGCCGATGGAGAAGAAAAAATCTTTGGCGAGATTCATCCGGAGGTCGGTGTTGAAGACCGAGACGGCGGATTGGGCGTGGCTGTAAAAGACGTCCACGTCGAGCTCGGCGTTGACCGGGCTCATGGTCCGAGCGACTAACTCGCCCCGAAGATCCGAGAACGGCCTGCCCGTCGGCGAGGAAGACAGGTGCTGGCTCTGCGTCAGGCGAACGTACCCGGCCTCCACATAATTGCGCTTCTCGCCGTCGAAGACCACCCTGGACAACCGATTCGTCAGTGAGTAGGTGAGGAGGTTCTTCCGGGTGAAGCGGTCCAATTCGGTGAAGAACGGAATGCCGGCTTGCCCGGACGGAGCAAGATACTCGTAGGTCACGGCCGGCTCGATCTTGTGAGTGAAGGTATCGCCCCCTTCACGCGTGAACCGTCTGCTGAGGCGCGTGTCGGCCGTGGCGCTGAGGTAGAGCGCCTCCCGCGTGACGGCGTCGCTGGATTGCACGCTCCGGCTGTACCAAGTCTGGCGGACGCCGACCAGTGGGGTCACGGTGAGGTACCGATCGACGGGAACCGGCGCCCACAGCCTGGGGAAGAGATCCGCGCGGCGCGCGTCCAGGCCCTGCTGGCGGTAGAAGCTGTCGAAGGTGACGTCCAACCCTCCATAGACCGGAATCCCCCCCCAGAGCTTGGCGGGAGCGAGACTGTATCCGATCTGTGGAAGGGTCTGGAGCACCGTCTTGTCCGACAGCGCCGTCAGGTTCTGCGAGAAGCGGGTCAGCCCGTACAACACCTGGTTGTCCCATCGCTGGGACAGGAAGGCCTGCGATTCTTGAGAGACCGCCACGCGCTGGAGGACGTCCTCGCTCAAGGCTCGGAACGAGTCCTTCTGGTTCACGTAATTGAGATCCACGCGCCCCTGGAGATCGTCCGGGAAACTCGTCCGGTGCCTCAAGATGAGATCCCACCGTTTGGCATTGAGCTGATTGTCCTTGAAGTACCGCGTCCAGACACGGCCGTCGGAATTCCGGGAGAGGTAATAGCGGTACTCGAGGTCCGCGCCCGTCCCGACCTTGCCGCGATAGTCCAGCGCCACGGTCGCGTCCTGGCTGGGGCTGATGTCCCAAAAGAGCGCCTGCCGGATCTTGAAACCCTCCCGGCTGCTGGCGCCGAGACTGGGAAACAGCAGGCCGGTCGCCCGCTCGCGCTTGGCGGGGAACAGGATCGCCGGCATGTAGAACACCGGCACGTCCAGGATGCAGAACTTCGTGTGGCGGGCGTAGAGGAAACCTTCCACTTCCAGTTCGGCCTTTTCGGACGTGAACCGCCAGGGGGCCGTTTCGCCCTCGAGGACGCTGCAGGTCGTAAAGGACGCCTCCTCGATCCGGTATTGCTCTTCGGACAGGCGCTCCATCACGCGCGCGTCCACCGTGAAGTTGCCTTCCAGCACGAACAGGCGGCCATGGAAGATCACGCCCTTCGTGGTATTGACGTTGAAGTCCATGCGCTCGCCGCGGATGTCGCGGAACCCGTCGTTCAGATGGACCCCGCCGACCGCCTTGATCTGGCCGGTACCCACGTCGAGCACTGCCTCGTCGGCCTCCAGGCGAAGCGGCCCCTGCACCACCACCACCGAGCCCTTGCCCTCGTAGGTTTTGGTCGCCTTGTGATAGGTCAGTTGGTCGGCCTGAATATGGATGGGCTTGGGGGTGGGAGCCTCGGCCGCCGACCACGGAGGCGAGAACGCCGGCGCCAGGAGAGCCGTCAGAACTACGACCGCTCGGAGCGCCGCCGGGCCCATCACCCGCGGAGCTCGGACACGGTCGTGCCCTCGAGCGCGGCCTTGGTTTCACCGACCACAAGCAGGGAACCCGTCACGCAAATGGTGTCGTCAGGCCCGGCCAAGCTCCTGGCATACGCGAAGGCTTCGGCGACCGTCGGCCTGACGGCGACGGACACGCCCAGTCCCTCGCTGTCGCGCGCCAGTTCCTGGGGATCGGCCGCCCGAGGGTGCGCCGCGCTTGTCACGATGAGGCGGCTCACGCCGGGCACGGCGGCCAGGAGAGCCAACACGCCCTTCCGGTCTTTGTCCCGCATCATTCCCACGACCAGGATCAATCGCCCTTGCGCGAGTGCGCCGCGCCGGCGGAACACGGTCCTGAGGTGTGCGGCCAGCGCTTCGGCCGCCTGGGGATTGTGCGCGCCATCCAGCCACACGTCGGGCCGTCGGCTCACGAGCTCCAGGCGGCCGGGCCAGCGAACGGCACACAGTCCCTCGCGGATGGCTCCTTCCCCGACCGTCAAACCGCGCGCCTCGGCAAGATCGAGAGCGGCCAGGGCGCAGGCGGCATTGTCCAGTTGATGCCGCCCGGGCAGAGGACACGACAGGTCGTCGTACCGTCGCCCCATGCCGTCATAGCAAAACCGCTCGGGGGTGTCCCCCGCGGCGTCAAAGTTCTCGCCGAGCACGACACAGGATGCCTCTCGTTCGGTTGCCGTGCGGCGGATCACGGACAACGGCCCCGGCGCAAGCCGTCCGGCAACCACGGGCACTCCCTGTTTGATGATCCCGGCTTTTTCAAATGCGATGGCTTCCGGCGTGGTTCCCAGATATTCCTGGTGATCCAGCCCGATCGTCGTGATGACCGAAACAAGGGGCGTCAGCACGTTGGTGGCGTCGAACCGTCCCCCCAAACCGACCTCGATCACCGCACAGTCCACCCCCGCTTCGGCAAAGTAGGTGAAGGCCAGGGCGGTGGTCGCTTCGAAGAACGTCGGCGGCTCGGTCAGGCACGCGTCGGACGCCTCCCTGACCTTCTCGGTCAGCGCCCAGACGCGATCGGAGGGAATGACCCGGCCGTTGACCTGAATGCGTTCCGTGAAATCGATGAGATGGGGAGACGTATAGAGCCCCACGCGATAGCCCCGGCTTCCCAGCATGGAAGCCAGCATGGCGGCCGTGGATCCCTTGCCGTTTGTCCCGCCCACATGAAAGGCCCGGAACGAACGGTGCGGGTCGCCCAAGGAACCGAGCAAGGCGCGGGTGCGGGCCAACCCCGGCTTGATGCCGTGGCTCTGGAGTCCGTAAAGATACCTGATGCTCCGCTCGACCCCTACATCCATAGCAGCGGCATCCGCGTGGCCCCTTTCCGCAGAAGAAGCTCGCTTCTACCACAGTCGGCGGGGGGACGGCAATGCAGGAACGGAACGCGTGCTAAAAGAATCCGACGAGGCTGGAGACCGTTTCCTTGAGCCGCTTCCGGGGCACGATCTGGTCGACCATGCCGTGCTCAAGCAGAAACTCCGCGCGCTGGAATTCCTGCGGGAGTTGCTGCTTGATGGTCTGCTCGATGACGCGGGGACCGGCGAACCCAATGAGCGCCTTGGGCTCGGCGAGAATGACGTCCGCCAGCATGGCGAAACTGGCCGTCACGCCTCCAAAGGTCGGGTCGGCCAGAATGGCGATATACGGAACGCGCGCCTCGGCGAGTCGGCCGACCGCGGCCGCGGTCTTGGCCATCTGCATCAAGGAGAGGATCCCTTCCTGCATCCGCGCGCCTCCCGAGGTGGTCACCAGCACAAGCGGGATGCGCTCGCGCAAGGCGCCGTCGGCGGCCAGCGCCACTTTCTCGCCGACGACCGACCCCATGCTCCCGCCCATGAATCCGAAATGGAACACCCCCAGCACGATCCGGTTGCCGTTGATCATGCCCTCCCCGACCACCAGCGCGTCCTTCTTTCCCGTGCTCTGCTGGGCCGCCTGGATGCGGTCGGCGTAGCGCTTGGTATCCTTGAAGTGCAACGGGTCCGTGGGAACCAGGCCTGGAGACCACTCGCGGAATGTGCCGAGATCGAGGAGCAGATCGATGCGGTCTTCAACCGAGATCGGGAAATGGTACTCGCACTTCGGGCAGACCTTGGCGCTCCGCTCCACTTCCTTGCGGTACACAATCGCCCGGCAGTGGTTGCATTTGAGCCAGAGCCCCTCCGGGACCTTGACCTTTTTCCGGGCCTCGTCCTCCTGGGAGGACCGCTCTTTCTTGAACCACGCCATAGCGAATGACGGTCAGAGACGGACGACTTGGCCCTCTTCCAGCACGGAGAGATTGGGCAGGTTCAGCCGCTTGAGCTCGGCCGCGATGACGCTCCGGTAGGAGGGCTTGAGATGGTAGATATACAGGGGCAGGTCCGGACGGCCGATCTGGACGAACTCGCGGGCCAGCATTTCCGGAGTCAGGTGGCCGCTGACCTTGGCCAGATCGTGAAAGTCGTTCGGGAAGGACGTTTCGATGAAGGCGGCCTTGAGGCGCGGCTCCTTGGCGGCGACCTCCCAGATGCGCTTGGTCTCGGAGGTGTCGCCGCTGTAGAGCAAGGCGGTGTCCCCGTCACGGATGATGAACCCGATCGCCGGGACGATGTGGTTGACCCGGACCGCCGTCACCTCCAGACGATCGAACGTGAATGTCTTCTCCTCGTCGAACGGGTGGTACGCGAGCGGAGCCGTGTCCGGCGTGGGCAGGCTGGTGAAATCCGGGAAGACGACGTCGTTGAAGATATGCCGCCGCAGGGCATCGAGGACCTCCGGAAGCGACCGCACCTTGACCGGCCCCTGTGGATTGCGGCCCACCAGGTTATCGGCCAGGAGCGGCAGCCCCTTGATGTGGTCGAAGTGCGCGTGAGACAGCAGGATCTGGCTGATCTTGCCCTGCTCAGCCTCCTGCAGCCCGGCGCTGACGGATCCCGCGTCCACCATGCAGGTTTCGTTGACGAGAAACCCACACGTGCGGCATTCCCGGATGCGTCCGCCTCCATCATCGATGGTCAGCTCGGAGCCGTGGCACCCGAGGACCCGAATAATCACGATGTTCTCCTAACGCTCGAAACTTACTTTCGGATTTCTTTCATCTTCTGCCTGGTCGCCTTGGAGCGCTTCTCGTAAAACTCCTCCAGCACGCTCTCAATGCGGGGGTACTTCTTCATGATCTCGAAGAGATCGGACGACTTGAGCCGGAGCACCTCGGTATCCGTCGCCGCGAAGACGGAGGCGCTGCGCGGGCCGCCGACCAACAGCGACATCTCCCCGAAGAATTCGCCCTCCGAGAGGTTGTCCAGGACCAGTTCCTGCCCCTCGACCTCTTTGACCACCCTGCCCCCACCGCTGCTGATCAGGTACATGGCGTCGCCTTCGTCTCCCTCGGCGATGATACGCTCGCCGGCCATGAACTCGACCGGCTCCAGCTTGTCGACGATCGCGCCGAACTCATCCTTGGAAAACGCAGCGAACAGCGGATTAATGTCCTTTTTCTCCGACACGGGCGCCGGCTCGATCTCCAGCTCGAGCTCGATGACCGGAGCCGGCGGCTGTTCGGCAGGCGGTGGCGCGGCGGCCGGAGGCGGCGGGGGGGGCGCAAGCTCGACCTGCGGGGCCGCGGCCGGCACCGGAGCAGGCTCCGGCGCCGGTGGAGGCGGCGCGAGCGGCGGCGGCGCGCCGGTGACCGCCGGATTCGAATTGATGGCCCTCATCAGCTCCGTGGCCTGCTTCTCATCGGGAGCCACCCGCAGAATCATCTTATAGGTGGCGATCCCCTTCACCGAGAAGCCGGCCTTCACGAACAGGTCCGCCGCCTGATAGTAGGACTTGATGGCCCCCGCCTTGTTCCCGGCCTTGACGTTATAGTCCCCCATCCGCAGGTAATAATTCGAGTTGGTCGGCTCGAGTTGGATCAAGCCTTGCAGGGCCTCGACGGCTTTGGCCCATTGGCTCCCCTCGACGAACTTGGCCAGATCGTTGCTGAGTTGTTCTTTTTTGTTGGCCATGGAAGCTTAGATGCGTTCCACCTTGGCGGGCCTTATTTGCCCGGCTCTTTTAGGGAAAAATGGAACGTGACCCCGGCTACGATGATGATGTCGCCGTCCTGCAGTTCCCGCTGACCTTGAACAGCCTCGCCGTTGACCGTGATCTTCTTGGCGTCTGCCGGCATGCTGACGAAATACGCCGAGCCCCGGCGGCTGAGCAACGCCGCATTCTTTGGCGCGAGCCAACTGGTGAGCTTGATCGTCGCGGTGTCCTCCTTGCCGATCACGTTCAGACGTCCGGTGAGCTCGTATTCCTTTTTGTCCGTATCGCCGCTCGCAACGGTCAGCCAGCCGATTTTCTCCTCCTTGGCCGCCATCGCCGCCGTCTTCACCGTGCCCAGCGCCTTCAAGAGCTCTTTCTGTTTCGCCGTATCCAGGACCATCGTCTTGTCGGAGTCGCTCTCCCTGACAGGCGGCGGCGGAGGGGGAGGCGGCGCCACCGCTTCGTCCTGGAAGATCAAGGAATGCTTGCCAACGCTGACGCGGTCGGTGTTCTTCAACTTCTGTTTCTGGACCTTCGCATCGTTGAGGAACGTGCCATTGGTGCTCCCCAGATCTTCGATGAAGAACCCCCCCGCTTCCTTGACGATCCGGGCGTGATGTCCCGATACCGCCGGATTGTCGATCACCAGACTGTTATCCGGTTTGCGGCCGATCGTCAATTGCGGCTCCTCAAGCTCGATTTCCTTGAGGACCTGCTCATTAAACTTTAGGAAGATTTTCGCCATCGTGACGTCTCCCTCATGACCCGTAACGGTAATCTCAGCTCAACAGCCACTTCCACACGCGCTGCCAAAGGCCGGGGTCGGTCGTGTCTTGCACATTCACAAGAATCACGGTGGTATTATCCAGACCTCCTGCCGCATTGGCCATTTCGACCAGGCGCTCGGAAGCGGCTTGCGGCTCCTTCTTGTGACGGATCACGTCGAGGATTTCAGCGGGCTGCACGCCTCGAGTGAGTCCGTCCGAACACAGCAGAACGGTATCTCCTTGCATCAGTGGAATTTCGTCCAACTCAACGTCCACCGTGTCATCCACTCCCAACGCCCGGGTGATGATATTCTTCTGGGGAGACCGCTCGGCCTGCTCCTCTGTCATCAGCCCCCGACGGACCTGCTCCGCAACCAGGGAATGGTCCGCGGTCAACGGCTTGATCGTTTCCCCCCGGATCAGGTACATACGGCTGTCGCCGACATGGGCGATCGACAACACCGGACCGTTGAGCACCGCCGACACCACCGTCGTTCCCATCCCTTCCTGGCCGACCTGCGCCTTCGCCTCCACACGGATGGCTTGATTGGCCAGACGGATCGCGCTGGCCAGCCGGTTGGTCTTGGCCGAGAACTGGCGGTCGTAGTCCCCCATCAGCGGCAGAGTTGCGTTGTCGCGGGCCTCCCGGAAATGCTTTTGGATGGTCTCCACCGCCAACCGGCTGGCCACCTCCCCGGCGTTGCTCCCGCCCATGCCGTCGCACACGACATACAGTCCGAAGTCGGGATCAACGCAGAGGTTATCCTCGTTGTGGGACCGCTTTAAGCCAACATCCGTCTTGGCCCCGACCGCGATAACCATTCATTGCCCTCCCCACCTGACCCAACCGCATGAAGATTCGAAGAAAAGTCACAGGCAACCCCTCAACCTCCCGAGGATGTCATCCCCAAGAGTGTCTAATAGTACCGATATCGTGTGTTTCGAGATAAAGCGTGCCTAGGGTAGACAAAACAAGGGTATATGTCAATGTCAAACCGACGCGAGAGGTTGAGCGGAAGGATAGAATTCCCCTTGGGGTTTTCACATCGAAAGAAACTCATACAGCATGCTTCCCCCGAGACTCACGCTGGCAAGACCGGCCAGGGCCCGTAATACCAGATGGGTCCGGACGAGCCGCTGGGAAGTCACGGCAAACGGGACGCTCAGCACGGCGCCCAACAGGACCATCCCGGCGATCGAGCCCGCCCCGAACATCAGGATGTACAGCATCCCCTCCGTGAGGGAGCGGACGGTCGAGAGCACGAGCAGGAGCAGCGCTGCGCTGCCGGCCAGCCCATGAATCATCCCGACAGCGAGGGATGCGTACTCCAACCGAAACCGATGCAGGTGGGCATGACCCTGACCGTCACGATGGGCGTGCACGTGCAGGTGGCTGGTGCCGTCATCGTGGGTGTGGGCATGAACGTGCAGCCGTTCCCGTAGGAGCGTCCATCCGACGGACAGGCCGAGTCCGATCAGCATGACCCCCGCTCCGGCTTCGAACAATCTGGCCATGTCATGCGGAATGGCGAGGTGGAGCCCGAGAACCGCCAGGCCGGCGACCAGCAACACCGCCGTGTGGCCCACGCCCCAGCAGAAGCCGATGGCGCAGGACCGCTTCAGGCTACGATTCCCGGTGGCGATCGTCGAAACCGCGACGACATGGTCGGCGTCGAGGGCATGCTTCACCCCCAGCAGAAAACCAAGAAGGAGAAATGAGAAACCGGAGTGAGCCGGCAACTCGCTCATCCCCCCCTGGTGTGCATCTCGAGACGGGGATCCTCGCGGAGCCGTTCGATTTCGACCAGCCTCGCCCGGATGCCGAACCGCTCCAGCTCTTTCCGTTGCTCGGCGCCGCGGTCCGTGCGCCCCTGCCAGCCGGCGAGGATGCGTGCCTTGATCTCGTCCCGGGAGGCTCCGGCGCGCAGCGCCTGCCGTAAATCCACTCCTTGCGTGGCGTAGAGGCACAGAAACCACATGCCATCCGCCGTGAGCCGGCTCCGGTCGCAGGTCGAACAGAACGGGACCGTCGTCGAGGAGATGATGCCGAACGTCGTCCCGTCCGGCAGGACGAACCGCTGAGCCGGCGCCGAGCTGTCCTCGATCACCGGCTCGATGCGCCCGTACCGCTGCCCCAGCGAAACAAGAATCGCCTGACGGGAGAGCACCTTGTCCATGGACCAGTCCGTCGCGCCTCCGACGTCCATGTATTCGATAAACCGGACTTCGGCCCCCACCCCCTTGCCGTACTCGATCAAGTCAACGAGCTCATCGTCGTTGTATCCGCGGATGGCGACGGTATCGAGCTTCAGGCCTTTGAAGCCGGTCTGCCCCACCGCCTCGATGCCCTTGAGCACGCTCTCGAACATGTCGCGTCTCGTCAAGGCCTTGAACCGCTCGGGCTTGAGCGTGTCCAGACTCACGGTCACGCGGTGCAGGCCGGCGTCGTAGAACGCCTGCGCCTGCTCGGCCAGCAAGACCCCGTTGGTCGTCAGGGCGAGGTCCTTGATACGGGGGTTCCGCCGCAACATCCTCATCAGGATAGGGAGGTCCTTGCGCAGGAGGGGCTCGCCGCCGGTCAGCCGGACCTTGTCGACCCCGAGCTCCGTGAAGAGCTCCGTCAGCGTCGTCATCTCTTCAAACGTCAGCAGCGTCTCGCGGGGCAGCCAGGCATACTCCTCTTCCGGCATGCAGTAGTTGCAGCGCAGATTGCACCGGTCCGTGACGGACAGACGCAGGCTGCGCAGCGGCCGGCCGAACGTATCCTGCACGGTAGGAAGCTCGCTCTTCAGCGGCGCACTGCTCACGGATGCTCCTCGACCCAGACCTCGCCGTCCGGCGTGCTCTCGAGCTTCCAGATCGGTGTGATCTGCTTCAGCTCGTCGATGCTCCACTTGCACGCGCGAAACGCCTCGGCCCGGTGCTCTGCGGCGGCGATCACCAGCACGATGTTCTCGCCGATCTGGATGTCGCCGTAACGATGGACGAGCACGACCTCGATCACGTCGAAGTCCTTGAGGGCCCGCTCCCGGATTTCCCGAAGCTTCTTCTGGGCCATCCCTTCGTAGTACTCGAACTTGATGCCGCTCACGTCGCGGCCCTTGGATCGATCCCGGGCGGTCCCGAGGAAGACCGCGATCCCGCCGATGCGGTTCGACCGCGCGCGCACGCGTGCAAGTTCGGCGTCGATCGAGAAGTCCTCCCGCTGCACCCGCACGAGCATCTCCTCGGATTCGGCCGGCGAGCCTCCGGCGAAAGGAGGCAGCAGGGCCACTTCGTCTCCCTCGTTGATGACGGTCTCGGGGTGGGCGACCTCGTGGTTGACGGAGATGAGCACTTTCTTCTTGTGGACCAGTTCGGCCATCTCGGGGTAGTCCCTGTCGAGAAGGCCGATCAGGTCCCCCACCGTCCGCCCGCCGTTGAGCGCGACGCTCACCTCAGCCTGATTGCTGGCCAGCGTCTTCAGGAGCCCAAACAGCTTCAGGATAATCACGGTCTCACGCCCTCCGTCTGTACATACCGGACTTGCCGCCGGCCTTTTCGAGCAAGCAGACGTCGGCGAAGGCCATGCCCCGGTCGACGGCCTTGCACATATCATAGATCGTGAGCGCCGCCACGGTCACCGCCGTGAGCGCTTCCATCTCCACGCCGGTCTGCCCGGTGGTCTTGACGGTGGCCGTCGCCGTGATGCTGCACAGTCCCTCACGGTTCGGCTGGGGGTCTTCCTTAAAGTCAATGTCGACGCCGGTGATGAGGAGCGGGTGGCACATGGGGATGAGGTCGGGCGTGCGCTTCGCGCCCATGATCCCGGCTGTTTGGGCGACGGCCAGGACGTCACCCTTGATGATCTTCCCGCGCCGGATCTTCTCCAGGGTCTCAGGCTGCATCAGGACACGCGCTTGCGCCGTCGCCGTCCTGGGTGTTGCGCCTTTCCCGGACACGTCGACCATGCGCGCCCGGCCGGCTTCGTTGAAGTGGGTGAATTCACTCATTGTTTACAGAATTGTAGGGGTCGCCTTGAAGGTTAGTCAAGGGGAAACCCTGCGATGCCGCCTTGACATTGCCGAACCGCTCTAGGTAGCGTTTCTCTGGGACTTCACTCAGGGAGCGCCGAAACATGGTCGATCGACTGATCATCGAACGGCTGGAATTCCAGGGTTATTGCGGCGCCTCGGAAGCCGAACGCGAGGCGCCGCAGCCGATGGCGGTCGACCTCGAACTGGCCCAGGACATGGCGCTGGCGGCGGCCACGGACGACTTGGTTCGGACGGTGGATTACCTCAGGGTTACGGAACGCATCCTGGCGATCGCTCAGAACAAGCACTTCCACTTGCTGGAAACCATGGCCGAACGGATGGCGCAAGCCATTCTGTCGGAGTTTCCCGTGGCGGAAGTCACCCTGTGGGTGCGGAAGTTGAAGCCGCCAGTCAAGGGCGTGCGGGAGTCCACCGGCGTGAAGATCACCCGGCAGGCGGCCGACGACCCACAGAGCATACGGCCGGCCGACTGGCTCGTGCGGCACCGGCTGTTCTACCGGCCGGGCCGGGCGCTCGACTTAGCCTGCGGGCGAGGCCGGAATGCGGTGTATCTGGCACGGGAGGGCTTTAAGGTCGAGGCCTGGGACAGGGACGCCGAGGC
>CAYLLY010000060.1:0-11626 GCA_964384595.1 uncultured Nitrospirales bacterium
TGGAGGCGCCGAGCGGGGTCGAACCGCTGCATCGCAGTTTTGCAGACTGCTCCCTTAACCACTTGGGTACGGCGCCTTCGCGGGGGATTATAAACGGAGTGCCGACACCGGCACAAGGCTGGTAAGTCGCGATCAGACTTTGAGGATCGGGATTTCCTTCTTCGCGGGAGTCGCCGCGTCGCCCTGAGCGCCGCCGCTGCCGTGCCCGTTGCCGTCGTCGCCGGAGCCGCCGGCCTCCCGCTCCTTGGCCATGAGCTCGATCTCGGCCAGCAGCGTCTCCATCAGCTCTTCCGACTTGACCTTCCGGACCAGCTTCCCCTCCTTGAAGAGGATGCCGTGGCCACCGGAGCCCTCGCCGCCGGCGATGCCGATGTCGGCCTCTTTGCCTTCGCCGATCCCGTTCACGACGCAGCCCAGCACCGACACCGTCAGCGGCACCCGGATGTGCCCCACCCGCTTCTCGATCTCATTGGCGAGCTTGACCACGTCGATTTCTACCCGCCCGCACGTCGGGCAGGCGATGACATTGACCCCGCGGTGGCGCAATTCGAGCGCCTTGAGAATCTCGAACCCGACCTTGACTTCCTCCACCGGATCGGCCGCCAGCGACACGCGGATCGTGTCCCCGATGCCGTCGGCCAACAGCAGGCCGATGCCGATCGAGGACTTGATGGAGCCGGTCAGCAGCGTGCCCGCCTCCGTCACGCCCAGGTGCAGGGGATAGTCCGACTGCAGGGCGAAGAGCCGGTACGCGTCCACCATCAAAGGGACGTCCGACGCCTTGAGCGACACCTTCATGTTCGTGAAGCCGATGTCTTCGATCGCGTGCACGGCGTTGAGCGCGGATTCCGCCAACGCCTCGGCCGTCGGGTAGCCGTACTTCGCCAGCAACTCCCGTTCGAGCGAGCCGCCGTTGACGCCGATCCGCAGCGGGATGTTCCGCTCCCGCACGGCCTTCACCACTTCCTCCACCTTCCACCAAGCCCCGATGTTGCCCGGGTTGATGCGCACGCAGTCCACGACTTCCGCGGCCTTGAGCGCCAGCCGGTGATCGAAGTGGATGTCGGCGATCAGCGGAACGGTTGTTTGCTTCCTGATGGCCGGGAGCGCCTTGGCGGCCTCCGGCGTGTTCACCGTCACCCGGACGATCTCGCACCCGACCTGCTCCAGTTGATGGATCTGCTCGACCGTGGCCTTGACGTCCGCCGTGTCCGGCGTCGTCATGGACTGGACGACCACCGGCGCGCTCCCGCCGATGGGCACCTGGCCCACGCGAACCTGCTTCGTCTTGCGGCGCTTGATGAACATACTCAGAACCGTTCTTCGACCTGTAGATCGGCCTGGGCCAGCAAGTCCTTCGCCTCTTCGTAGATCCCGTCCGCCGTCAACCCGTACTGCACGCGCAGCAAATCCTGTGGTCCTTGCTCGATGTACTTATCGGGCAGGCCGATCACCTTCGTCGGAAGGTTGCCGATGCCCTGCTCCGACAGCGATTCCAGGACGGCGGACCCGAAGCCGCCCATGCGGCAGCCTTCCTCCACCGTCACCAGACACTTCACCCGGCCGGCCACCCGCGCGATCAACGCATGATCGAGCGGCTTGACGAAACGGGCGTTCACGACGGCGGCCGAGATGCCTTCCTCCGCCAACCGTTCGGCTGCCTGCAAGGCGGGCAGCACTGTGATCCCGATCGCGACCAGGGCCACGTCATGCCCCTCGCGCAGCAGCTCGCCCTGCCCGATCGGCAGGGCCTTCGGCTCCGCGTCCATCGGTATACCCCACGCGCTCCCCCGGGAGTACCGGACGGAGGCCGGGCCTTGATGGCTCAGGCACGTCTTGACCATGTGCTGGAGCTCGTTTTCGTCCTTCGGCGCCATCACCACCATGTTCGGCACGTGCCGGAGATAGGCGTAGTCGAACGCGCCGTGGTGCGTCGTGCCGTCTTCGGCCACCAACCCACCCCGGTCGATGAAGATGGAGACCGGCAGGTTCTGCGTCGCCACGTCGTGCACGACCTGGTCGAACGCCCGCTGCAGGAACGTGGAATACATCGCCACCACCGGCCGGACACCCTGCGTCGCGAGGCCCGCGGCGAAGGTCAGCGCGTGCTGCTCCGCGATGCCGACGTCGTGGAAGCGGTCCGGGAACTGCTTGGCGAAGGCGTTCAGGCCGGTGCCGTCGCACATGGCCGCCGTGATCGCGACGATACGCTTGTCTTCGCGCGCCAGCCGGCAGAGGGTGTTAATCGCCACCGAGGTGTAGGACGGTTTCGCGCTTTTCGCGGCGGGCTGCCCCGTCTCCCGCACGAAGGCCGGACAGGCATGGAACCAGACCGGGTCCTTCATGGCAGGCTCGTAGCCGAGCCCCTTCTTCGTAATCACGTGGAGCAGCGTCGGCCCATGCAATTTGAGCACGTTCTCCAAGGTCGGCAGTACCTGCTCGAAGCTGTGCCCGTCGATCGGGCCGACATAGCGGAAGCCCAGTTCCTCGAAGAGGACGCCGGGCAGGATCAGGCCTTTCGCCAGTTCTTCGGCGCGGTGCGCCATCCTGCTGATCCGATCACCCACCTGCGGAATCGCCTGGATCAGGTGCTTGGCCTCTTCCTTCATATGGGTCACAAATTCGCCGGTAAAGGTGCGGTTCAGATAGGCCGAGAGCGAGCCGACGTTCTTGGAGATGGACATCTGATTGTCGTTGAGGATGACCAGCAGATCCTTGCGCAGACCGCCCGCGTGCTGCATGGCTTCCAAGGTCATGCCGGACGTCATCGCCCCGTCGCCCACCACGCACACGACTTTATGGTTCTGCGCAGCCAGGTCCCGCGCCACCGCCATCCCGACCGCCGCCGAGACGCCGGTTCCGGCGTGCCCCGCGTTGAACGTATCGTAGATGCTTTCCTCGCGCTTGCAGAAGCCGCTGATCCCGCCGTACTGCCGGAGCGTGGGAAACAGCTCGCGCCGGCCGGTCAGAAGTTTGTGCGTATAGGCCTGATTGCTGGTATCCCAGACGATCTTGTCCTTGGGCGTGTCCAGCAGATAATGCAACGCCAGCGTGAGCTCGACCACGCCGAGGTTGGACGACAGATGCCCGCCGACGGCCGAGGTCACTGAGATGATCTGCTCGCGGATCTCCCCGGCCAGGGCGTGAAGTTGCTCGACCGGCACCCGTTTCAGATCAGCCGGGCTGTCAATCGTCTTCAATAGCGACACGGTTTCGACCTCACAGTTGCGCTGTAAAATTCAGGCATTGTCACATAGCACAGACGGGCAGTCAAGAACGGCGGCCTCGCTCCAAGCCGCTCACAGCCGCACTCCCCTACTTCCGGGGAATCCGATAGGTCAGTGCGGTCCCGATGGTCAAATCGGCGGCTGAGTCTCTGGTGAAATCCAGGTTCTCCACTCCGTAAATCTGCCACAGGAGACTCGGGGTGAAGCGGTACCCGAAGGCCAGGACCGCTTCGGTGACGCCGTTATCCAACAGCTTGAGGCCGGTGTTGCCGAACGGCGACTGGTAATAGTCGAACTGGCCCGTGACCGAGAACTTCGGCGTGGCCATGAATTCCACCCCCGTGACCATGGTGAAATATCCTCTGAGCGCCAAGCCGCTGTAATGCCCGGTTGGCAGCGCTTCGTTCAGGTTAAGGTACAGACCGACCCGGTTCCAGACGGTCTTCTGGAGCGACAGGCCCACGCCCAGGTCCGCAACACCCGTTCCGAACGCCCGGGTCCGGTCGCCCACCGGCACTTTCAGAGCCACCCGCAACGACGTCGCCGGCTTATATCTCCCTTCGGCGACCAGGAGGGCCTTGACATGCAGCACGATATCGGTCAGCCCGAAGGCATCGTTCGGCGGATTCAAGAGGGCAGGGCCTCTCCCCAGAGAGAACGCGTACCCTTGATTTTTCAGCTGTTGGCGGATGGGAGCGGGCCTCCCGACGAGGGCCTCCACCGCCGTGATCATCCCGTCGAGTCCGGATGAGTGGCGGTACAGCGACGCGAATTCAAGGCCGATCTCGATATCCTCCATCGCCGTTCCATACCGGATGTCGACCGCCGAGCGCAACTGCCCGAATTTCAGGAGCGCCGTCCCGGTTGCGGTGGTTTCACGCAGGATGGTACTGGTCTCCGCGAAATTGGCGCGAAGACTGACCTCGCCGCTCTTGAGCGGCATCGCGCCGTCCACCGGCATCTGCAGCGACAGCCCCTGCAAGGGCTGGAAGTTCCGGACCGGCACCAGGCCTTGCCCGACATAGAGCTCAGCCGCTTCCGCACCGATCGACGGCCCCAGCAGTATGGCCAGCAGCACGCTCCGCGCCAGCCATCCTGGGCGCTGTTCCCTGCCGTGTGTCCGCCGACCGCTCATTCGCCCAAACCTCCTGAAGAGCTAGAACGGGAAATCCAGCCCCGCGAAGACGGTTTGTCCTTCGTTGCCCGTCGCAAAATCCACCCGCCCCACGACGTTGGGACGCGCGATCGCCCGGAATCCGATCCCGGGGTTGGCTTCATACTGGGAAAAGGCCCGGTAGCGGAACGTATCGGTCACCTTTCCGACATCGAGAAACGGCGCCGTCTCGACCTCGGCGACGGTCCCGAACACCTTCAAGTGAAACAACTGGATCCGCTCCTCGAAATTGAACACAAGGGAATGGTTGTCAACGAACCGGCCCACGCCGAAGCCCCGCAATGAAGTTTGCCCCCCCAAGCTGCTCCGTTCGAAGAAGGGAATCTCGGCGCCGCCGACCGTCGCCTCCAATTTCGCCCGGAACACGAAGGTGTATTGCTTGGTCTGGTTCGGCAGCAGGATGCGGTAATCGAACCCGTAGCGGCTGAACACGGTATTGGTATCGGCCGTTAGGGACTGCGCCAATTCCAGGAACAGCGCCAAATAGCTCCCGACCGTCGGGGTGAGCGTATCATCGCGCGTATCGTCGAGAAAGGCCAGCTTGTGGCCCCACACCGTCGCCCCGCCCGTCCCTTTGATCTCGGGAAACACCGATTGCGTGTACGGGATATTGGGCACCGCCCCGACCCGGACCTCGACGTTGCGTAGGCGTTCGGTCCACGTCAGCCGCCTCCCCGGTCCGACATAGAGCCCTCCCGTAATGAACCCGAGGAGTTCCCGGTCGGTATAGTTGGTCTCCTGATTCTCCCTGGTCTGGTTGCCCAAGCCGAAAAACCGGGCCGTGCCGTTTTTAAAGAACCCGACATTCCCTTCCAGGCTGTACTGACCGCCGTTCAGGAACAGCGTCTGGTAGTCGAGCAGGAACTTGCGCTCGGTCTTTTCCGTGAAGGACGCAATCAGCTTGATTTGCTCTCCCCTCGCCGGATAGCGAAACAGGTTGAGCGTGGCACGCGAGCCCACGAACTCGTTGTGAATGTACATCGGGGCGATGATCTTGGTCACGCGGCCCTCGTCGTCCGCAAAGATGTACGGGACGATTACCCCGATGTCCACGCCGTCGTTTTTCGCCGTAGCCACGGCCGGGATCACGAAATAGGACTGCTCCTGTGCATACGCCTCCGCCCAGAGAAGCAGGAGCGATCCCACCACGCACGCGAGGGCAAGACGGATCGAGCGCAGAAGGAGTTCCACCTGAACTCAGCGGCCCTTGGCTGTCTCGCTGCCGTCCGGGACAGGAGCTCTGATGTTTGCCGACTTCTCACGAAGCTGCTTGGACAGAGCCGTAAACGACTCCTTGCGCATGATTCTTTTGAATTGCTCGCGGTAGTTCTGGACCAAGCTGGTGCCCTCCACCACCACGTCGTAGACGCTCCAGTCCTCCGAATTTTTCTGCAGCCGGTAGCTGATATCGATCACGCTCTTCCCGGTGTCGACGTGCGTATAGACTTCCGCGAACTCGCCGTCATTCAATTCCTTGAGGTATTGCACCTTTTCGCCTGAGTACGCCTCGATCCGTCCGATGTACGTATTCGTCAGCAACGTCTGAAAATTGGCCGAGAATTCCTTCTGCTCTTCAGACGTCCGCTTGCCCCACTCCAGTCCCAGCGTCCGCTTCGCCATCTCAGGATAGTTGAAGCGCCGGCTGATGATCTGCTCGAGCAGCTTGCGGCGCTCCTCCTTCTTCCCCGATTTCTTCCACGCCGGATCATCCAGGATGCCGATGACCTCATCGATGGTCTTTCGGACGGCTTCGGTGGGCGGCCCCGCCCACACCGGCGCCGCCGCGCCGAACGCCTCACCGGCCAGCAGCGCGCACGCCAAGACAATCACCCCACCCCCTTCGCGCATTCCTATGACCTCCTTATAAATAATCAGCCGCCCCGCAAGACCACCGGCAGGCTCATTTCACGTTGCCATGAATGAACTCACTGAGCAATGATTCAAGATCGACCCCGGATTCGGTATCACGGATCTTCGCGCCCGGCGACAATTCTTTTTGCGACCCTCCCGGCGAGAGCGACACGTACTTGTCGCCGATCAGGCCGCGGGTCTTGACCGACGCGATCGCGTCGCCGTAGAGCTTCACGCCCGGCGTCAACGCAAACGACACCACCGCGCGATCCCCGTTCAAACTGATTTTCTTCACCTGGCCCACCTGCACCCCGGCGATCTCCACCGTCGCGCCGGTCTTGAGTCCGGCGACCGAATCAAACTCCGCCTGGATCTCGTACTGGTTCCCGCCGATGACTTCCAGTTTCCCCAGCTTGACCGCAAGGTAGGTCAATGCGGCGATCCCGACCAGCACAAAGACCCCGACGATGAGTTCAAGCTTGGCGTCTTTCATAGTCTCCGCGTCTCTCTGCCGGCGCCGGAGGAGACGACTTCGGGCCTCGGGCCGACGCTGATGAATTCTCGTACGCCGGGATGGCGCGTGCGTTGAAACTCGTCCGATGGCGCCATCTCGGCGATCACCCCATCCAGCAACATCGCCACGTAATCCGAGATCCCGAAGATTTCGGGGATTTCGTGGCTCACCATGACGGCCGTAAACCCGAACCGCCGCTGGGTCTCGATGATCAGGTCGTGGATCGTCCGGGCGAGAAGCGGATCCAACCCCGTGGTCGGCTCGTCAAAGAGGATGATCTCCGGCCCCATCACGAGCGCGCGCGCCAGCCCCGCGCGCTTGCGCATACCCCCGCTGAGTTCCGCGGGAAACTTATGCCCCATGCCCGTGAGCCCGACGGCTTCCAGCATCTCGAGGACCTTGCGTTCGATCTCCACCGCCTTGAGCTTGGTCTTCTCGCGCAGGGGAAAGGCGACGTTCTCAAAGACGGTGAGCGAGTCGAACAGCGCCGCGCCCTGAAACAGCATGGCGAACTTCTTGCGGACCTCGTTCAGATCGCGCGCGCTGAGCCGGGTGATATCGGTCTCGTCCACCAACACCTGCCCGCGATCCGGCCGGAGGAGCCCGATCATGTGCTTGAGCAGCACACTCTTCCCGCCGCCGCTCTTGCCGATCACCGTCGTCACCTTCCCACGGGGAATCTCAAGGTTCACCCCTTGCAGGACCGGCTGTCCGCCGAGCCTTTTCTCTATCCCTACGAGACGAATCACCGGCGTCAATGCTTCCCCGTCCTTCATCACATCAAAACGGAAGTCAGAAAATAATCCCAGATAAGGATCAGCACCGAGGACAGCACCACCGCCTCGGTGGTGGCGGTTCCCAATCCCTCGGCGCTCATCGTGGTGTGGTACCCCTTATACGTGCAGACCCAGGATATGATCACGCCGAAGCTGATGGCCTTGAGAAACCCGCCGTACACGTCCTTCCACTCCACGCTGGATTCCATGGAGCTGGTGTAGCCGCCCGAGCTCACGCCCAGCAGCTCGACGCCGACCAGGTAGCCGCCGTAAATGCCGATGAGGTCGAAGATCGAGCAAAGCAGGGGCATGACAATGATACTGGCCAGCACTTTGGGCGCGATCAGGTACTGCATAGGGCTGACCGCCATCGTGTCCAGGGCGTCGATCTGCTCGGTGATGCGCATGATGCCGATCTCGGCCGTCATGGCGGAGCCCGCCCGTCCCGTAACCATCAGGGCCGATAGCACCGGCCCCAGTTCCCGGATGATGCTCAGCGCCACCGCCGAACCCAGCAACCCTTCCGCCCCGAACTTGCGCAACGAGTAATACCCCTGCAGTCCCAGCACCATGCCGGTGAAGGCGCCCGTCAGCACGATCACGAAGAGGGACTTCACTCCGATGAAATGGATCTGCTTCAGGAGCTGCATGAAACGAAAGGGCGGGCGCACCATCCAGGCCACCGTGCTGATGAGAAAGACCATCATGCGGCCCATCTCGCCGACGAGCCACAGCGAGTTCCGGCCCACCCCGGCCACGGCGGTCGTCACCATCAGCGGACTCCCATCGCGGCCGGAACATTCATCCGAGCGGACGTGTGCTCCCGGCCCAGCACGCGCCACCATGCCTGGAAGAAACGGCCCATGTTCTGCGACCCCTGCTCAATCTGACGCTTCATCCGGAAGAGGGACCAGAGGATGGCCGGACGCCTCACCAACTGGGCGAGTGCACGCACGCGCCCGCCGGGAGTCAGCCAGAGGTTGAAATCCATCGGGAGATCATCGCCGGCGCGATCGGACACGGCGCGGACCAGCAGGAACGGCACGTTCCGGGACGCGGCCGCCCGGGCGATCGCGGCGCTCTCCATGTCCACGGCGATCGCACCGCTGACCTTGCCGAGCGCCTGTTTCTCCGCCGCCCGCCACACGACATTGTCTACCGTCACCACGGCTCCCTGCGACCATGCTGTCCTCGCAGGACCCAGGGCTTCACGGGCCGTTGCAAGCAAGCCCGCGTCACTCCGGTACACCGTCCGGGGCAGCTCATTCGTCCAATCACACACCTCTGAGCCCACGATCACTTCGCCGATCCCCGCAACGCCCAGTGCTCCGGCATAGCCGGTCGACACGATGGCATCCACGGCCGCATCCGCCAGGACAGCTTCCGCGGCTGCAAAGGCCGAAACGGCGCCCATGCCGGAATTGACCAGGTGCACTTCAATGTCGCCGACTCGCCCCACCTTGCGCTCGAAGACGCCCAGTCGGCCGCATTGAACCGCTCCCAGCGCCTCGCGAGCCGGCGCCAACTCACGTCCGGAAGCGGCCAAGATGGCGACGCGTCGCATCTCTCATTACGCGAGACGGAACTGTCCAGATCGCCGGTTTTGCTCGCGGATCTCGTCCGCGCGCGTCCGCCCCCCCGCCTTCAGCGACCGGTACATGGACACCGCCCACAGGGAAAAGAAGTGGCTGTAGCCGTGATAGCGGAGGTAAAACACGCGCGGGAAGCCCGTGCCGGTGTGCATGCGTTCGGGCCAGAAGCCCTGTGGGTCCTGATGCCGGATGAGATAGTTGACGCCGCGCACTACGCTGATCGTCTCCACCTCGCCGGCGCAGAGCAGCCCGAGGAGCGCCCAGGCGGTCTGCGAGGGCATGCTCGCCCCCACGCCGTGCGCATCGGCCTCCGCATACGAGAGGCAGGACTCGCCCCACCCGCCGTCCGGGTTCTGCTTCGAGACAAGCCACGCCACCGCCCGGCGGACGTACTCGGCCTGCATATCCTCGCCGATCGCCTTCAATCCGGCGAGCACGGACCAGGTCCCGTAGACGTAATTGACGCCCCATCGGCCGTACCACGACCCGTCGGCCTCCTGGTTCTTCCGGAGGAACCGGATCGCGCGCACCGCCGCCGGATGGCTCAGGTCATAGCCCAGCGCCCCCAGCATCTCCAACTCGCGGCCCGTGAGATCGGCGGTGCTGGGATCGAGCAGGGCCCGATGGTCGGCGAACGGGATCTGGTTCAGGAACATCTTGTTGTTGTCCCTGTCGTACGCGCCCCACCCGCCGTCGCTCCCCTGCATGGCCAGCGTCCACCGTATTCCGCGCCGCATGGCGTCGCGCTGGGCGTCGGGTTCCGGCATGACGAGCTTGGAGAGCGCGATGACGACCACCGCCGTGTCATCATTGTCCGGGTAGCATTCATTCTCAAACTGGAAATACCAGCCGCCCGGCTCGGCCTTGGGAGACGAGACGATCCAATCGCCGACCTTCCGGCACTGGCGCGTGAAGACCCAGCGCGCGGCGCGGAGCAGGGCGGGATGATCGGGCGGCAGACCGCTCTCGATCAGCGCATTCATCGTCAGAGGGGTGTCCCAGACCGGCGAGAAGCACGGCTGCAGGTGCAGCGAGTCGCCGTCGTGCACTTCCAACGCCTCGATCTCGCCCAGGGCTTTGCGCACAAGGGGATGCTCCACGTCGTAGCCGAGGCACCGCAGCGCCACGATCGAGTTGGCCATCGCCGGATAGATGGCGCCGAGCCCGCCCTCTCCCGCCATCCGGTCGGTCATCCACTTGGCGGCGGAGGCGACGGCCTTCTTCCGAAGGCCCACGGGGACGATCCGCTCATAGACCCGCAGAGCTCGATCGAGTGTAATGAAGAAGTTCCGCCAGGTGAACCACCGGCGGTCCTTGCGGAACGGCGGCTCGCGCCGGAAATCCACCTGCTCGCGGGCCGTGCAGTAGAGCTCGCCGATGCCCTGCTCTTTCGGAATCCGGCAGACCGGCTTGACATTGAAGATGATCAGCAACGGGGTCAACACGGCCCGCGACCAGTACGATAGGTCATAGAGGCTGAAGACACCGTTCGGCCGCACAAGGGCCAGTTCCGCCGGCATCGAGGGAATCCCGCGCCAGTCGTACTGGTCGAAGAGCGCCAGCGCGATCTTGGTGAAGACGTTCGCCCCGACGGCCCCGCCTTTGCGCAGAATCACCGCGCGGGCCTTCTGCATGAAGGGTTCCTCCGCGGAGATGCCGGACAGCTTGAGGGCGAAGTAGGCCTTCACCGACGCGCTGATCTCAGGCGGACCGCCGTAATAGATCGGCCACCCGCCCTCAGGCAATTGCGCGTCGATCAAATATCGGACGGCCTTCCGTTCTTTCTCCTTGTCCACAAGACCCAGGAAGCGGCGGAGCATGAGGTATTCGGACGTGAGCGTCGTATCGGCTTCCAGCTCGTGAACCCAGTACCCGGACTCCGCCTGGCGCGAGAGCAGCCACTGCCGGCCCCACTTGACGGCTTCTTCGATGGATGGGCCTTTCTGGCCCACCCCTTGACCGGAAACCTGACCCTGCTCTTGACGGCGCGGGGGCTCGGAGGTCGAGAGGGTGCCGACGGGATTGCCGCCCACAAGGCGCAGGAACCGGCCGGCTTTCTGGCGGGCCTGCTGCTGCATCCGCTCGGGCGCCGCCGACAAAATCCTCTCAGACCAATTGGTCAGAAGACCGAGCCACCGCTTCATGATGTCCTTTGGGCTAGACGCTGATGGTTCGTCCGCCTAATGGCATATGGGGAGGACCATTGCGGGCGCATTAACAGGCAAGTATATAGCAAACAGGTCACTGGGTGTCAATAATCAAACCCCTCCAATAAGCTGGATTTTCATGGGGTTTTACGCCTGGCAGGAAACCGTCAGGCCGGCGCCAGGAGCTTGTTCAGGCGGACGGAGACCAGGGAGGAGACGCCGGCTTCTTCCATGGTGACCCCGTACAGGGCGTCGGTCATTTCCATCGTCTGCTTGCTGTGCGTGATGACGATGAACTGCGTCCGGGCGGCCAGCTCCCGGAGGACCCTGGTGAACCGCAGGGTA
>CAYLLY010000061.1:0-11605 GCA_964384595.1 uncultured Nitrospirales bacterium
GAGCGGCCGGTGTGCACCGAGCATGACGAATCCTGCTATTGGAAGAACCGCCGGGCACACCTGGTGTTGGAGGACGCGAAATGAATCGATTCCCGCTCAGCTTGGGCTGCGGCCTGCTCATCATGGGGCTGGTCTTTCCCATGACGGCCTGCTCAAAGAAAGGGACAACGGGCACCACGACTCAGGAGGGGGTTGCCAAGCCTGAGCCGGTTCAGCCCGCGCCCCTGCAGCGATTCGCGAAACCTCCCGCAGAGGAAGTGGTGAAAGCGCCTGCGCCTCCGATGGTGGCCAAAGCCGACCCGTCGGAATTCGAGGCGCGCCGCGCGCGGGAAGCCGCGCAGCGTGAGCTCGGTGACGTGTATTTCGAGTTCGACCGCTGGGGGCTCTCCCCGGAGGGGAAGAAGAACCTGGCCCAGAACGCCGAAATCCTCAAGCAGAATGCCACGGCCCGAATCCTCATCGAAGGCCACTGCGATGAACGCGGCAGCATCGAGTACAACCTGGTGCTGGGCGAGAAGCGGGCCCAGGAGACCCGCCGATATTTGCTGACCCTCGGCATCACGAACCCAGTGGGCGTCACCAGCTACGGCAAGGAGCGGCCGGTGTGCACCGAGCATGACGAATCCTGTTATTGGAAGAACCGCCGGGCGCATCTGGTGATGGAAGACGCCAGATGAGAGCCCGCCCGACAGGCCTGGGCGGCGGCCTTCTTGCGATCGGGATGGCGGCGCTCGTCGCGGCCTGCGTGGCGACCACCGAGGATGTGAAAACGGCCTCCCGGCAGTCGCTGGAAAAAACCGAGGAGGTCCGTGCTTCCCTGCAAGGTAAGATTGAAGAGATCAACAGGATCCAGAGTCAGGCCAAAGAGCAGCAGGCGAAGCTCGAAGAGCTGCTGAAGCAATCTCAGCACGAGCTGAGGACCGCGCAGCAGCGCAACGCCGAACTGGAGACCAGAGTCCAGGAAATCAAGGGCCAAGACCTGTCGGTGGTCCAGGGGCTGTTGGAAACCATTCGCCGCGATCTTGACGGCCTGCAGAGCGGGCTCGACGACCAGAGAGCGCAGGTCTTTGCGCTGAATCAAAAGCTGACCGGACGACTCGATGATCAGGCCGCGAGGCTTCAGGAGGGGTTTGTCACGCTCGGTAAGAAAGCGGATGAACGTCTTGAATCAGTGGACCGTCGCCTGGAGGCGGGTGAGAAGCGTGTCGAGACCACCAGCAGGAATCTCATGCAGGTCACCGAAACCGTCAAAGTGATCGGGACCAAGCTGTCCACCCAGGTGGAACAACAGGCACTGGCCCTGGCGAAACTGGAGGAGGCGACGAAGCAGACGGACGGGCAGGCCCGCGACCTGTCGGCCAAGGTGACGCAGTTCCAGGCGGCGCTCTCCGAGTTCAGCAAGGTCCTGCACAGCCTGAACGACCGCACGACCGATATGGACCGCCGGGTCGCCGAATTGGCGGGCAAGACGGAAGGCAAGGTCAGCATGCTGGCGGTCCAAGAGGGCGATCGCGCCGCCAAGCTGGATGCGCTGAGGAGGCAGGTCGAGGCCGACGGGCAGGCGATGAAGTCGCTCGCCGCTCAGGCCGAACAACAGACCGCCCGGCTGGCCGCGCTGGAAAAGACGCTGAATACCGTAATCGCCACGGTCAATGAAACCTCCGGCAGTATCGGCGCGCTCAAGAGCAACCAGGAAGCACTGAAAGAGGCGGTCGGCAGGCTGGCCGTTCCTGTTGAGGCGCCGCAGGAGGCTTCAACGGCGCAACAACCGCAGCTTCCCCAGCCCTCCCAGCCGGCGCAACAAGCCTCCATTCCGGCCGAGCCGCTGCGCCCGTCCGGTTCCGCGCCGCGGACCGCGCCCGAGGCGGCGCTTTCGGACAAGGAAGCGTACGATCTGGCCAAGGCCCAGTACGAGAAAGGTCAGTGCTACGACGCGTTGAAGTTGTTCCGCCAGTTCACCGACAAGTATCCGCATTCAGCAACATATGTTCCTGCTGCGCATTTTTACATGGCCGAATGTTACAAGAAGACTAGCGATTACACGCGCGCCATAGAAGAATACGAGAAAGTCATCAACAATTACCCCCGGCATCAAAAGGCCCCCGGCGCACTCCTTCACAAGGCCGAAGTATTACTTGAATTGGGCGAAAAGCTTCCCGCGAAAAACACTTACAAACAAGTGATCGATAAATACTCAGGGACTGAAGAAGCCCACAAGGCACGCAACAAGCTGGCCTCCCTGAAATGAGACTTGTCCTCGTCCTGTCTCTCGGTCTGGTCCTGGCCGGGTGCGTGCCCACAGCCGACTTCACGGACCTTCGCGCTGAGGTCCGCCAACTACAGGCCGACAACCGGAAGCTCAAGGAGGACCTCCTGAAACGCCTCGACGATCCGGATCGCGTCACAAAGCAGGCCGATGTGGCGAAGAGACTGGAGGTGTTGGAAGCCAGGATCGAGAGCGTGCGGAACAAGCAGCAGGGGTTCGACCAGAAACTCGGCGAGCTGCTGCGGCAGGCGGAGGAGGCCTCACGCCGCGCGGAAGCGCCGAGCAGCGGGAAACCGGAAGCGGCTCGTGCGCCGGGACAAGCGCCGGCACGGGAGTCCCAGGCCGAAGGTCCGGCGGGCCAGCCGCCCACGGGGGGCGGGCCGGAACCCCAGGCCGCGCTGACCCCGACGGCTCTGTACAATCAAGCCTATAATGACTATCTGAAAGGCAACTACGACCTGGCGATCTCCGGTTTCGGGGAGCTGCTCAAGAAATTTCCCGGCGTCAGCCAGTCGGCCCACGCGCAGTACTGGATCGGGCGGTCACGCTACAACAAAAAAGAATACCGGCAGTCCATCGAAACCTACGAGCGCGTGATCGCGGAGTATCCGAAGAGCGACAAGGTGCCCGCCGCCTTGTTTGAAGTCGGCCTGGCGCATGCCGAGCTCGGCGACGTCGCCAAGGCCAAGGAGCGTCTCAAGCAGGTGATCGACAAATATCCGCAGTCGAATGAAGCCAGCCGCGCCCGACTGAAGCTCGCCGACATCAAATGACATCGACAATCACGGTTCTTCCGGGGGATGTGGTCAACCGGATCGCGGCCGGTGAAGTCGTCGAGCGTCCGGCGTCGGTGGTGAAGGAATTGGTGGAGAACGCCATCGACGCCGGATGCACCCGCGTGTCGGTCGATGTCGAACAGGCGGGGCGGCGCCTCATCCGGGTGACCGATGACGGCGGCGGCATGGCTCCGGAGGAGGCGGCCCTGGCGTTCCATCGTCACGCGACGAGCAAGATCCGCACCGAGGCCGATCTCTTTACCATCCGGACGATGGGCTTCCGCGGTGAAGCCCTGCCCAGCATTGCGGCGGTCTCGAAGGTGCGGCTCATCACCGTCGCGGCCGGCGCTACGGTGGGTACGGAGATCCGTCTGGAAGGGGGCGCGCTGGTGAAACAGCGGGACACCGCAGCGGCTCCGGGGACGGCGATCGACGTCGCCGACCTGTTCTACAACACCCCCGCCAGGAAGAAGTTTCTCAAGAGCCCCGCTACGGAATTCGGGCACATCTGCCAGGCCGTCCAGCGGCAGGCGCTGGCGTTTCCCGCGATCCACTTCCGGTTGTCGCACGACGGGAATGCGGTGGCGGACTACCCGGCGGTACGGTCTCTGCGGGAGCGGGTGCAGCAGGTCTATGGAGAGGCGCTGATTGACGCCTGCGCGGTGGTGGACGAAAAAGACGGCGCGCTTCGTCTAGAAGGGCTCGTCTGCCGTCCGCTGGCGGCCACGATGTCGCGAATACCCCAGGACCTGTTCGTGAATCGCCGCTGGGTGAAAAGCGCCGCGATCGCGCATGCCGTCTACGAAGGATACGGCACGTATCTCGCCAGGGGGCGCCACCCCCGTTTTGTGCTGGCGCTGACGGTGGATTCCCGGCACGTGGACGTGAACGTCCATCCGACGAAGCGCGAGGTGCGCTTTTCCGATCAGGAGCGGGTGCATGAATGGGTGCGCTCGCGCATCCAGGCGGTGGTGGGGCCGGCGTCCGCTCCCTCCCGGGTGACCGCCGACTATCCCCTTCCTGGCGTCGGTACGCTCAGCCCGCCCCCGTCGCTCGTCGAATCCGCGGCGGAGCCCGCGCAGCCGTATCTGCCCTCTGTGGATCTCGAAGTCCGGCCGATGGGCCAGATCGCCAACCGCTACCTCATTGCGCAGATCGGTGACGAGGTGCAGATCGTGGATCAGCATACCGCGCACGAGCGTGTGCTGTTCGAGCGGTTGACGGCCCAGTTTGGCGCGGGCGCCATTGCGTCGCAGCATGCGCTTTTGCCCCAGATGGTGGAACTGTCCGCCGGCGAAGCCGTGACGGTGCGCGCGCATCTGGAGGATCTGCGCCGCCTCGGCTTCGAGGTCGAGGAGTTCGGGCAGGGCACCGTCGTCGTTCGCGCGATGCCGGCGCTGGTGTCCCAGAGCGATCCGCAGGCGCTGCTGCGGTCGATGGTGGAGGACTGGGAGGAGCGGGCCTCGACGCCGTCCGTGCAGGAGAGGTACAATGCCGTGCTCGCCACGATGGCCTGCCACAGCGCGGTGCGGGCGGGCCGGAGACTGGAACAGGCGGAGATGCGGAAGCTGCTCGAAGACTGGCGCGATGCCGGGTTCCCCGGCACCTGTCCTCATGGGCGCCGCATTGCCATGCGATTGACGATCGATGAACTGGACCGCATCTTCGGGCGATTGGGATGGACATAAGACAAGAAGCCCTGCCGGTAGTCTTTCTGGTCGGGCCGACGGCCGTCGGGAAGAGCCGAGTGGCGATTCCCGTCGCGAAGGTGCTGGAGACCGAAATCCTGACCGCCGACTCCACGCAGGTGTACCGGGGCATGGACATCGGCACGGACAAGCCCCGGCTTGAAGAGCGCGACGGCGTGCCGCATCAACTGATCGATCTTGTCGCTCCCGATGAGCCGTTCAACGTGGGTTTGTACCGGCGGGCCGCCCTGCGGGAGATCGCCCGGTTGCATGCGGGCGGGCGCGTGCCGCTGGTCGTGGGAGGCACGGGGCTGTACGTCCGCGCGCTGGCCTATGGTTTATGGGAAGGGCCGCCGGCCGATTGGGGTTTGCGCCGGCAGTTGCTCGAGGAAGAGGCCGCCCACGGGGAAGGGTATCTGTGGCGCCGATTGGAGCAGGTGGACCCTGCGCTGGCCGGCACGCTCCATGCCCGCGACCGCAACAAGATCGTGCGGGCCCTTGAGGTGGTGGTCCGGACGGGCGTCCCCCTCTCCGAGTGGCATGTCCGGCATCAATTCAAGGAACGGCCGTTCCGTTCCGTCATGATCGGCCTGACGATGGACCGCGCGGCGTTGTATCGGCGCATCGACGCACGGGTGCTGCGGGAGATTGAAGACGGCCTGTTGGAGGAAACGCGGGGGTTGCTGGCCCACGGCTATGACGAGACGCTGGGTTCGATGAAGGCGCTCGGCTACCGGCAGATGACGGGCTACGTGAAAGGTCGGTACGAGTGGGACGAGGCCGTGCGGCGCCTGCAGCGGGACACCCGCCACTTCGCCAAGCGGCAACTGACCTGGTTCCGGAGCTATCCGTCCGTGCACTGGCTGACGATCGAGGAGGATGAATCGGTGGAGCGGATCGCGGAACGCGTAATGGAGTACTTGGGGACGCGTGGGATCGTGAAGACGCAAGCGCCTGCGGCTTCCGTAGCTGCGAGGTCTTGGCCGAGCAGCGTTCAAATGGGCGGGGCGTGAGTGAGGAACGCGGCGACGGCTTCGATCGGCGTGATCGGCGGCAGCGGGCTCTACGGGATGGACGGCCTGACCCGCGTCCGGCAAGTCAAGGTGACGACGCCGTTCGGCCCGCCGTCCGACGCGGTGGTGGTGGGTGAGCTGGACGGCGTGCGCGTGGCCTTTCTCTCACGGCACGGTCGCGGACATCGGCTTTCGCCGAGCGAGATCAATTACCGCGCGAACATTTACGCGCTCAAGAAGATGGGAGTGGAACGCGTCATCTCGGTCAGCGCGGTAGGCAGCATGAAGAAGGCGCTCCACCCCGGGCACGTCGTGATCCCGGACCAGTTCTATGACCAGACCAAGCGGCGGATCGGCACCTTCTTCGAGCGAGGCTTGGTGGCCCACGTCGGCATGGCGGACCCCGTCTGCCGGGACGAGGCCGGCAAGCTCGCCGAGGCCGCGCGCAAATGCAGCGCCACCGTTCATGAGGGCGGGGTGTACCTCTGCATCGAAGGCCCGCAATTTTCCACCCGCGCCGAGTCGCTGGTGTACCGGCAGTGGGGCGTGGACGTGATCGGCATGACGAACCTTCCCGAGGCGAAGCTCGCGCGCGAGGCGTCGCTGTGTTACGCCACCATGGCCCTCGTCACGGACTTCGACTGCTGGCATCCCGGGCATGACTCCGTCACCGTGGACGCCGTGATCGCGACGCTGCGCCGCAACGTCGTGCTGTCCCAGCGAATCATCCGGGCCGCGGTGCCGGCGCTGGCCGGGCCGCGCCCATGCGCCTGCGACCGGGCCATCGAAGCCGCGGTCATCACCGCGCCGGACAAGATCCCGGCGGCGACGCGCAAGCGGCTGTCGCTCCTGCTCGGCAAGCCGCCGGCCGGAAAGAAAGGGCGGTAGGAACGGCATCATGCTGCAGCTTGTCGTCGTCGGGTCGGTTGCCCTGGATACCGTCAAGACCCCGTTCGGCGAGGGGAACGAGGTCCTCGGCGGGTCCGCCGCCTATTTTGCGACCGCCGCGAGCTACTTCACCAAGGTGAATCTGATCGCAGTGGTGGGGGAGGATTTTCCGGAGAGCCATCTCGCGTTCCTTCGCCGGCGGGAGATCGATCTCGCGGGGCTGGAGCGGCGCCCCGGCAAGACGTTTCGGTGGAGGGGCGAGTACTCGTACCAGTTGAGCGAGGCCAAGACGCTGGACACCCAACTGAACGTCTTTGAGACCTTTCGCCCCCGGGTGCCGGACGCCTACCGGTCGCCCGATCTGCTCTTTCTGGCCAATATCGATCCCGAGTTGCAGTCTGACGTGCTGCAGCAAGTGAAGCGGCCCCGGCTGGTAGCCTGCGATACGATGAATTTCTGGATCGACGGCAAGCGGGACGCGCTTGCCCGCCTGCTCAAAGAGGTGGACGTGCTCATCATCAACGACGGCGAGGCCCGGGCGCTGGGCGCCGATCCCAACCTCGTCAAGGTGGCCCGCACGATCCGGGCGGCCGGCCCGAAGACGCTGATCATCAAGCGGGGCGAGTACGGCGTCCTTATGTTCAACCACGACCGCGTCTTTGCCGCACCCGCGTTTCCGCTGGAGCAGATCAAGGACCCGACGGGGGCCGGCGATTGCTTTGCGGGGGGCTTCATGGGATATCTGGCCAGCACGGGCAATCTCGGGGACGAAGCTCTCTGCCGGGCGATCGTGTGCGGGAGTGTGATGGCGTCCTTCGCCGTGGAGGAGTTCAGTCTTGATCGGCTCCGGCGGTTGGACTACAAGGAGATTGAAACGCGGTTCAAAGAGTTCAAGCGGCTGACGTTTTTCGAGGATATCTAGCTGGGAGGATACATGCATGGGCGACAACGGATGTTTCAACGGCGGCGCGAGGATGCGGGCCCTGGCCGGTCTCGCGACCGTCATCCTGCTGGCCGGATGTGTTTCCGCGGAAGAGATCGCCAAGCAGGAGCGCGAATCCGACGGCTACTACAAGCAGGGCCTCTCGCACATGGACACCAACCAGCAGCAGGCCTTCATCGCGTTTCAAAAGTCGATCCAGCTCAATCCCGACAATTACGACGCGCGTTATGCGCTGGGCAGCGTCTACTTCCTGCGGAAGGAATACGCCGACGCGGCGAGGGAGTTCCGCCGCTGCATCGAGCTCAAACCGGACAACGGAGAGGCGCTCAATTTCTACGGCCGGACGCTGATCGAGTTGAAGCGGTTGCCGGAGGCCGTTGACGTTCTCCGGAAGGCGACGATGCTCCCGTTGTACGCCACGCCCGACCTTGCGTACAGCAATCTCGGGACCGCGTTGCGTTTGCTCGGGGATAACGCCGGCGCCATCCTTGTCTATCAGGAAGCGCTCAAGATCGATCCCCCCACCGTACCTCGCGCGCTGCTCTATCTCGAACTTGGACGCCTCTTCATCATACAGGGCGAGAACGCCAAGGCCCGGGAGGCGCTGGCTCAGGTGAAAGCGCTGGATCCCCAGGGGACCGCCGGGGCGGAGGCGACGCGGCTGATGCAGAAACTGAAGTGACATGGGCGAATCACTCGGCGAAAACTTTCAGCGGGCCCGCGAGGCCAAGGGGCTGACGCTCGAAGAGGCGGCGGCCCGCACCCGCATCCTGCCGCAGTACCTCAAGGCGGTCGAGGACAACAACTACGCGAAGCTCCCGGATGAAGTCTTTGCCAAGGGTTTCGTGCGGTCTTATGCCCGCATCCTGGGGTTGGACGAGGCGACCGTCATCAGGCAGTTCGATGAGTCGGGGGGGGAGTTCTACGCCAAACGCAACGAGCGGGAGTCCCTGAAGCAGAAATTAGAGGAGGAAGAACGGCGGAAGAAGGTCAATCGTAACATTGTGGCCGGCGTGGTCTCTGCCGTGCTGCTCCTCCTGTTCGTGATAATGGGGCGCGACCGCGAGCGGCCCGAGCCGAGGCCCGTTCCCATCGATCCGGTTCCGACCGCCTCCGTGCCGGCGCCGGCGCCCGAGCCGCCCCGGGCCGAACCGGCGGCGCCCGTCGGCGATCCGGCCTTCCGGTCTGTTTCCGGGCAGTCTGAAGTGGAGCGCAACTTCTCCGGAGTCCTGCCTCTGGAGGGCGTCGTTCCCGATGAGCAGAAAAAACTGATCCTGGATGTGGAGGCCATCGAGCGGTGCTGGGTGAAAGTGCAGACCGATCATGCGACATCCCAGGAAGTCATGCTGAATCCGGGAGACCGCAACCGTTGGAAGGCGCAGGAGCGAGTGATACTCACGCTCGGCAACGCCGGCGGCGTACGGGTGTCCCTGAACGGCAAACTCCAGGGGCCGTTCGGCGGGCGTGGGAAAGTCGTCCGGGAGATCGTCTTTACCCCATGATGGATCACAAGGATCTTCTAGCCAAGGCCCGAGCAGCCCGGGAAATGGCGGTGGCGCCGTCCTCCAAGTTCAAGGTCGGGGCCGCGCTGCTGTGCGAGGACGGCTCCGTCTTTACGGGCTGCAATATCGAGAGTCCCACGTATCTCGGGATTTGCGCGGAGCGGGTGGCGCTCTTCAAGGCGCTGTCTGAAGGGCGGCGGGGCTTCACGGTGATCGCGATCGCGGGAGGGGCCAACGGCGGGTGCCCGCCCTGCGGCGCCTGCCGCCAGGTCCTCTGGGAATTCGCGCCGGACTTGGAAGTACTGCTGGACGATGCGCACGGCGCGTGCATCCAGCGACGCATTGCGGACTACTTTCCAGAGCCGTTCGACCGAAACAAGATCGATCCCGCGAGGGCCGCGGAGCGGTAGCCTGGAATGCGGCATCAGGTGCCGCAGTCCCGGTACGGATGACGCGACTTCCAGGAAAACCTGGCCTAGTTTCAGGGCTTAGGAGTTGGCATCATCTGTGCGTGTAAATACGGCAAAACATCTTGACACTCGTGGGAGCGCCACGTTATAGTGACGCCGTTTTTGGCCTGTTTTATCGAGAGCATGTGCAACAAGGGATTAATTATTAAGGGTAGGGGCGCTCAACCAAAAGGAGGGCAGTGATGGGTTATCTGAAGTCAGGACTGATTGCAGTGTCGGTGTGTGCGATGGTGGCCGTGACGGCCTATGCGGAAGAGAAAGACCCGACGGTTTCCCGCGTGCCTGGTGATCAGCGCGGCGCCGCCAAGGCGATGAAGAATCCGATCGCGAAGACCCCCGAGAACATCGCCAAGGGGAAGGCGATCTACGAGGGCAAAGGCACGTGCTTCAATTGCCATGGAACGAGCGGCAAGGGTGACGGCCCGGCCGGTGCGATCCTGAACCCCTCGCCGCGGAACTTCACCAACCCGAAGTTCCACAAGAACCGGACCGACGGCGAGATGTTCTGGGTGATCAAGAACGGGAGCGCCGGGACCGGCATGGTGCCGCTGATCGGGACCGCGATCACGGAGGAAGAGGCCTGGACCACGATCCTCTACGAGCGGAGCTTCGAAAAGAAATAAGCGCGACGCACAGGGCTTTTTGCTGACGAGGGGCAGGCGTTCCTGGCGGGGCGCCTGCCCCTCGCGTTTTCTAACCGCAAGATTCCCTCTCCCTACCGATTCAACCTTCCGGTGCGTCACCGTGTCTCATAGTGCATGACGGATCGTCGTGCGGGTTGATAGCCGGATAGACTGCAGGATTCGCAGTCTATCCAGAACGTTAGCCATCTAGGCACATCAGGGGGTGGCGTTTAGCAGGCAAGGATGGCATACTGAGTTTGTGAATAAGGTCCTGCTCCGTGTCGGGTGCCGCAATCTGTGATCGGGCGTGATGAGTTATTACCGGGGGAAAGACCATGTCGAAGGTAGATGAACTCAAAACGGAAATCGAGAGACTTCCTAGGGACGAGTTCACCGAACTGGTCCGGTGGCTTTCAGAAAAGGATTGGGAGAGGTGGGACGAGGAGATCAAAGCTGACTCTGAGGCTGGAAGGCTTGACTTCCTGGTGCGTGAGGCGCTCGACGAGAAAGCCAAGGGAACCCTCAAGGACCTGTGAAGCATCGCACGACGGCCCGTTAAGCGCAGCGACGCTTAGAGTTCTTTTGAGGGGCAGGCGTTCCGATCGGAGCGCCTGCCCTTCGTGCTTTTACTTCAGCCGGCAGGCGAGCCAAGCTTTGAGGGCGACGGCGAGGCGGCGAGGCGGCGACAGCGTGATGCGGCGGTCAAATACCCGGTAGCGGGCCGTTTCGATCCGTTCAAGAATCGCATGATAGATCGCGCGCATGATTTCGGCGGGAAGGAGCGCCCGCCGATCGGTTTCGGGCAGGGCGGCGTCGGCCGCGCGGTAATACTCCCGGGCGCGCCGGCACTCGAACTCCATGAGGCTGATGAACGCCGGCGTATAGGAGCCGGCCAGGAGGTCCCGCTCGCTGTACCCGAATTGCGCCAGGTCTTCCGCCGGAAGATAGATGCGCCCGCGCTCGACGTCCGGCTTCAGGTCGCGCAGGATGTTCGTCAACTGAAAGGCAACGCCTAGGTTGACGGCGTACGTCTGGGCCTCCGGCGCGCGCGCGCCGAAGATCTTCAGGCAGATCAATCCCACGACGGAGGCGACCCGGTAGCAGTATGGATAGAGGTCGCGGAAGGTGGCATAGCGGGTCGTGGTCAGGTCCATCTCCACGCCTGCAATGATCTCGTCGAAGTATTCCTGCGGAATGCCGAGCCGCCGGACGTGATCGGCCAGACACACGATGACGGGATTCGAAGCCGTCGCGCAGGCGGTCCCGTCCGTGCGATAGAGCGCGGCGACATCCGCACGCCAGCGCGCCAGGTGCGTTCGCGGGTCCGATCCCGGCGCGGGGTCGTCCACGACGCCGTCCACTTCGCGGCAAAAGGCGTAGACCGCGTGCATGGCGTCGCGGCGTTCCTGCGGAAGGAAGAAAAACGAATAGTAGAA
>CAYLLY010000062.1:0-11574 GCA_964384595.1 uncultured Nitrospirales bacterium
GTAAGCGACTATGGGGGCGGTCGGCTCGATTTCCAACGCCTTCCGATACTCCCCAATCGCATCCTCCAGTCGGCCGTTCTCCCAGAGGAGGGTTCCCAGGTTATTATGCGCCAGACTGAAGCGGGGATTCGCCCGAAGGGCGGCTCGGTACGAGTCTGCCGCGCGTTCCCCCCGCCCTGTTCGCTGCCACGCAAGTCCCATGTCGTTGAGCAACGCGGCATCATCCGGGGTTTGCTCGGCCGCCTTCTGATAGGCTTGCAACGCTTCCTCCCACCGTCCAAGCGCCCCATAGGCCAATCCGAGATTGCGATCGAGCGCATTCATGGCAGGCCTGATAGCGCCCGCGGCCTTGTAATGGCCGACGGCCAAGTTCAAGAGATCGGAATCCTTATGCAGTACCATGCCCATCGTGTGTAGCAGATGCCCCGTCGCAAAGGATCGGTTGGCCTGCTGCTCACGTCCAAGCCCTGGGAGCGCCCCCGAGCCGAACGGTGTCGGCTGGAGCTGCGACTCCAGGCGTTGTGAGGCCAACCACTGGCGAATCACGGGAGCCGGAATCGAATAGCTGAGGCCGGATCGCAGCTTGACGCTTCCGATCACCGCGCCTTTCCGGTCCTTCGCTAATTCCTGATAGGGCACGGCCGTGACCACCATGCCGACCACCTCGCCGGTATCGGGCAGTACGAGCGGGCCACCGCTGCTCCCCGTATTCATGACGCCGGTGACCACGATGAACGTAGCGCTGTGGTCCCTCGTCGTAGACCGGTGCTCGGCGACTCCACTCACGGCACCCGTAACGATTGAAGAGTGCACCGTAAAACCCACTTGTATGATATCCGAGGCGCGGGGATAACCCACGGCAATGACGTCGGTCCCCTCTGTCGGAATATCGGTTGCCAGCGCCAGAGAAACGACGCCACCCTGCCGAATCCGGAGCGCCGCCAAATCCCTGTCAGTATCCACGGCGATCACTTCCGGCGCCGCGTACACGGCCTGATCCTCGACGTACAGGAACAGCCTCGTATGATCTTCAATCACATGGGCATTCGTGATGAGGAGGCCATCAGGGTTCACAAAAAACCCGCTCCCCAGCGACACGCTGTGGGCATTGTCGTTGACGGCCACGACAAGCGCGGTCGCAGCCTTGGCTTGGCGGAAGACATCCCCGCGTGTCGCCGCATGGGCAGGAAAAGGCAGGACCAAGACAAGCAATGCTATGAGTAAGACCGGCATCATAAATTAGATCTTGGACTCATGTGAGCAATGATTGTACCAGGGTGCCTCTCCAGGTCAAAAAGGAAATCCCCAGCCGCATAACAGACTGAAATCATTCGATAGACTTGGACTTGGCTCCCTCCTGCTCAGTATTCGAAGGCATCGCATCTTGGGAAAAACGCCCCATTTCGGGTGCAATCTGCCGCTGGTATGAACCTGAAACCCACAGCGCACGGACCACTGATATGCCCTCCCTGCACGAACCTCTGCAATTCGGTTCAGCCTACCCGATTGCCGTTGTTGGACATTTTGTCGTACCCGCCTTCCTTCTTTATCCAGTGAACAGAGTGAGGATCCGTGCTACCAAACAACATGTGACAAAGCTCCCCATGGAGAGGAGCGAACCGTCAACCACAACAGGGAGGCAGGCATGTCGGGTCGGACGCCTGTGGTCCGACCCGACTCATAATCTTCCAGCCTTGAAAGGTAAGGACTTTCGTATGAAGACTGGAGTACTGACGGGAATGCTGATCAGCACGGTGTTGCTCACCGGATGCGTCAGTTCAGGGACTCACTCGCGGGCCTTAACGGAGCTTGAGGAAGCCCGTAAAGCGGCGGCTCAGACCGCTTCTGAATTCGACAGCTTCAAGAAGCAGGCAGAGGCCGACCGGCAGATCCTCGCTGGCAAGGTGGCAACGCTCACAGACGAGCTCGAGAAAACCAAACAACGCGTGTCGGCGCTGACCGGTGACCTGGCAGCGCTGAGCAACGAGACGGCCCGAACACGCCAGGAACGGGACCGCCTGAACGGCGAAGTCCAGAAACTGGAGGGGCGGCTTGCGGATACTGAGAAAGCTCGCGCCAGAATCGAAGAACGGAGCAATGCCGCAGAAGCGGAGAAGGCCAGACTAGAGCAGGAACGTGCCGCCAAAGAGGCCGAGATCCAGCGCCTGACCCAGACTCATGCCGAGTTGACCAAGTCGCTGGAAGCCGAAATCGCGAAGGGCGACATTAAGATCAAGCAGGTCCGGGACCGTCTGTCGATCAACATGGTGGACCGCGTCCTCTTCGACTCAGGCCAGAGCCAAGTGAAACCGGCCGGCCTCAAAGTGCTGAAACAGGTGAGCGACATCCTTAAGGACGTGACCGACAAACAGATTCGGATCGAAGGGCACACCGACAACGTTCCGATCGGGGCCAAGCTGAAAGAGCAGTTCCCGACCAACTGGGAGCTCTCCACCGCCCGTGCCACCAGCGTGGTTCGCTTTCTGATCGAAGAAGGCGGAGTGCCGCGGGAAAATCTGTCAGCAGTCGGATATGCCGACACAAGGCCGGCCACCGGCAATGACTCAGAAGACGGGCGCACCGCAAACCGCCGCATCGAGATCGTGCTGTACCCGAAGGACCTCTCCGAAATCGCCGGCCAGATCAAACCGTAACCGCAATCGAAGTGTCCATGCCCCTCAAAAATTTACCGGTTTGTAACACTTCTTTGACACGAGTGTCTAATGAATAGTGCAGGATGACGGTGTAGCGTAACTTCTGTGTGACTCAGTGCCGCTCCTCCAGGGACTGTGCCCCCTGGGGGAGCACTGGGGGGACAGAGAGAGAAAGGAGGTGAGGGTTTATGAAGTGTCCCTATTACGTCGAGGAAGAAACCACCGGGACGACCGCGCTGTGTCTTGGCGTCGTGATTCCGTTCGAGCCGAGTCGGATCGATCAGATTGATCATTGCACCACTGGCCGCCACCGGCACTGCCCGCTCTTCCGGAACGCCAGCAGCGACCTGTCTCTGGCGATCCATCGGGAAGTGGCCCGGGCTATCGGATAAGCCGATAGCCCTCCCCTCCCCTTCTGAGCTATTCCTCTTCCCTACGCCTCCCGACAGCCTCACAATCGCCACCAGTCGTCGAAGTGGTCGCTGACGTCTTCTTCAATCGATTCCCACCAAGAGGGGAACTCGCATGCGGTGCCGTGCTCTCTCGTAGCGGCACTCTGTCCGCCACTCCATCGTGGGCGCGTGCCGTCATTGTTCCTGTCACCCCGCATGCTACGCGTCATCTCCCGTTCCTCCCCCCAGCATCACCCACCGCAGACGTGATGCCCTCATGTTTGCTTGAGGTACCGCCGGTTTCTCAGTAGACCAACGAGGCTACCAGGGCACTGTTATGCCGATATCAAGGCGAGATTGTCTGTCCGTTACATTCCCGCCGAGAGATCCTCAGATTTAACGCAAACTTGAGAAAACGTTGCCCTTAGGGGAACAGCGAATCGGTATATGGAAAGGAGAATCTCATGCTCAATACGAGGCTCGACTTTCGCTTGGAACTCTCGACAAGGAGGAGACTATGCGGCAGTTGCTGAAACTTGGATTTCTAGCAGTGATTATCGCAGGCGGTTCCGGCATACCATGCTTTGCCGCTGAAGATGACGGCTCCAAGATCGCCATCATTGCGCCCAAAAACGGCGAAACAGTCGGTGAAACTTTCGCCCTTAAATACGATCCAATGTACACGGATGAGAGCGTCACCTCACAAACAGCATCTTAAGCCCTACAGCGAGCATGGCAAGCCCGAATATTCTTTCCAACGCTGCATTGGATAACACAGTGGCAAATCTTGCACCCAAGAAACCGCCCAGGAAGAAACTGACGCAGACAAGTATGGCGGCTTCAAAGTTCACATGGCCGAGTCTTACGTGACCCTGCGCATTTAGCCGCAGATACTCGCAGGTGCCACTTCATGGATTTAGGCTCGAAGGGAAAATACAGACAAATTAGGATGGATGCAATCTCTCCCGAAGTCGCATCACGAGCTGATCCGTTGCACGGGAAAATGTCTCTTCACCTAATGCGACATAGGGGTCCCCATCCACAAGTTTAAACGGACCTCCCCATTTCGTAATCGTTCGGTAAAAGATGCGCGGGTACAGTATGTCCTTCACCCCATCATACCTGTCTATCATGTCGTAATCCTCTTGCCCGGCTTCAGCAAGCAGGACTTGTCCAGCAGTTAAGTCCACCAGCGCCAGATCCATTCTGACGAAGAGCTGAACTTCGAACAGCGGGTACGGCAGCACTCGATGCGCCGTCTTGGACGTGGCGACCACGACAAAGACCTTACCGAGCTGAGCCTCTTTGGCCATACCCCGCAACCGCTCGAGGGTCAGCGCTGCAACGCCATCGCCAGGAAGGGTGATGGGAGGCAATATTTGCTTGATTTCAACCCCTTGCGGGTCTTGAAACTCCTTTCGTATCCGTTCCATTAGCTTTTCCTGGAGGGCTTTGCTCGGGGCGGTCGGTTTCTGCGCCTCTACCTGAGGCATTGCCAGCACCAAACCCGCGCGAATGGGGGTTGCCAATTGGTGCGGTGGCGCCGGCGGAACCGGCATCCCAGCCAAGAAGTCGCCTATCCGACTCGTTGTCGCACAGCCGCCCAGCGCAATCAACAGAGCAACTATCGGGATCGATTCGGCATGCAGACGCTCAGCCTTTAAACGCATGACCCACCTCCTCTATCGAAGCGCCACAAGTATTTTTCCTACACACGAACAGCAAGAAAACCGATAGGCTTATTATACATACTGCTTGGTTTGCGAATCGTCCGACTCGATCGCGTATAATGAGGTATGGTTGCGGCTACGCCACCCAGCCAGCACAGCGGCCTGCCTGCGGGGTTCGCACTCGCCGCGCTCCTCCTCACCGGATGCGTATCCTCCCAGTTGGTCTCCCCTGAGATGGAGTCGCGAATAGCTCGCGATCTTTCTTTTGAGTCCCTCAAGGTGGCGCCTGAAAAGTTCAATGGACGCATGGTCGTCGTTGGAGGAAAGGTGCTCGGCGCGAAACGGCTCAAGGAAGGCACCCGGATCGAAGTTCTCCAGTTGCCGCTCGATGGATGGGACATCCCTCGTCTCAATCTCGTGGCATCCAAAGGCCGGTTCTTGGCCCTCCAGACGGATTTCCTCGACCCAGCCACAATTCCAGCAGGCACCCTGATTTCAATGATCGCGGAAGTCGTGGGTGTCAATACAATGCCGCTCGACGAAGTGGATTATCAATACCCGCTGTTGAAGGTCAGCATGCTGAAGATCTGGGGAGAATCCGACTCCCTTCGCTACGGCTATTGGCCACCTATCTGGGCCCCGTACCCCTATGGGCGCTACGGCCCGATGTGGTGGGATCCCTGGTACTGACCACGACGACCGCGCTGGGCATCGGTGCGTGGCGCGGGCCATCGGCTAGCCCGCCCCTATCTCTTCCCTTTGCCGCTCCCACCCGTCTTGTTCTTCAGGCGGTTCAGTTCCAGCACCTTGTCGGCGAGCACCTGCTTGACCTCGGTAAGTTCCTGGCGGAGTCTTGCGAGTTCCTCATTCAGGGTTTGGGCCTGGTTCTGGCGCTCGAACGTTTCCTTGAGCCTAACTCGAAGCTCCTGGTTGGAGTCGGTCAATTCCTTGACTTGGCGTTGAAGGTCCTTCAGAACCGACGACTCGGATGCGGCTGTTGGGGCCGTAGCGGGAGAGGTTAAAGGCCGTGAAGCGGACGGTGCCGGAGCTGGAGCAGCGGCAGACGGTTCTTTTGCCTGAGCAGCAGCGCCTTGATCCTGGGGAGCCGCCAGGTATCGCCGGTAGTCGATCTGAATCATGGGACGTGCTTTCCGACCGGCGCCCTGTTCTTCCGCACTCAACGCCCTGGCGATGCTTTCCCGCTGGAACTCCAGCGTGAACAGTTTGGGCGCCGACGGGTCTTCCGGGTCCTGCCACCCGACCGATGGATGATCGTCTAATCCGACCCGGAGGTAGGGCTCCCGTATCGCGATGTGCCCCGAAAGGGGTCCATTGCGGCGTCCCGGTTGCGAACTCCAGTGCGTGAAACCGACCCGCTCGGATCGCGCGGCCTGCGCCAGCCCATCCGCCAGAATCGGCGTCAGCAACGCAACTTCTTCTTCCGTAAACACCCCGTCAGCAGGGGCGGCAAGACTCAGGATCGCCCCCACAAATCCCTGCTCGCTCCGGATCTGAACCCCGCGAAGAATTACGGCCAACTGTGCCGACTTAATCGAAGCGGGGTGAGCGTTCCCGCCTGCCGTGAACGTTCCGCCGGTGGAAGGGTCCTTTTCGAGTTGAACGGTCGTACGACCTTGCTGGTGTATGATCCGGCCGGAGGAGGAGAATAGAGCACAGCCGGCGAGCATGCCCGCCAGCAGAAGAACGGCTCCTCTGGACATCTTCAATCCCATACAACGGGGCGGATTATAGGCGATCCACACACTTCCGTCCACGACAACCATCCCGCCGGGGCAGAATTAACGCGCCCGTAACAAAACGTTGACTCAACACGAACTCCGCCGAGTTATCCTGCGCCAACTTATTTTGCGTCCTGCACTAACAACAACCGGTCAATTCCAAGGAGGCACAGACGATGAGACATCTACGATTGATCAGCACAATGGGGGTGGTCATGTTGGCCATCGCGCTTCTATGCGCTCCTGCGTACGCAAGCCTTGCAGACATTCTCTACGAGAAAGGCCAGCTCACGAAAGAAGAATGGTTGAAGGCCAAGGCCGACGAGGAAAAGGCGTTGGCGCCGGTCGAGAAGGTATCGGAGTGGCAGAAAAAGGTCTCGAAGCTGCCGATCCTTTCGGACAAGTTCAACATCGGCTTGAACGTCCTCCAGGTGCAGTATCTGCAGAACGAAGCGCCGGTCCAGGCCGCCGGCAGCGCCGACAACCGGCTCTTCATCCGTCGGGCCGAGCTGATCGCCTGGGGGAAGGTCAACGACTACTTCCCGCGTTATCACATGCTGGCGGACTTCGGGGCCCTGAGCAACGTGACGGCCAACGTCGCCGGCGGCAGCAACAACCAGATCCTCCGGGAAGCCTACATCGACATCGTGCCGGCCTTAAGCGCCCAACCCTACCTCGACAAGATCAGGATCGGCCAATACCGGATTCCGGTCGGGATCGAAGGCTCCACGTCAAGCGGCTTGATCGACTTCGTCAATCGCAACTACATCACGGCAACACCCGGCACCTCGGGAGGAGGAACCGCCGGCACCACCACCGCCAACGTGACGGGAACGGGCGTGGGAGGCAGCCTAGATTTCATTCCTGAACGCGACATCTATGTGGACTTCAAGAGCAAGCCCCTGGAACAGTTGGAGCTCGACCTCGGCATCATGAACGGGAATGGAATCAACGGGCTTTCGACGGTGGATAACAACTCTCAGAAAGACTTCTTCGGCCGCGCGCGGGTCAAGCCCCGGAAAGACATGTTCTTCAGCTTTGGAACGATTGCCGGCAAAAGCACGAACCTGAACAGCCGGAACGGCGGCCGTGGCTTGGGCAACTATGACCGCTACATCGCGGACTTTCAGATCAAGCCCGAGGCAATTCCCGGCTTGTGGCTGCAAGGCGAGTTCGCCTGGGGTCACGATGCGCCAACAGCCAGTACTGCCACCGGGGCGACCAACCCCGAGGCTTTTCCGGCCAGATCGCGCGGCGTCGTGCGGACGGGATGGTATGTGTACGGCAAGTATCTCATCCAGAGCGGCTGGTTGAAGGACTGGGAATTGCTCGCCCGGTACGAAGAGTTCGATCCCAGTCAAAACCTCTCGCAGGACATGCTGTATAGGACCACCGTCGGGATCAACTACTACTTCGCCAACATGCCGCCACGGGTGCACGCCAAGTTGATGCTCAACTACGAGTTCCGGCAGCGTGGAGGGATCGGCCCCAATACGAGCGTAACCCCATTCGACGAGTTCGGGAGCGATGCGCTGCTCCTCCAGCTCCATGTCCGCTGGTTCTGATGGTTGCGCCTGCGGCTTCCGTAGCTGCGAGCTCTCGGGCGAGCAGCGTTGTAATTAACCGTCCTGTAACACAACTGTAACGGACCGGTAATGGCTGCCGGTTCACAATAGAGGGAGGAGGGTGCCATGGGTCAGAGCGACAAGGAAACCAAAGACAATATCCCCTGGCTTGCATGGCTGTTGCTGGTAACGGCCATCGCCATCGCGGTAGCCGCAGGGCCGGCCCATGCCGATGAGGCCATCAAGCTCGACCCGAACTTGAAGGCCTACGCCAAGGTCAGCGGCGTGTCCGGCAACCTGAACAGCATCGGCTCCGACACGCTGAACAACTTAATGACGCTCTGGGCCGAGGGGTTCCGCAAGCAGTACCCCAACGTCAAGATCCAGATCGAAGGGAAGGGCTCCAGCACGGCCCCGCCGGCCCTGATCGAGGGCACGGCCCAGATCGGACCCATGTCGCGGCCCATGAAAGGGACCGAGATTGACAAGTTCGAGAGCAAATTCGGCTACAAGCCCACCGCGCTCCCCGTCTCAATCGACGCCCTGGCGGTGTACGTGAACAAGGACAACCCGATCAAGGGCATGACCATGGCGCAGGTGGACGCCGTGTTCTCCAAGAGCCGCCGCTGGGGCTACAAGGAGAACGTCCAGAAATGGGGTCAATTGGGTCTGGACGGGCCGATTGCCGGCAGTCCGATCAGCATCTACGGCCGCAACTCCGCCTCAGGCACCTATGGGTTCTTCAAAGAGCACACGCTGAAGAACGGCGACTTCAAGGATGAAGTGAAGGAGCAGCCGGGCTCCGCTTCGGTGGTCCAGGGGGTCACCGAAGATCGGGCCGGGATCGGCTACAGCGGCATCGGCTACCTGACGTCGGGAGTCCGGGCTCTTCCGATCGCCGAGAAGGACGGCAAGCCGTTTGTGGGAGCCACACAGCACAATGCGGAAAACGGCTCGTATCCCATCTGGCGGCATCTGTACCTGTACGTCAATAAGGCGCCCAACAAGCCGCTCGATCCGCTGGCGAAGGAGTTCCTCAAGTTCGTCTACAGCAAGGAGGGCCAGCAGGTCGTGGTGAAGGACGGCTTCTTCCCATTATCGGCGGCCACCATGGAGAAGGAACTGAAGAAGCTTGAGTAGGTATGTGGCGCTGCGACGACTTTTGGACCGTCTGGCTCACGTGATTATTACGCTGGGAGGGCTCAGCGTGATCCTGAGCATTCTCGGGATTTTCGTATTCCTGGTTTTGGAAGCGGCCCCGCTCTTCTTCGCGCCGACAGGGACACAGTCCGGGCGGCTCGCAGCCGGCCCCCTCCCTCCGGAACTTCCGCAGGCGGCGCTGATCGGCGTGGACGAGCACCAGGAAGTGGCCTATCTGATCAAAGCCGGCAGGGCGGGCGCAGCCGGCCCGATCGCCTTTTTCAGCCTCCCCTCCGGGAAACCGCTTGAAGCGGAGATTCCGGCTGCCCTGGCCGTCATGCATGTCACAGCCGTCGCGCGGGCATCCGGCAAGGGCGGCCGCTTCGGCCTGGGAACCGACGACGGCCGCATGATTCCCCTGGCCATTGAGCTCACTCCCAACTTTGACAAGGGCACTCGCGAGACCGTCCCCACCGTCGTCGCCAGACCGCCCATGCAGATCGTCCCCACGAAGGACAAGATCGTGCGTCTCGCCTATCAGCGGACGGACGCGGGAACAGCCGCAGCGGTCCTGACCGAATCAGGCCGGCTCTGGTACAGAACGATTCCCACGCACGATGACACCCCCACCCTCCCCTCCCCCCTCGAGGGGGAGGGCAAGGGAGAGGGGGCGGTCGAGTTGACCGCACAGGTTGCAGACACCGTCACGGCACTCGTCCTCGATGGGCGGGGAGAAACCCTGTCCGTCGGAACCGCGGACGGGCACTTGTATCACTGGGACGTGCGGGAGACAGGGCATCCGGTCCTGCTGGAGAAACGCAAGGTCAGTCCGTCCGGCGCCGCTGTCACCGCCCTGGCGTATTTGATCGGAGACCGCTCGCTGGTGATCGGAACCGGTACCGGTGAGGTATCGGTGTGGATGCCGGTACGGACGACGAAGGAGAGCAACCAGACTCAGCTCCAGCCCATCCACCGATTGGCCCCGCACCCCGGAGCCGTGACCGGCATCTCTCCGTCCCAACGGGACAAAGGCTTCATCACCAGCGACGCGCACGGCGGCTTGTACGTCCACTACTCCACATCGGAGCAGACCTTGCTCCGGTTCCACGGCGACAAGGCTGCCATCCTGGCCGTGATGTTCGCGCCTAAGGCCAACGGCGCCGTTGCCGTGACCGAGACCGGGCGGATCGCCACCTATACGATTCACAACCCCCACCCCGAAACCACCTTCGCCAGCCTGTTCCAGCCGGTGTGGTACGAGGGCTACGAGCGGCCGGAACATGTATGGCAATCCTCCGGCGCCACCGACGACTTCGAAGCCAAGTTCGGGCTCACGCCCCTGATCTTCGGGACCTTGAAGGGCACCGTCTACGCGATGTTGTTGGCGGTACCCTTCGCCGTCCTGGGCGCAATCTATACCTCGATGTTCATGCACCCCGATCTGCGCGCCAAGATCAAGCCGACGATCGAAATCATGGCGGCCCTCCCCACCGTTGTGCTGGGATTCCTCGCCGGTCTCTGGATGGCGCCCCTGCTGGAGCGCATTTTCCCGGCGGTCATAGCCATGTTTGCGGTCATCCCGATCAGCGTGGTTCTGGCCGCCCTTCTCTGGCAAGCCGTCCCTTTCACGGTCCGCAACCGGATCCGGCCCGGCTTCGAGGCGATCCTGCTGATGCCCGTGATCATCGGGGCGGTCGCGCTGTGCCTGAGCCAGAACCAGCTGATCGAGTCCGTTCTGTTCGGCTCGAACTACAGGGAATGGATCGCCGCCAACATGGGCTTGCGCTACGACCAGCGCAATGCCCTGGTGGTCGGCTTCGCCATGGGTTTCGCCATCATCCCAATCATCTTCAGCATCTCCGAAGAGGCGCTCTCCAATGTCCCCCGTAACCTGATCGCCGGCTCACTGGCCCTGGGCGCAACCCGGTGGCAGACCCTGGCCCGGCTCGTGTTCATTTCGGCCAGTCCCGGCATCTTCTCCGCCCTGATGATCGGCTTCGGACGGGCCGTCGGTGAGACCATGATCGTGCTCATGGCCACCGGCAACACGCCGATCATGGAGTGGAGCCTCTTCAACGGCTTCCGGACCCTGTCGGCCAATATCGCCGTGGAGATCCCGGAGGCGCCCCACGGCGGCACGTTGTACCGGACCCTTTTTCTGGCGGCCCTGCTCCTGTTCGTAATCACGTTCATCGTCAACACCGGCGCGGAAATAATCCGCCAGCGATTGCGGAAGAAATACAGTCAGTTCTGATGACGCACGAACGTTAATCGTTAACCGTTAAACGTCTTGAATGAAAGCTTGAAATTCACGATGAACGTTTCACGAATAACGTCGGGCTTCAGGAAGTTTGTGGCCTCGGGCGACCTCTTCGTCTGGGCGAGCGGCGCCGGCCTGGCGGTCGCCTTGATGA
>CAYLLY010000063.1:0-11470 GCA_964384595.1 uncultured Nitrospirales bacterium
AGGGACGTGGTCTGCCTGGCCGGTGGGTTTGCCGGTTGTGGCCATGGATACGACAAGGGAAAAGACCCGGCGGAAGCTCTACCGCGCCATTGAAAGTCATCTGGAGTGTCTGATGGAACGCGGGCTTCCACTCCCGCATCCGCCGCGAAAGGCAAAGGGGCCGGATGAGGTCTACGCCATCTCTCTATGGCGAAGCTAAGAGACCTTCTTGCCTTCTTAAAGGCGCAAGGCTGGTCTGAGTATCGCCATGAGAGTGGAAGCCATCGCGTGTGGGTTCATCCTGACGGCCGTCAGATCACTGTCGCCATCCATCCCGGCAAGGAAATAGATCGGCCGACCTTAGCGAAAATCCTCAAGCAAGCAGGATACTCCCTCAAGGAATTTTGGAACCGGTGAATGTGAGCATTTTACGAAGCATCGCCGTCATTGTCTCTTTCTTGTCGCTTGCGGCCTGTTCGCCGGGGGCTAATGATACAGGTAAGGCGAAGCCGGTCACGCTGCATCTGTTCACGTGGTCGGACTATACCGAAGAGACGGTCGTCAGGCAGTTCGAGGAGCGGTTCGGCGTCAAGGTGGTGACCGATACCTTCGGCTCCAACGAGGAACTGCTGGCGAAGCTCCAGGGCGGGGCGGCCGGCTATGACCTGGTCGTGCCCTCGGACTATATGGTTTCCATCCTGATCAAGCAGGGCCTGCTCGCCGAACTGGACCCGGCGAAGATCCCGAACCTCGCCCACGTCTACAAGCACCTCAAGGGCCTCTACTACGACCCGACGAACACTTATTCCGTGCCGTACCTGTGGGGCACGACCGGCATCGGCTACAACGCCGACCTGGTGTCGCCGTCGCCGGACAGCTGGCAGGTGCTGTGGGACGAGCGCTACAAGGGCAGGATCAGCCTCCTCAACGACGAGCGAGAGGTCTTCGGCATGGCCCTGCGCGCTTCGGGCGAATCCCTGAACGCCGTGGAGCCCGCCAAGCTGAAGGCGGCCCAGACGCGGCTGATGGCGCAGAAGGCTCTGGTGAAGACGTACACCAGCGAGAACTACGACCATCTCCTCGTCTCCGGCGAGGTCGCGCTGGCCCACGGCTGGAGCGGGACCATCATGCGGGCCGCGGCCGAGCGTCCGTCCATCAAGTACGTGATTCCCAAGGAGGGCGGGACGATCTGGCAGGACAACCTGTGCGTGCTGAAGTCGTCCACGCACAGGGACGAGGCGATGACGTTCATCAACTTCCTGCTGGAACCGCAGACCGCCGCGCTGATCACGACCAAGGTGAAATATGCCAGCGCCAGCGAGGAGGCGCGCCTCTTCGTGCCCAAGGAGATCGCCCAGAACACGGCCATCTACCCGTCCGAGGCGGTGGTTGCCCGATTGGAATGGATCAAGGACGTGGGCGAGGCGATCAAGGCATACGACCGCGCCTGGACCGAGCTCAAGGTCAAATAACCCCTCTCGATTTACTCAAACGCGCTACAGTATACTGAGGCTCCGTCATACTTAATTTATAGGAGGCCTCGGTGTTCATACGAATACTTGCAGTTACGTTGGTGGCGCTGGTTTTGGGAAGTCCGGCCTGGGCCGATTTCCAAATTCTGGAGTGGACTTTCGATAGGGACTCACCGAGCAACCCGCCGGCCGGGTTCACCGCCGCCAATGTGAATGGATCGTCCGGGCGTTGGGAGGTGAAGGCGGACCCCCAGTCGTCCTCGCCGCCTCATGTGCTCGCCCATATTCCCTCGGACTCGCAGGGCAGGGTCGCGCAGGTGTTGTTCATCGAGAAGGCCGAGGCCGCCAACCTTGACATCACGGTGCGTATGAAAGCGGTTGCGGGAGCCGATGGACAAGGAAGCGGCGTGATTTTTCGCGCCGTCGACGATCGCAATTACTACGTCGCCTGGTTCAGCCCTCAGGAGAAACTGGTGCGTTTGGACAAGGTGGTGAACGGCGAAGCGAAGCCGCTCCAGGATCTCAAGGTCGAAAACGCCGATATTGGCAGATGGCATATTCTACGTGTAAGCGCGATCGGCCCCGTCTTGGAAGCCTTCTTCGACAACCGGCAGTTCCTCTCGGCCCGGGAGGAGGCGTGGGAATTCGGACGCTACGCAAAAGGAAAGGTGGGGCTCTGGGCGCAAGGCCCCGCGACCATCCACTTTGATAACGTCCGGTTCACGGCTATGGACGGCGGGACCGGCAGCGCGCCGCTGGGCGGCACCGAATCGACGATCGTGAGATGAAGAGAGGCCCTCGTATTCCATTGTTATCGTGCGCCGCCGTTCTTGGCGTCGCGCTGGCGCTCGGCCCGGCGCCCCTCTCGCTCGCGCTGACCGAAGAAGAGACGACGCGGGCGGAAGCGCTGATCCCGCTCCTGGACGGCCCGCAGGAATTCTGGGCCATAGGCGAGTTCGTCCATCTCGGCCCTTCGGCCGTGCCTGTTCTCGCCAAGGCGCTTCTGCATCAGAGCCGTCGCGTGCGCATGAACGCCATCGAAACCCTATCAATGATCAAGGACAAGTCGGCCGTGCCGGTACTCGGCACCCTGGCGGCGAACCGGCAGGAGGTGCCGGCGATCCGCGAAAGAGCGCTTCGAGTCATCGTCCGGCTCGATTCAGCGGGCGCTCTGCCCGTGCTTCAGGCCATGGCTGCCGATCCGAGCGACGGGGTCCGCAACGCGGTGGCGAACGAGAGTCGGCTCGTCAAGGACAAGGCCGTGATCGATCTCTTGATCACGATGCTGGCTGATGATGCCCGGAGCGTGGCCGACGGCGCTCATCGGACACTGTACGGTTTCACCGGCCGGCTGGTGGACCGCCAGGACTTCATCCAGTCCACAAAGGAGCAGCGAGTGGCGTGGTCCAAGGACTGGGCGCAGTGGTGGGCGGCCAACCGCGACATGTTCCAGTTTGCGCCGGACCGGTCTTCTTCCCCGACAATGCCGATCGTTCCCCCTCCCGGCGGCTTCCCGATGCCTCCCGTCCCGGACAAACCGCTCCCCCCTTTCGGAGATAAATTCAGCTACTGAGCGCCGGGCCCGCGTTGTTCGTCCCGCCTGGTCTGTGCTAGCATATCCCACGATACAAGGGGCGCGCGGGATCAGCTTTCAAGGAGTTGAGCGATGGCCGTACTGAAGATTGCGAAGCTCGGTTCGCCGGTCCTGCGGCAGATCGCCGCGCCGGTCGAGCCGGAGAAGATAGGCAGCCGCGGGTTTCAGCAGTTTCTCGACGATATGCTCGACACGATGGTCGCGAGCGAGGGGATTGGCCTGGCGGCCCCGCAAGTGTCCCGTTCCGAGCAGGTCGTGGTCATGGAGTGCAAGGGAGAGCACGGGTTCCCCCAGACGATCCTGATCAACCCGGTGATCGTGGGGTATTCGCCGGCGACCGCCGAAAGCTGGGAGGGGTGCCTCAGTGTCGATAATCTGCGCGGAAAGGTGACGCGCCCGGTCGGGGTGCGCGTCACATATCTCGATCGGGGTGGACTATCCGTCGAGCTGGACGCGTCGGGGCTGTATGCCGTCTGTATCCAGCATGAAGTGGACCATCTCATCGGCAAACTGTTCCTGGATCGCATGACCGACTTCTCGACGCTCACCCAACTGGAAGAGTTCGACAAGCACTGGCGGACGGAACACGCCGAGGTCATTTAGCCTGAAGGCGCGCCTGCCTTGAAGTCCCTGCTTCGGGTACTCACATACATCAGGCCGTACTGGGGGCTCGCGGCCCTCACCTTCGCGGCGGCGGCGACGGCGGCCGCCATCGAGCTGCTTCCTCCCTGGCTCATCAAGATCATCATCGATGACGTCATCGGCGGCAACCGGCCGGAACTCCTGCCGTGGGTCATCGGGGGCTTGCTGCTCGCCCACGTCGGCAAGAACGTCGCGTCGTCGCTCCGCATCCGCTTCAACAACACCCTGGAGCAGCGGGTCATTTACGATTTGCGCGACGAGGTCTTCACGGCGCTCCAGCGGCTCTCGATCAGCTACTACGAGAATCGCTCGACCGGTGAGATCATGAACCGGGTCAACAACGACGTCGAGCACGTCGAGCGGATCTTCATCGACGGCATCGAGTCGCTGCTGATGTCATCGCTGACGCTGATCGGGATCTCGGTCATCCTGTTCTCGCTCAACTGGAAGCTGGCCTGCCTGTCGCTGCTGCCCATCCCCGTCCTCGTGTTCTCCGCCTCCTATTTCACCGGCAAGGTGCACAAGTTCTACCGGTCCGTCCGCGAAAGCTCCGCCGAGCTGAACGCCTACCTCCAGGACGCCATCTCGGGTATCCGCGAAACGATGGGGTTCAGCCGGGAGGCCCACGAGCGGGGTCGGTTCAATCAAAGGAGCAAAGCATACTCCGACAGCAATCTCAGAGTCATGACGCTCTGGTCTATGTACTCGCCCAGCATGATCGTGGTGGGGAGTCTCGGCAGCGTGATCATTCTCTGGTACGGCACCGGCGAGGTGCTGGCGGGGACGCTCTCCGTGGGGGAACTGGTCGCCTTTGTTTCCTATCTGGCGCTGTTTTACGTGCCGATCAACCAGATCCACTCGGTCAACCACATGCTCCAACACGCGCTGGCGGCGGGCGAGCGGGTGTTTGAGATCCTGGACACGAAACCGGAAGTGGCGGACAGGCCCGGAGCCGTTCGTCCGGCCGGCAAGCTGCGCGGGGTGGTTGCGGCGCGTCATGTGTCGTTCCATTACCGGCCGGACATCCTGGTGCTGAAGGACGTGAACTTCGAGGTGAAGGCCGGGGAGCGCATCGCGCTGGTGGGTCCCTCGGGCGCGGGCAAGAGCACACTGACCAAACTGCTGATGCGCTTCTACGATGTGAAGGACGGGGCGGTCACGCTCGACGGCCGCGATCTCCGCGATCTGCCCCTGGCCTATGTGCGCGAACAGATCGGATTGGTCCAGCAGGAGCCGTTTCTGTTCAATGGCACGGTGAAGGAAAACATTGCATACGGCGAGCTCTCAGCGAGCCAAGTCCGTCTGGAGGAGGTTGCGCAGGCAGCGCGCGCGCACGAGTTCGTGGTCGAGCTGCCGGAGAAGTACGACACGTGGATCGGGGAGCGCGGGGTGAAGCTCTCGGTCGGGCAGAAGCAGCGCATCTCCATCGCGCGGGCGCTGCTGAAAGACCCGCCCATCATCGTCTTCGACGAGGCCACGTCCAACATCGACACCGAAACGGAAGTGAAGATCCGCGAGGCGCTGGTGGAGCTCACGCGCAACCGGACGACCTTCATCATCGCGCACCGGCTCTCGACGCTCCGCCACGTGGACCGCATCTTCGTCCTCGACGGCGGCCGCCTCGTCGAAGAGGGGGCGCATGAGGCACTCCTCGCCCGCAGCGGCCTCTACCGCACCCTGTACCAAGCGCAATTCCAGATTTAAGGGGCAGGACCCGCGTCGTAGCTATGGGCGGGGAACGTTGGTGCGCTGGGTCACCCGGAACACCACGCGGCGATTCTTTTCGCGCCCGTCCGGCGTGTCGTTCGTGGTGATGGGCTGCGTTGCGCCCATCCCCTGGGCGATCAACAGATTTTTGGGCAACCCGTAAGTCTTGAGCAGGTAATCCCGCACGGATTCCGCGCGCTCCTTCGACAGCTTCATGTTGGCATCCGGTGTGCCCACGTTGTCCGTATGGCCGGTGATCTCGATGACCCACTTGTCGACTTTGCCAAGCTCCATGGCCTTCTTGAACGCCTTGCCCGCGGCATCCAGCTGCTGGAAGGACTCTGGGCTTTTCAGCAAGATTGCGCCTGTCTCGAAAAGCACGTAGGTGGTGGCCTCGCGCTTCTTCGCGTCAAAACCCGGCCGAGGCACCTTGGCCAGGCCGCGTTTCTTCATGGTCTCCTCCGGGTCCGGCTCAAACAACACCGAAAACTCGTCCTGCGAAATGAACCGATCCGGCCCGCCGGCTGCTCCCGTGTCGGCAGGCATGCCGAATCCCAGCGCCAACAGCAGGGCCGGCAGCAGCGCTCTTGTCATCATCATCGTCGTTCCCTCCCCGGTAAGTCGCGTCATGGATGTCGGCAGTCTAACCGAGGCGCCTTACGATTGCTACATCCCCACCGTATCGAACTGGATAGGGATCGTATCGATCTTGATACAGGACTGCTTTCATTACAGTCGCTTAGGCCGTTTCTACCAGGCGAGGAGGAAGAAATTTGTCAATAATTTTCATCACTTTGAGGAATGCATTCGCGTGGTGTTCGGTGTACCGTATAGGCACTGACATTGCTTGTATATTATGTAAGTTGGGTATATGGTTTAAGGAGTAATCCTTCAACTTGCTGTATGCTGTTAGGATGGAGGCTTAACAAAGGAGTGGAGACTATGGCTACTCACAATTGCTTGAGCCGGTCGGTTTTGGGAATCCTCGGGGTGGCCCTAGCTGCGGGAGTCGGGATGGCCGCTGTCCCACAAGATGCAGCCGCAGCCGATAAACTCGTGTCCGAGGAAGAATTCTCGGCGCTCTTTGCGCCGGATCCTGCCGAACCCGAGAAGGATGCCGTCAAGAAACGTGGTCTGGCCAAGGTGCCCCGGCCGGGTTTTGAATCGAAGAAGCGTGAGGCCACGACCCACATTCTCTTCGAAACAGGCTCGGTCCTCCTGAAGACCCCCGATTCATTCCAACAATTGGATGTTGCGGGCCGGTCTTTCAAGAAAGCCCTGGAAGTGGGGAAAGCCGACAAATGGGTCATCGAGGTCGGCGGCCATACGGACAACGTGGGCAATCCGCAGAACAACGTGAGATTATCGAAGGAGCGCGCGGAAGCCATCCGCCAGTACTTGTTGCAGACGTATGGACTGCCGCCCAATTCGGTGGTCGCGTACGGTTATGGTGATGCGCAGCCCATCGCTTCGAACGACACGGCGGAGGGTCGCGAGGCGAACCGGCGGGTCGTGTTCAAGGTGACGCAAAAGGCGGCAGCGGCCCAACCGTAGTATCCTTTCTTGTGTAGGGGCGGATGGCGATCCGCCCTCCGAATCCGAATGGGGCGCACCGCTGTGCGCCCCTACAGCTCATTTACACAGCCTCTTCACCTCGTTCCACTGCGCATCCTCCAGCAGCGGAATGGGAACAGATTTCAAATCTGTCCCCTCCGTCATCGCGGCGGCCAGCGCCTTCATCGCGGCAAGCCGCTCGTCGGTGTCGGGATGGGTGGAGAGATACGCCGGCAACCCCGCGCCGCCTGTGTGCTTCTTCAACGTCTCGAAGAACCGGATCATGCCCGCCGGGTCGATCCGTGCTGCTTGCAGCAGGCGGAGGCCTTCTCGATCCGCTTCCGCTTCGGTCTCCCGGCTGTAGTGGAGCGTCGTCAGCGTCCGTCCCGCCTGCACGGCCAGCGCGCCGATGCCCGTGATGTCCCCGAAGACCGCGCCCACGATCGCGGCGGTCGACAGATCCCGCACCAGCGCTTTCATGGCGTGGCGACGAGAGATGTGCTGCATCTCGTGGGCCAGCACGCCGGCCAGGTCCTCCGGCTTCTCCGCAGACTGCAGCATCTTTCTGAAGACTATGATCTGGCCGCCGGGCGCGGCGAAGGCGTTGAACACCGGTCCGTCCACGACGGTGACGTGAAAGCGGTAGGGGGAATCAGGCCGGGCGGCCGCCAGCCGCGCCACGATGCCGTCCACGCTGTCCCGCAGCCGCCCGTCGGTGCACCGGCGATCCGCCGGCGCGAGCTGCGGCACGACCGATTCGCCCAGCGCCGTTTCCCATGAGATCGGAATGAGCGGCGTGACCAGCTCGGCCAGCGCCGGAATGCCCCAGAGAAACATGCCGGCGATCAACACGACGGACGCCGCGCCGGTCAGGAGGATCAGCCGCAAACGAGTTGTGCGATCCTGCGGTTCGGCGAATCTCTGATCGCCCTCTCGGGCAAAGCTGCGGAGGGCCAAGAGAAACGCCGGGTCGTCCACGACGACGGCTTCGGGGAGCGGGCGTCCGCGTTCCAGCCGGACGGGCTCGCCGGCGTACGAGCCCTGCGTCTGTGTGATGTCGCCGTACGGCCAAAAGGCCCGCGTGCCGTCTGCGATACGCAGTTCAAGCCCGCTCGGTGCGAGGACGATCGTGACAGGATGGCGTGCAGTCGTGCGACCGTCGAAATAAGAACCTTGCCAGGAAGTTTGGCTAGCCGGGGAGGGCATCGACGTCGAGGAAGCCGGAGAGTTCTTCGCCGGTGGGGGTGGCGGCCTGGGCCTGTTGCGTGATGTGCTCGATGTCCCCCGGGCCCTGCAACACGAGGCGCTCCATCTCATAGCGTTTGGTCCGGACCGTCGCCCAGGGGATGGCGAGGCCCAGGCTGGCGATGATGATTATCAGGTTGACGGCATAGAGGCCGAATAGCCCCCAACCGGTAACCGTGCAACGAAAAAGCCCGCCGGCGAGAGTAGTGTGGTCCCAGTAATATCGGCGCTGGAAAGCGAAGTACCAGAGCCAGGCGAGTCCCAATGTGGGCAGCGTGAGCAGGATCGTCAGCACGTACCGTCCCAGTAGAGCCCACCCGTCGCCGTGAAAGGTGAACGAGGCGGAGCCGAATCGGGAGTGCTCGGCCAGGAAACGACGCAGGTTGGTCTGGTAGAAGGGAAAATACAGCCCGAGGGTGAGCCCTGTGAGCAGAAAACTCCGGAGCATGATCCCCAGAAGTTCCCGGTAGCCTCCCTGAAAGCCGAAGCGCACGCCGCGCCAGGATGTGCGGCTCAGTCGATACCGCATCGAGCCGATGATCGCCAGCGGGAGCAAGACGACGAAGCCGGCGGCAAGCAGCAATTGTCCCACCGCTTCCGCCATGGGGTTGTCCCACAGCATCGGGAGCAGCGTGGTGGTCAGAATTACGAGCGCTCCGAACAGGGCCGCCGCCTTGAGCCATCCGATGAGCAGTTCCTGGCCGGTACCGTGGAAACCGAAACGGTCGCCGGCGAACTCCGTCTGCCCCCACAAGTATTGGCGGGTCTTCACCTTGGCCCAGAAGGAATAGACGCCCAGCGTGAGGAGGGTGAGCAGGACGTTCACGACGAAGATGCCGAAGAGCTCTCCCCCGGCGCCATGGAAGCGGAAGCGCCGGACGGCGTCGGCGTCCGAGGGGGTGGCCGGCGCGGCCTCCGGGCCGGCGCCTGCCTCGGCCGGCGCCTGCGGAGCGGCGGCCGGTTGCTTCTTCATGTAGGGGAGCGCCACGACCACGCCGGCCGCCGTCATCCACACCAGGAGGCCGGTTCCGCCTACGACGAAGATCCGCGAGAATCGTTCCCCCCACCGATGTCCGATGGTCAGAGTCGCCGGAACCTGCCTGGGGCTCGCGGAAAAAAAGGCAGTCAGCTCGTAGGTGCCCGGCTGCTCGATCCGAAACTCCTTGATCGAAACACCCTTCCGTTCATCCCACATGTAGAACTTGGGCACGGCGACGGGATCGACGGCAACAAAAGCGCCGGTCGCTTTGGAGAAGAGTCCGACGTTCAACTTAGCCGTCGGCTGCTCCGCCCCCAATTCCATGAAGATCGTGTAGGTTCCCGTTTCCGAAAGCGACAATTCGACTGCGCTTGGCACGGCCACCGGAATGAGGCTGCCGACCAGATTGTCGAGGCCTTTGACTACGTAGACTGTGAAGTCCGCCGCACCGGCGAGGAAAAGCAGAATCGCGGCGATCCAATACCAGCGGCTGGATGAGTGCCGGCTCAGAAGAGCTCCTTGTAATTCGGCCCGTGGATCTGCCCGTCTTCGTCGGCGTAGCCGATCGAGGCGCGATCGCGGCGCTCGGCCTCATACATGTTGATGACGTAATGGCCTCGGACGCGGCCGATCGTCTCTACGAATGTCGAACCGCCTTTCTTCTTCGGATCGGGCGGGCTGTGGGGGCCGCGCGCCAGGGTCAGGAGCGTGTCGGTGGTGGCCCATTCGGCCTCGGAAAATACGTAGATGTCGGCGATGGCGTGGGGGCCGAGCTTGTCGCCTTTGCTGGTCGGCGGGACGTACTGGGGCAGGGTTTCATCCTGGCGGGCCTTCTTGAAACGCTGCAGCAACTGGGCGACCTGTTCGTCGGTCGTGTCCGGCGGGACGAGCACCGCGACGGCGTTGTATTCCGTCAGCACGGCCACCGTGCGGGACGTGACGTGCGGGGCGCTTGGCGTGCCGGTGGTCAGGCCGGGCGTGATCGTGGTCCGGCCCGTCGTTGGATCGGTCGGCTGGTCCTTGGGATTCGGAAGCACGATCCAGAGAACGAGCCACAGCGCAACGATCCCGCCCACGACGGCGGCGATGGGATGCCCGCCGGTGGGTTTGTCGGGCTCAGGCGCGCTCGGATTGCGCCATTCTGTTTCAGGCGTGCCGTCGGTCATGGCGGAGCCTTGTTCCCTTCCGCGGTTTTGGCTTCGTCCCACAGACGGTCCATCTCGGCCAGGGTCATCCCGGACAGCGAACGGCCGCGGGACTTGGCGGCCTGCTCCATGTGGGTGAATCGCGCGGCGAACCGGTTGGCGGCCCCGCGCAGGGCTTCCTCGGGGTTCACTTTCACGAGGCGGGCGAGGTTCACCAGCGTGAACAGGATATCGCCGATCTCGTCCTGCAGGCGCCGCCGTGCCGCGTCCGTCGCGTCGTGCGCGGCGTCGGCCCGCGCTTCCTCCACTTCGCGCAGTTCCTCGCGGACCTTGCCCACGACCTGGGCATAGCCGGTCTCGTCGTGCGGCCAGTCGAAGCCGACGCGGGCTGCCCGCACCTGCAGTTGGTAGGCGCGCAGGAGCGCCGGCAGCGATTTGGGAACACCGTCCAGCGCCGACCCTGTATCGCTGTTGCCGGACTGGTCGGCCTTCTCTTGTCGCTTGATGTCCTCCCAGCGGTGGACGACTTCTTCAGCGCTCATCTTTTTACCGGGAGGGTTGTTGGTTGTTTCCCCGAAGACGTGCGGGTGGCGCCGGATCAGCTTGTCCGCCAGCGTCTCCAGGACGTCTTCGATGGTGAACGTGTTGCGCTCGCGGCCGATCTGGGCGTGGAAGAGGACTTGCAGCAGGACGTCGCCCAGCTCCTCTTTCAGTTTGGGATCGTCCTGCGCTTCGATGGTCTCGAGAACTTCGTAGGCCTCCTCGATCAGGTAGGGCTTCAGGGACTCGCGGGTCTGCTTGCGGTCCCACGGGCACCCGCCTTCCCCCCGCAGCCGGGCCATGATCTCGACGACCTGGTCGAACCGTTCGGACATGAGGGCCTCATTATAGAAGAACGGCCGGGGATTTGAAATCCGGCCGGAAAACTCTCATAGACCCCTTGACTCGGTACTATGGTACAGGGTGTAGCGTTCACAGAGAGGTGATGCCATGGCCACCGGACGCACTAAAATTTCTCTTGACTCTATACTATGGTACAGGGTGTAGCGTTATTTGCGAGGGGGCGTTATGGCTTCTGGGCTCACGATCGGGAAGTTAGCGAAAGAGGTTGGTGTCAATATCCAGACCGTCCGGTACTACGAGCGGTGTAGGT
>CAYLLY010000064.1:0-11388 GCA_964384595.1 uncultured Nitrospirales bacterium
CGCCGCACGTTGCAGCCCCCTCCACCTCTCGACCTTTCGCTGTGCACATAACGCGAATTCGGCGTCGGCCGCCTACGCACGCGCGCGACTGACTCAACCAACCGACTGCACTCTCGCAGCGTCTCGCCTCCACTCGTACTCGCGGACGGACTTGCACACCTGGACCCAGTAGTAGTCGTAGAATTCCTCGCGGCCTCGTCGCTGGATCTCAACGTGTTCGGGATGGTTCCGCCACGCCTCCAATGCTTCCTCAGACTCAAACTTCACGACGGCGAACGCGTCCCCATCATCCGACGAGTACCGCTTGAACGAGAGGAATCCGGGCATCTTTGATGCGAGTGCATACATTCGCTGGGCCGCCTTCTGGTAGCCGCCAGCGTCGATGTCGGCGCGTGGTTGGGTCTTGAAGAAAACAACCATCATGCGCTGTCCTCCTACGCCGAACGGAGCCCGCGGCTGAGCGGCGGGGCGACGGCGGTTGTATCGCCGTCGGCCCGGCCGCTCCAGGCGCGAGTTCGGCCGCCGCAGGCGGCCGACGAGCGCCTCAAGCCGCGGGCTCCGTTCGGCCGGCCGCCTCGGCCGGCCGAACGCCGCGCTCAGCAGCCGGGGCGAGCACCGCGAGCCCCGGGCCGCTGGAGCGCGAAGTTATGGGCCCCTTGGCTTGGCCGCCGACCCTGGCCAGTGGCCGCTCCGAGCAAGGGCCGTCACGCGCGCAGCGAAACGCGGTGAGAGCGGTCGGTACCGGTCTCTTCAGACGCTCGCGCGCCGCACACCTGGCCCTCGCTACCCCTTCAGTTCCCTCTTCAGCTCGTTGAGGAAGCGCCAGTCGGTGCCCTGGGCGATGATCCTTTGCGGGCTGGACTTGATCATCCCCGCCTCGTGCATGCGCAGGGCGTAGAATCGGACGGTGTCCTGGGGGTCGTACTCCCGCCACTTGTAGGGGATATCGTTCCTCAGCGCGGCCATGGCGTACTCGAGGTTCGGCGTGTACCCCTTGTCCACGAGGAACTGGGCGACCCGATCAGGCTCGCGCGCACATATGTCCGTGGCCTTCAAGAACGCGCGCAGCACGCGCTTGGTCGCCACCGGGTGCTTGCGGACGAACTCCCAGTGTCCGGCAAGGAAGCAGCAGAAGTACTGAGCCCACGGACGGTCGACTGCGGTGTTGACCAGCACGCGGCCGATTTTCTTCGCCTTGAGCTCTTGTGGCTCGGGCGGCCAGCCCAAGTAGGCGTCCACCTTTCCCTCGGCGAGGAGCCGCCTTCCCTCGGCTGGTAGGTGGACTGCCCAATTGACGTCCGTGCGGGGGTCGAGGCCCACGTACTTCAGGAGGCTGGAGATGAACACATACTGGCCCGCCGTGGGCCCGACGTCGGGGACGGCAACGGTCTTGCCCTTCAGGTCGCGGACTGCCCGGACGCGATCGGTTCCGAAGAGCTCGAGGCACCCCACGTGAATGCCTGCCAGGTGGACGACCGGGTCCCCGGCGTCCACGTGCGCGACGAGCGATCCCACGAAATGCATGGTGATGTCGACCCTGCCGGCCTTGAGCGCCTCTCCAACGGCGACACTTCCAGCGGTCTGGACGTATTGGACATCCGTCCACCCCTCGGCCTTCAGGAGCTCTTGGACGAGGTACTGTGGGGCTGGGCAGATACCCGGGATCTGGACCATCGTGATCTTCGTTGTCTCGGGCGGCGGCTCGGCGGCGACGGAGTCTGCTCCGAGCCCGAGGAGCCCAGCTGTCCCCGCCAGGGACAGCCCTCTCACGAACTCGCGTCGGCTCCAGCTCACGCGTCGGTCACTCATGGAGGCCTCCTCCGTCACGAGGGCGACCGGTACCGAGTATGGATCTCGGTCCTACCCGGGATCAACCGGGACAGCTCAACCCCTTTGGCGACACCGAGCGTTACAGCCCTCCACCTCTCGACCTCTCGTGGTGCGCATAACGGTACGGCTAAGCGGCGCCCGGCTTTATGCGCGTCCGCTTCAGCCGTTTGTTATCTGCTATTTACCAAGTTTGGGTAGTCGGGTGAGCCTCCTATTTACACCCCGCCGTTTTGACGGAATCAGACCCCTCGATCATCTGCCCGTCAAAGGTTTCTCCTGTGAGGGAGGCAGAGGTGTCCCCACACACAATACCTGTGTCCTGGGTGTTGAAGTGAAGGATCATATCGGTATCCCCATCGCCATCTACATCCTCCAGCGCGAAGTGTACAGGAGTAGCCTGAGTCCCGGTTGCACCAAAAAGGACTGTGGTCTCATCTACAGTAGTGGCGTCAAAGGTGTCGGTCGTCAGGATCGCCACCGGGATGACCCCTTCGCTTCTGGGGTTAATGCTGTTCGGGAAGCTGCCGGGCTTGATGTCGATCGCCACCTCGACGACCTGGGCAAAGATGTGGATTTTGCTGTTAGGCGCCTCACCGTCCCCAACATAGACTTTGCCCTGTGCATCGAGTGCAAGAGCAAAAAACTGGCCGCCTGGAATTTGCCATAATATTTCTCCGCTCTTCGTAAATTTTCGCACCTCGGTTCCTGCCGCGGTTCCTACTGTTTGATAAAGATGGTCCTTGGAGTCTATTCTCAACATTCCTCCGCGCGTCTGGTTGGGAACTGTGCCTAATAGAGTTCCCTCAGGGCTGTAGATCCTAATTTCGCCAGTCTCGAATGATCCCACCGCTACCCCAACGTAGACCAGCCCATTACTATCCACCGCTATTCCCACCGGTCGCCCACCAGCAAAGCCACCTAAGCTCCAGATGGTAATCAGGGTGCCATCTCCGCTGTACTTGCGGACATTGCCAAAATGGTGGTCGAGTACGTAAACAACGCCACCAGGACCGAATGCGAATTCGAAGAGAGAATTAAACTGAGTGAAAAGCGAGATGAGTGTCCCATTTGACGTATATCGGTGAAGTGCGTTATCCGGCCCTGTGCCCGACCCGACCCATACGACCCCATTTCCGTCCACTTGCACGTCAAACGGTCCCGGGCGGTCGGTTGCCCACGTGGTGATAGTACTCCCATCCGGCCCGAGCTTCACGATTCGGTGGTTAAACAGTTCTCCGACGTAGATGTTCCCCTCAGCATCCACTGCCAAGCCGCCCACGCCGTTGAAACAACAAAACGATTTCTCCAAAACAGGTGGGGGTTCGCTGGCATGGGAGATCATAAGAACCCCCAAGATCCAAACTGCAAGGACCACAAAGGCAACCAGCCAATGTACACGCGGCCGGCGCGGGTAACGATTTAATGCATTCATCTCTTGATCTCCTTTCCCTGCGCAACGGCAGATAACGTTGCCAGTGAGCGGCGCGGTCTCCGACCTCCATACCGACACCGACGGTCTTCCGCGGCCGCTCCACTGGCTGGTTAGAGGTCATGATGACTGAACCAGCGTCTGAGCCGCTACTGAATGACATGGTCCGCCCGTCCCAGCAACGACGGCGGGATCGCGAGGCCAAGCGCCTTCGCGCTTTTGAGATTGATCGCCAACTCGAACTGGATGGGCTGCTCAACGGGCAGCTCGGCAGGCTTGGTGCCCTTCAGGATCCTATCAATGTAATTGGCGACCTGGCGGAACTGCTCCGTCAGCTTCGGGCCGTATGACATGAGTCCGCCCGCCTCCACATTCTCACTGCGCTGGAATATAGTGGCGAGTCGGGCCTGCAGGGCCAGCTCTGCAATCCGACGGCGCTCGCTGAGGAACAGGGGATCGGGGAGGATGATAATGCCCGCGGCGCGGTCGCGGGCCATTGCCGCGAATGCCGGTTCCAGTTCTCTCGGCTCACGGACGTCGACCAGCAGGGGCTGTACCCTGAACGACTTGGCGGCTGCCTGGGTTTCAAGCCACCCCGGCGCGGACGCGGGATTTGTGGGGTTTCGCAATGTAGCGACTCGCCTCGCTTTGGGTCGGACCTCCATGAGCAGCTGCAGCATCTTGCCAGTCAAGTCGCGCGCGATGTTGCTGACGCCGGTGACATTTCCACCGGGCCGCGAGAGGCTGGCAACCAACCCGCTCCCCACTGGATCACCGACAGAGACCATGACGATCGGGATGGTGCTGGTCGCCCGCTTCGCTGCGAGCGTCGCCGGTGTGGTCCATGCGACGAGGAGGTCGACCTTCGAGCGGACGAGATCGATGGCGAGGCGGTCCAGTCTGTTCTCGGCACTGGTCGCCCATCTCAGTTCCAGGGCGAGGTTCTGCCCCTCCAAGTACCCAAGTTCCCGTAGTCGCTCTCGCAGTGCCTCAATGTGCGGGGTGACATCCGTGGCGGGGGCGGCGAGGAGTACACCTATCCGATAACCCCGTGTGGCCGGCTGGGCCTCGGCGAGGAGCGACGGGGCGAGAACACCGAAGGCAAGGGCGATGACGGTCAAGATCGGTCTAGCCGTCATGACTCGCCGCTGTCCCAAGGGAGCAGGCGCAAAGCATCTCCGGCTCATCACGCTCTCGGGCTGTACCTCTAACGCTCACGCTCACCGGCCGGGGCGAGCGGATGCGAGCCCCGGGCCGTTGAAGCGTGATGTTAGCCTGCATTGCGTAATCACGCGACCCGACCGCCGCCGTCGTGGGTTACTTTCCCAGGGCGGGGCAAGAGCCCCTGAAACTGCGCAGGAGCAGTACCTCGCCTCAGCGTGGCATTGCCGATCGGTGGAAATGGACGACTTGCCAGTCTGAGTCACGTTTCGCCACAACAAACGTGACACGGCCACTGGCGCTGAAAGGCGTCCCATCTCGCACTCCGGTCACGGTATCCAAGCCAGTAACAACGACGACGGTGTCAGACACGACCATGACGGAATGATCGCCAACTTTCGCCCCTCGCGGCCTGTTGCTCAGGAGCGCCTGCTCGAAGTACTTCCGAATCTCTTCGGGCCTAGTTACAAGGGTCTTGCTACCGGTGCCCAGGAACAGCGCGTCTGGAGCGTAGAGCTTGGCGATGCCGTCGACGTCAGAATCCGTGAATGCCTTGGTCCACTTCTCTACGACCTGAAGCGCGTCCTCTTTGGGGCCGGCGATGGCTGTCGAGCAAAGCGAAGTGATGAGAGCGGAGGCGAGTACGACCACCAGCAGGTCACGCATTTTTCTCCTCCTCCTTTTGCAGGCTAACGGTGCCCATCAGCCGCCGGCGGAGCCGGTCGGCTGCATGGGCGGGTTAGGACCCATGGCACCCTCAGCCTTCGCCCGGCGTGCCATCACTTCCCGGTACTCGCGTGCCTCTGGTAGTCGAGTGAAAGCGATCTGCAAACCTCGTTCGTTGGCGAAGGTCTGGAGTTCGTCGATGGACACTCGGAAGAACTCCTTCCGAGGGTTCAACGGGTTAACACTTCTGTCCGCGAAACGCTGATGGAATGCGGACTCCAGACCGGGAGCGTCCTCGCTGTAAACCATCGCGTGCACGTCAAAGCCGAAGGGCACCGATGCATCGCTGAGCTCTTTGATGCGATCAGCGGGATCGAGCCGGCGAGTCATTCCGATCTTGAACGTGCCGTCTCCGAACGAACCGACATTGGAAAGGAAGTAGACGTAACCGGCTCTCGTTAGCTCCGCGAGTGCGCCAACACGCTCACGCTTCTGGCGCGCTCCCACCAGCTCCTTCTCGAGATCGAGGATTCGAGCCGTCAGGCGAGCGTGCTCTTCGCCCCCTGCTTTCGCCACGTCGACACGGGCTTTGTCGAGGGCCTTCTCGAAGCGGGCCTCCTCCTCCTCCGCATCCGCCCTGGCAGCATCAAGCTCCCGTTGCGCCTTCTCTTGTTCCCGCATCTGGTCGCGCACTCGGCGTTGCTCCTCTAGCACAGCGCGTTTCTTCTCCTCGAGCTCATGCTCCAACCGTAGCTCAGCGAGCTTGAGTTCCATGTAAGACTCGACGATCGATACCTGCATCACTCCACCCAGAGCGTTGATCGCATCAAAGGCCTTGCGAATTCGCTCCTCCATCTTGGTAGCGTTGTTCCAAGCGACCTTCGCGATAGCGGCCTCACACTCGCCGTTGAAAGCTCGCAGGAGAAGCTTGCTATACTGCCGCTGCATCCGCTCGCCCTCGCGTCGGCTGCCTCCGACCGACCACTCCACTGCGAAGTGCGTTGCTCCTCCTGCTTTGACCATTTCGCGTTGCTTGACAACCGCTTCCTCAAGCGCCGCCTTGTAGTCCTCTGGGGTGTCGTAGTCGAAGTGCGGCTTGTAGATGCCGAAGGAAATATCCTCGAGATTCTCTTCGAGGAGTTGAACCTCCTTCTTGAGGTGCTCGTGGGTTGCCGCGACCGTCGTGTGTTCCGCGAGAAGGCCGTCCCTACGTTTGCGTTGCTGGTCGACCTCGCCGCGTAAGCGCTCGAGCTCGCGTGCGGCTGCAGCCGTGGTTTCTTCAGCGCTGCGGCTGGCCTCATCCTTTAGGCGTCGACTCTCAGCTTCCACGTCACGGATGGACTTGTAGCGCGACTGGAGTCTCACTAGGCGGATGAGCAGCGTCACGGCGGCGGCGGCAAGCCCTACCGAAACCACCCCTAGGATCGCCAGAAGGATGTTCGAGCTCATTCGATGTGCTCCCCTGGAGAGATAACGCGACTCAGCATGCTACTCCGACTGCGGTTCTTGTGGTCCTAACTCGATGTATACGGAACTGGATAGCAGCGAACACGCTGCTGGCTCGGGCAAGCTAAAGCCTCCCGCCCGGCGAGCAGCGCTGCCCCGATCGGCTTCTCCGACGCCGCTTTAGCGCGTTGCTCTGGGCGCTTCCTTCCGGCGTTACGCAGACCGAGGATATCCACGGCCCGACGCCGATGGCTCTCAGTGGTCATGGCGCCAGCATCCGGTCGGCGGGACTCCGCACGCCGGCCGGGCCGCGGTTGAGGACGTGCGTGTAGATCATCGTCGTGCTCAGGTCCCGGTGACCCAGCAGTTCTTGCACGGTCCGGATGTCGTGCCCGTCCTCGAGCAGATGGGTGGCGAACGAGTGACGAAACGTGTGACAGGTCGCGCGCTTCGCGATCCCGGCCCGGCGGACGGCTTCCTTGACGGCGCGTTGCAGCACGGACTCGTGCAGGTGATGCCGGCGCCGCTGGCCCGTCACGCGGTCGACGTAGATCCGGGTGGCCGGAAAGACCCACTGCCAGGCCCACTCGCGGCCGGCGTTGGGGTACTTGCGCGCGAGCGCCCAGGGCAGCTCCACCCAGCCCGCGCCGTGCTGGAGGTCCGCTCCGTGCTGCCTCCTCACGAACTCGAGATGCCGCGCGAGATCGGCCTTCACGACCCCCGGCAGCATCGTCACTCGATCCCGGTCGCCCTTGCCCCCGCGCACGACAATCTGGTTAGCGCCGAAGTCGACGTCCTTGACCCGGAGGCGGGCGCACTCGAGCAGGCGAAGGCCCGCGCCGTAGAGCAGAATGGCCATCAACCGCGGGGGGCCTTGAAGCTCGCGGAGGATCGCGCGCACCTCCTCCCGAGTCAGCACGACCGGGAGGCGCTCCGCCTGCTTGGCCCGGACCACCCCGTCGAGCCACGGGAGCTCCTGCTCCAGCACGTGGCGGTAGAGAAACAGCAGGGCGCTCAAGGCCTGGTTCTGCGTGGACGCGGCGACGTTGCCTTCGACGGCGAGCGAGCTCAAGAACTGCGTGATCTCGGCCGCTCCCATGTCCGCCGGGTGGCGCTTGCCATGGAAGAGGATGTAGCGGCGGATCCAGGCGACATAGGCCTTCTCGGTGCGCCGGCTTCCGTGGCGTGCCTGCAGTGCCTGGCGGACTCGGTCGAGGAGCCGAGGCTTCGGTGGACCGGTTTGGATGGTCTCGCGGACGGCGAACGCCGGAACGTCCCGGACGCTTCTCACTGTTGTATACGAGACCGGGGCGTGCGACTGAAGGGTGACCATGCCTCCGTTTCCCCTCCGGTGGCCATCACGATACTCCATCCGTCTAAGCCCGGCAACACCGCCTGCGCCATCGCATAGCACGGGGCGTGCCCGCCGGGACGCGGCCCCGGCTCGGCCGTCGGGACGAAGGGTTGTATCGAGCGTGGCGTCGGACGCGGGCGTCCGGTGTCCGCGGAAGGATACACCGAGCTCATCAGGGGTACCTCCTTGGCAGCGTCGTGCCGACGGCGTCGTGGGGGGTGATGCCGAGCCCGTCCCGGCGGTACATGCTGCTCGACCCGTGGACGCGGTCGTGCCGCGCTTCAGGCGCTTCGCCGACGGCCTGCGGGACGTCCTCGACCTCCAGATGCCAGCGCTGTAACATCGGGTCGCGGGGGGGCCGAGGGCGGGTGCTACGGTGGGCGGGCAGACAAGGGAGGGGGAGATGGCGCGACCACAGGGGGAGATCCCACGCCGGGTGCTCTGGCAGAAGTGTCGGCGGGGCGAGGTCCAGCGGGCGGCGGCGGCCGGAGGGCTGGCGCTCCTGCCGATCGGGTCCGTCGAGCAGCACGGCCCGCACCTGCCGCTCGACACCGACAGCTTCAGCGCGTTCACCATCGCGGTGCGGGCGGCCGAGCAGGTCGCAGAGTTTCCGGTGCTGGTGCTCCCGCCGGTCTGGTGGGGGCTGTCGCCGTACTGGATGGTCTTCCCCGGGACGCTCACGCTCCGGGCCGAGACGCTGACCGAGATCATCGTGGACATCGCGGCCAGCGTCGCCCGGCACGGGTTCCGGCACATGGTCATCGTCAACGGCCACGGTGGCAACCACGGGCTCATGCAGGCCGCGGCCGTGAAGGCCTCGAGCGAAGAGTTCCGGGTGGCCGCGCTCTCCTACTGGACCCTCGTGGCGGACGAGATGCGGGCCCTCAGCACCCGGGATGGCGGCGGGATCGGTCACGCCGGCGAGATGGAGACGTCGATCCAGCTGCACCTCCAGCCGGAGTGCGTGGACATGACCGAGGTGAAGCCCGAGCACTGTGTGGATCTCGAAGCGTACGAGCGCGCGTTCGCCCGCGGCGTCTACCTGCCGCCGAACCCCCGCGACGAGTCGCCGCACGGGGTGTACGGGATGTCCCACGCCGCCGACGAGGAGAAGGGTCGCCGGGTCGTGGCGGCAGCCGCGGGCGAGCTGGCCGCGTTCGTCCGGACCTTCCGGCGGTAGCCGCTGTCCGTCGCATGAGGATCGTCGCGCACCTCGACATGGATGCCTTCTACGCCGCGGTGGAGGAGCGCTACCGCCCCGAGCTGCGAGGGCGACCCGTCGTCGTGGGCGCGGACCCCAAGGGCGGGGCGGGGCGCGGCGTCGTGACCGCGGCGAACTACGCGGCCAGGAAGTACGGGATCCGGTCCGCCCTTCCCATCTCCCGGGCCTGGCGGCTTGCCGAGGCCGCGCGCCGGCGGGGCGAGCCCGAGACCGTCTTTGTCAGAGGCAACCGCGCCCTCTACCGTGAGGTCTCCGAGCGGATCATGGCGGTCCTCGCGAAGGGCGCGGACGCGTTCGAGGAAGCGAGCATCGACGAGGCCTACCTCGAGCTCTCCTCACTCGGCGACTTCGAGCGGGCGGCCGAGCATGCGCGCGGGCTCAAGCGCGAGATCCGGGAGCGCGAGGGCCTGAGCTGCTCGGTCGGGATCGCGCCGAACAAGCTCGTCGCGAAGATCGCGTCGGAGTTCCGGAAGCCGGATGGCCTCACGATCGTTCGCCCGGAGGAGGTCCAGGGATTTCTGGACCCGTTGCCGGTCCGGGTGATTCCTGGCGTCGGACCGAAGACCGAACTCCTGCTCCGCGAGAAGCGAATCCGGACCGTTGCGGAGCTCCGTCGCATCGATCTCGCGGAGCTGAGGGCCTGGTTCGGGAAGTGGGGCGAGGATCTCCACGCCAAGGCGCGCGGCGTCTCCGAGAACCCGGTCTCGAACGTGTGGGAGCCGAAATCCATCGGGGAACAGGAGACATTCGAGGCGGACACGCTCGACTCGGCCTTCGTCCTGGAGCGGGCGCGGCTCCTCGCGGCGGCGGTGTTCCGCCGGTTCGTCGCCGGGGGATTCCGAGCGTTCCGGACGGTCACGGTGACGGTCCGGTTCGCCGACTTCACGACCACCAGCCGGTCCCATACCCGCAAGTCCCCGCTGGCGACCGAAGAGGCCCTGCACGACGAGGTTCGGCAGCTTCTCATGCCGTTCTTCGATGCGCGGCAGAACCCGAGGCACAAGAGGCTTCGGCTGATCGGCGTGCGGGTGGAGAAGCTCCTGCGGGAGCCCGGCAGCACGCACGGTCAGGAGCCGCTGGCTTTGGAACCGTGACCCCGTGGAGTCTCACGCGGCGCCCGGGTCGGTGGGGATCCACCACTCCTCGCCGCGCACGGTCGTCACGTACTCCGGCCAGCGGTAGTGGACCGGCGCGGGGAAGCGCCGGGGGAGGAGCGGCGGGACCCACCGGGCGCCCCCGATCCCCCCGCCGGTCCGCTCGACGAACTCCGCCCGCGCGCGCTGGAGCTCGCCGGGCGAGGTGAGCAGCTCCACGAAGGTCGCGCCGATGGCGCGGCCCGCCGTGTACCAGAGGGGATCGATCGCCGGCGGGAAGCCCCCGAGGGCGTTGCGCGGCCAGTCGGGGTAGCGGTAGGCGGGGGCCGGCGGGCGCAGCATCGCGCGGCCGACGTAGAGGCGCGCGGTGGGGGCGTGCCAGGTGTACTCCACGTAGTCGTCCGACGTGTAGTGGGTCTGCCAGGGCGGCAGCGCCTGCCGGAGCCGCGCCTCGCCCACCTCGGGCGGCGTCAGCTCCTGGATCTCGGGCAGGAAGGGATCGGCCATGGGCTCGAGCCCGAGGGTGCGCTGGATCTCGCGGGCGAAGGCGCGCGCCTCTTCGGAGAACGCGGGCGGGCCGGCCAGGGCGAGGTTGCGGTACGTGATCTCCGCCATCGCGTGGTTGGGGAGGCCGACCCGGGTCTTCGACACCCAGCCGTCACGCACGGTGCAGTGGGTCAGGGCCGCCACGTGGCGCGCGTTCTCGTCGAGGACCGCCTCGATCCGCTCGGCCAGCTCGACGGACGGGCAGCGCCAGGCGTACTGGATCTGGCTGACCGTCGGGGCGAGGTTGTCCGAGGTCGCCTGGCCGGCGACCAGGACGAACTCGTTGAGGGTCCAGGTGCCCCGGTGCGGCAGCATCGCCTCCTTCGTGTACTTGGTGGTCGTGTACATAAGGCAGACCGCGTCGAGGGCGGCCGGCGCCCGGGCGACGAGTTCCCTTGGGGCCTACAGCCGGTACACCAAACGGGGTCGACACCGTTGGGTTCGTGAGGATTGCGCTCGCGGCGTCCGCGGCTGAGGCCCGAGAAGGGATGCAGCCGTGGAGACGGCTCGAGAAATATCACGGAACGCCGGCGCCCACCTCTAACACTACTGTGTCATAAACATCAGACTGCCTGAGGCTCGCGGCCACAGGACAGACAGGGCGTGTCCGCGAGGAGGGCGCGGCCGTGGAGCCGATACA
>CAYLLY010000065.1:0-11108 GCA_964384595.1 uncultured Nitrospirales bacterium
CCGGCGCTTTCAACTCTCCAAGAGGAACGTGCAGGTCAGGCCCTTGGGACAGAATCACGGAACGCTCGATCAGATTTTCGAGCTCGCGAATGTTGCCGGCCCAGTGGTACTTCGCAAGAGCCGTCATCGCTCCGACCGGAATCGTCTCGATCCGCTTGTTCATCAGGCGGGCGTATTTTTGCGCGAAGTAACGGACGAGTGCGGGAATATCTTCGGGACGCTCTCGCAACGGAGGAGCCGTGATGGGAAACACATTGAGGCGATAATAGAGATCGCTGCGGAATTGTTTATCGGCAGCCATCTGGGCAAGGTCCCGGTTCGTCGCCGCCACCAGACGGACGTCCACACGAATCGTGCGGTTGCTCCCCAACCGCTCGAATTCCTGTTCCTGTAAGACGCGCAGCAGCTTGGACTGCAGTTCGAGCGGAATGTCACCGACTTCGTCGAGGAACAGCGTGCCTTGGTGGGCCAGTTCGAACCGGCCGACCTTCTGGGCGATGGCGCCGGTGAAAGCGCCACGTTCATGGCCGAACAGCTCGCTTTCGAGCAGCCCCGTCGGGATCGCCGCGCAGTTCATCTTGACGAAGGTCCGCTCGCGTCGTCCGCCTAGATTGTGGATTGCCCGCGCGATGAGCTCCTTGCCGGTGCCGGTCTCGCCCTGAATCAGCACGGTGGAGCCGGTCGGCGCGACGGTCTCCACTTGCTTCAGGATGCGCTTCAACGCCGCGCTCTCCCCGATGATCTCCTCGAAGTTGTACTCGGTGCGGATTTCGTCTTCGAGGTAGAGCTTCTCCTTGGTCAGCTTGTCTTTCAACTCGGTGATCTGCTGATAGGCCAGCGCATTGTCCACCGCAACCGCGATTTGCTTGCCGACTTGCTGGAGAAATTCCACGTCCGCCTCGCCATAGGCCTCTTTCTTCAAGCTCGCGAACGTCATGGCGCCCAGCCGTTGCGCGGCCGTGGTCAGAGGAACAATACAAAACGAACTGATGCCGTCCTCCTGCATGAGCCCGGTGACCTTCGGCCAGCGACGTTCCTCGGCAAGATCCGGAACGATGAGAGGCTGCTGCGTCTGCCACACCAATCCACCCGGGGAATCCTCAACCGGGCATTCGTGACCACCCACGATGTCGGCCGGAACATTCGCCTGAACGGTGTGGAGCCGCAACACGTTGCGCTCGGGGTCATGCAAGCACAGGCCCACGAAGTTGACGTGCACCACCCGAGGCAGGCGCTGGGCGAGGTCTCGGCACAGCTCATGCAGATCCCGCTGGACGGAGACGGCCTCCACGACCTCCAGCAGGGTCCGGTACTGCTCCTCTAGCGTCTCGCAGGGAGATGCAGTGTGCCGATCCATAGGCGTTAAGTATGACCGATTACCACGGGCTCCTCAAGGGAATCAGCATGGGTTGCCCTACAGGCGAAGCGGCTTGATCGGCGACAGCACGGCCGCGGGGTCTTTCTGCCAGACAGCGGGATCGGCGTCCACATACAGCTCGACTTCGTTGCCGTCGGGATCGGCCAGGTACAGACTCTGGCTGACGGTGTGGTCGCTCATCCCGGTGATGGCCACCCCAGCCTCTTCCAATTCTCTCTTTGCCACGCGAAGCTCATCCAGAGAATCGCCGATTTTGATCCCGATGTGGTAAAGACCACGCCTCCGGCCTGGCGGCGGGTCGGGAACGGCGCCGACCTCGATCAGCAACAGCTCATGGTGGGTACGGCCGGACGTCAGCGCCGCCGCCTGGCCGTCAAAGATGCGGCCGACTTCCTTGAATCCCAACAGATCCCGGTAGAAGGCCAGCGACCGTTTCAGGTCCTGCACATAAAAAACGACGTGCCCCAGGTAGTGCGCTTTCATAAAAGCGGCGACGCCTTCCCCCATCGACCTGCATACACGAATTCGGTCAATGGTTTCCGTTCCCGAGGGGCCAACTCACGCTGCTTGTACCGCTCCGGTAAGGTGTCCGGATCGCCGGGATAGCCCAGCGCAATCGCCGCCACCGGCTCGAACTCCTTTGGAATACCGTAGAGCTCGCTGACCTTGTCCGGATGGAAGCCGGCCATCTGATGCACCACCAGGCCGAGCGCTGTCGCCTGGACGGAGAGATCGGCAACCGCCTGGCCGACATCGTGAAAGGCATGGCGGTTCGGCGTGCCGTTTTCTTCAAAAGACTTCCTGGCCACCGAGACCATGAGGACCGGAGCATGTTGCGCCCACGGCACATTGCCCTCCATCAAGCAGCCCAGCAATCGGCCATGCTCAGCCTCATTTTCCTTGGTCGCCACGATGAAGCTCCAGGGCTGCTCATTGTTGGACGACGGTGCCCAGCGCGCGGCCTCCAGCAGACTCCGCAGGCGGTCGGGCTCAACGCGCCGATCGGAAAACGCACGCGGGCTCCACCGTTTTCGCAGGAGGTCATGGATTGGATACTGTGTGACGGCCGGTTTTTCCATGGTTGGATCTCCTCGAAATAGTTTTTCCGTTCACGTCGTGACGAACGTTCCCTGGCGGAGTTCCAGCAGCGTCTGCTCGATCTCCTCTTGTGTATTCATCACGAACGGACCATACCGCGCGATGGGCTCGTGCAGCGGCTTCCCGGATACCAGGATAAAGCGCGCCGGGGTCGCGCCTGTGACCACCTTCACATAATCACCGTCACCCAACACGATCAGCCCAGGAGACGAGACCATGGTTTCGTCTTCTTTCTCAGCGCCGGCGATTTTCGCCTCGCCCTCGAATACGTAGGCGAACGCCGCGTGCCCCCGCTCGATCGACTGGACGAACGAACCATGCGCGGGAACGGACACATCCAGGTAGATAGGATCAGCGACGATGTCGGTCACCGGACCGCGGACCCCATCAACCATCCCGGCAATTACCCGGATCCTTGTCCCGTCTTCCTTGTTGATTTCAGGGATTTCGCCCGACCGGATTTCCTGATAGCGCGGCTTGATCATCTTGAGCCTCGCGGGGAGGTTGACCCAGAGTTGGAATCCGGCAATCCCTTCCGGACGCACTTGCGGCATCTCCTCGTGCATGATGCCGCGTCCGGCCGTCATCCACTGCACGTCCCCCGCCCCGATGCGCCCCGCATTGCCGAGCGTATCCTTGTGCCGCACCTCACCCCGCAACACATAGGTCACCGTCTCGATCCCTCGATGGGGATGCAGGGGAAATCCGGCCTCATAATCGCGCGGGTCGTTGGATGCAAAGTGATCCAGCAACAGGAATGGATCGAGATGGTCCAGCCGTTCTGTCCCAATGCTTCGCTTGAGTCTGACTCCGGCGCCTTCCGTGACCGGTTCAGGCTTAATGACCTTTTCGATTTTTCGAGGCAACGTCTGCATGGCCTCCTCCTTTCGTCAGTCCCGCTCAAAGCTATTCTTGAGCCGTAGGAGCAACTCACGTAACGTGCTCGCCTCCGCCGTTGTGAGCGCCCGCTCGAAATACGGCTTGATGTAATTGATGTGGGCCGGAAAGACCTCCCGGAAATGCGCATCGCCTTTCGGCGTCAGCCGAATGAAGATGGAGCGGCGGTCCTCCCGGGACGGCATCCGTACGATCAGGCCCTTCTTCTCCAGCCGGTCCAGGACGCCGGTCAGGGTCCCTTTCGTCACCAGTGCCTTCTCCGATAGCTCCTTGCACGTCATCCCTTCGGTATCCCCCAGGGTGGCGATCACGTCGAACTGGGAGCCGGTCAGTCCCAGCGAGCGGATGTGGGAAGCGCCTTTGTCGATGAGCGCAAAATAGGTCTCCACGAGCGGTCGCAGCACTTTCAGAAAAGGGTCCTTACTCGGTTCCGGTGTCGGTTTCCGCGTCATCGCCCCGCCTCATTGTTCGCATTAGAATAGTCCTATCTAGAACAATTGTCAAGCCCCTTTTCCCCTGAAATCTCTTTTCTGGAAAAACCCTCGCAAATCAATGCCATAATCGTCTGGATTCATGAGGTCACGTCTTATCACCCTTGCCTGCCTCCTGTTGGCGCTCTCGGGGTGCGCGGCTCCTGTGCGGGAGCTGTGGCCGCCCCCGGAGGGCGCCCCGTCCCACACGATCGTGGTGTCACTCGACACGTGGCATGCCATGATCGCCTTTCCTCTAGCCGGTGCTGAGGACCGAGTGCCGAGGAGTGCGCCTCGCTCCTCGATTCTCAGTCCTCAGTCCAGGGCGTTCGAGGAGTGGGGCTACGCCGAGCAGGCCTGGTACCTGGAAGGCCGGCAGGGTTTCACCGGCATCATCCGGGCGCTGTTCTGGCCGAGTCCGGGCGTGGTCGAGGTGGGTCTGCACAGCCGGATCTGGGCCGCGCGGACGCCCCAGCCGCCGTCCGACGTGTTCGTGCTCCGCCTGAGCGAAACCGGCTACCAACGACTCCGAAGACACCTGCGCGCGACGGTCGTCGCGTCAGAGCCGCTGCTAGTGATAGGCGGCTCCAAGTTCTATTCGTCCCAGCGACCGTACCACCTGTTCCACCAATGCCATCAGTATGCGGCTCTGGCCCTGCGGGAGGCCGGGCTGCCCCTGTCGGCGTTCTGGTCCATCAACCGGGCCGGCCTTGCGATGCAATTGCGGCGGGCTGTGGAACTGGCCGGCGATCAGAGCGTGGCGATGACCATCGAGGACTTCCAGGCAGAAGCGGAGACGAAGTGATATACTTTTTGCAATGAACGCGCCAGCCCCGACATCGGTCGTATCGACGAAATACTGGCATCGTCTCGACGACGGACGCATCCAGTGCGACGTGTGCCCCCGCTACTGCAAGCTCCAGGAAGGACAGCGCGGCCTGTGCTTCGTGCGCGCCTGCGAGAACGGCCAGGTCGTGCTGACCACGTATGGTCGCTCCAGCGGCTTCTGTGTCGATCCGATCGAGAAAAAGCCCCTGAACCATTTCCTGCCGGGAACGCCGATCCTGTCCTTCGGCACGGCGGGCTGCAACTTATCTTGTAAGTTCTGCCAGAACTGGGACATCAGCAAGTCCCGTGAAATCGACACCCTGGCCGACGAGGCTTCGCCCGAAGTGATCGCGAAAGCGGCCAGGCAGCTCGGCTGCCGGAGCGTGGCGTTCACGTACAACGATCCGGTGATCTTCATGGAATACGCGATCGATGTCGCGCAGGCCTGCCGCGCGGTCGGCATCAAACCCGTGGCCGTGACGGCCGGCTACATGTGCGACGAGCCGCGCCGGGAGTTCTATCGCTACATAGACGCGGCCAACGTGGATCTGAAGGCTTTCACCGAGCAGTTCTACAAGCAGGTCACCGTCGGGCACCTCCAGCCGGTGCTGGACACCCTGGTCTACCTCAAGCGCGAAACCGAAGTCTGGTTCGAGATCACCACACTGCTGATTCCCGGCGAGAATGACTCGGAGAAGGAAGTCGAGGAACTGACCCAGTGGGTGATGGAGCACCTGGGCCCGGACGTGCCGTTGCACTTCACGGCCTTCCACCCCGACTTCAAGATGCTGGACAAGCCGCCCACGCCGGCCTCAACCCTCACCAGGGCCCGCCGCATCGCGATGAAAAACGGCATCCGGTACGCCTACACCGGCAATGTCCACGATGAAGAAGGCGGCAGCACTTACTGCCATCAGTGCGGGCGCAAGGTCATCGGCCGGGACTGGTACGTGATGACCGAGTGGCATCTCACGCACGACGGTCTGTGCATGTATTGCGGCGCGCCCTGCGCCGGTGTCTTCGAGGCGCAGCCCGGGACCTGGGGCGCCAAGCGCCTGCCGGTCCGTCTCAAGGATTTCGCTGGGGGACAGATTTGAAATCTGTCCCCATCTAGAAGTACTTCGCCAGAATCTCCGCCGCCTCCGCAGCGCCGGTCGGAACAGGCGCTTCCATCGTCGGTTTGCCCGCCGCCGCCGCCGCCAGGGCGGATTCCCAACATCCTGCGGCGAAGTCCGCCGCGGAGAGCTCCACGCCGCACCCGTAGCGGTGCAGGTGCTCGACCAGGCCCGCCTCGTCCGCAAAATTGTACCGCCTGACATAGACGACCGGCTTTCGATAGGCGACCGCCTCGACGGTCGTGGCATAGCCCGGCTTGGTCACGATGACGTCGGCGGAGGCGAGCAGCGCGCTGAAGGACAGCGGGAGCGAATCGACCGAGCACACCTGCCGGGCCCCCGCCGGCACGGGCCCGCTCACGACAAAGCGCCAGCCGCGCATCCGGTCGAGGCGATCGTAAGGAAGCCCGTCCAGCGCGATCCCGCCGAAGGCCACCAGCGCCACCCGCTCATTCGCGCCGGCGCCGACCGCTTCTCGCAGCGCGCCCGCTTCGGGTTGGACGAGCTCGGCCACAGGCCCCACGTCGGCGATCTTCCGGAAGGCGCCCATCGGAATGCCGGGCGCGATGCGGATCATCAGCGCGGCCGACCGGTAGGACTGCCGTATCTGCTCGATGAGTTGCAGGCGCTCGCTGCGGTCCGATTCAAGGAGCATCGCCAGGATGCCGTCCCACGTGAGATTGCACAGGCCGACCGCCGGCGCGTTCGCCTCGGCGCCCGCCTCGATCGCGAGACAGGAGATGTCCGACAGCACAAGGGCCGGCTCGCGGGACCGGATGGCCTGCGCCTCCGCCTTCACCTTGCGCGCCCAGTCCTCCTGAAAACGCAGGTGCGCCGCCCACGTGGCTTCCACGTCGATGACGAGTGGGCCTCGCTGCACGCAGCCGATGTCCTGAGGGGCCGCGCTCAGCTCCCAGGGAATGCGTAAGCGGCCTTCGAAGAACCGCGCGGGCACCTGCGTTCTGAGGATGGCCGTCAGCCCGGAGACCCGGCGGCCCAGTTCGTTCAGGACCGGGACCACCTGAGCGGCGTGGCCGAACCCGTGGCTGGAGATGGAGCACCAAATGCGTTTCATCCAGGAGAGCTTTTACCACAAATGGCGGGTATACTGGGCTCCATGAGCTTCTACGCCACGTATCTGTTCCCATATCTCATGGACTGGGGCATGGGGGGACCGAAGTTTCAGGAGCAACGCCAGCAGGCCCTCGGCCCGTTACACGGGGACGTGTTGGAGATCGGGTTCGGCACCGGTCTGAACCTGCCCCACTATCCCGCAGCGGTAACCGGCATGATCACCCTCGAGCCGGTACGACTCCTCCCCGAAAAAGTCTCCCAACGCATTGTCGCCGCACCGATATCCGTGAAGCTCGTCCAGGGCTCCGCCGAGCATCTCCCTTTCCATGATCGCCGTTTCGACTGCGTCGTGAGCACCTGGACGCTGTGCACGATCCCGGACGCGATGGCCGCCCTGCGAGAGGTGCGCCGCGTGCTCAAGCCCGGCGGGCAGTATGTCTTCCTGGAGCACGGCCGGAGCAACGCGCCCGCAGTCGCGCGCTGGCAGGACCGGCTCAATCCCCTGCAGCGGCGCATCGGCGTGGGGTGCAACATGAACCGCGCAATCGACCGGCTGATCGCGGAGGCGGGGCTCACGCTGGATCGCCTCGAGCGGTTTCAGATGCCGGGCATCCCACGGCTGGTGGGCGAGATGTATCGCGGAATCGCCTCGACACATTGATTAGGACGGCCCCGCGTGGTACCGTTTCTCCAGCGCACCCCTTGTGGCCCCGTAGCTCAGTTGGATAGAGCAGCGGTTTCCTAAACCGTTTGTCGTCGGTTCAATTCCGGCCGGGGCCACCAACCCTCGCTTGCGTGTGCCCGACCCCAGCGTTTCAAGCGCTGGAGTTCCTCGGGTGAAGATGCTAGAATCGCTCCTCTAATCGGTAACCATCACCATAGCAGGCGACATGAGACCTTTGGCCAGACTCCTGACCGTTCTTGCTGTGTTCCTCCTCTGCCCGGCCTTCCCCGCCATGGCCGACTTCAAAAAAGGCATGGCGGCCTACGAAGCCGGCGATTACACCACCGCCCTGAAGGAGTGGCGCCCGCTGGCCGAGCAGGGCAACACCGACGCCCAATACGGCCTGGGCTTGATCTATGACAGCGGCAAGGGCGTTGCCCAGGACAATGCGGAAGCCGCCCGCTGGTACCGCAAAGCCGCGGAACTGGGGCTGGCCAGCGCCCAGAGCAACCTGGGGGTGCTCTACGCCAACGGGCAAGGCGTCAAGCAGGACCACACCGAAGCCGCCCGCTGGTATCGACGCGCGGCCGAGCAGGAATACGCGATGGCCCAGTTCAACCTCGGGGTGCTGTACGCCAAGGGCGAGGGCGTCAAACAGAATTACGCCGAAGCCGTGCACTGGTATCGCCGTGCGGCCGAGCGGGGGGGAGACGCCGACGCCCAGCTCAATCTGGCGCTGCTCTACGCCAAAGGCCAGGGCGTTCCGCAGAGTTACGCCAAAGCCGCGCGCTATTATCGCATGGCCGCCGAACAGGGGGATGCCGATTCCCAGAGCAGCCTCGGTTTCCTCTACGCCAACGGGCAGGGAGTCACGCAGGATTACATCCAGGCCCATCTCTGGCTGAGCCTCGCGGCGACGCAAGGCGACAAGAGCGCCGCGAAGGAACGCGATCTGCTCGCCCGGAAGATGACCAAGGCTCAAATCGCCAAAGCGCAAAAACTGGCGCGCGGATGGAAGCCCCAAAAATGAACGGCCGGATCGCGGTCAGAGTACTACTGTGCGTGATGCTGGCGGGCTTATCCGGCGCGCTGGTCTCCTGCAAGTCCACCCCGAAAGGCCCACTCGCCGTGGCGGACGGTATGAAGGTCACCCTGGACATGACGGTCACGCTGCCGGATAAGACGGTCGTGAGCACCGTAGGGAAAGCGCCAATTACCTTCGTCCAGGGCAAGCACGACATCTGGCCCAGCCTCGAAATCGCGCTGGCAGGGATGACCGTGGGCGAGAAAAAAACCATTCCGCTGTCGGCGGACCAGGCAGCCGGCCCTTACGATGACAGCAAGCGGCGCACGGTCAAGCTGGAACAGCTCCCGCCGGGTTCGAAGGTCGGCACGAAGGTTCGCAGCAAGGACGGCGCCATCGCCCGCATCGTGAAATTATCCGGCGACACCGCAGAGATTGACTTCAACGATCCACTGGCCGGCAAAGACCTGCTCATCGAGGCCACCATCGTCAAAGTGGAAAAGCCCTAGACGGTGGTCTGGTCGCCGGACTATTGCACGCTCTTGACCATTTTGCGTTCGTGGACCGACACTTGCCGTACCGCTCTTCGACCCACCAAGGTTAGATAAAAAAACAGGAACTCCTCTAGCGCAACAGGAAGCCTGACCGGAGAGGGTCTTCGGGATCGATCAGAAACTCATGGCGGCCGGTCACGTAGGCGCAGCCCTCCACTTCCGGGATGACGGCCGGCACACCCGCATAAACCACACGATTGAGGATCCGGCCCGTAAAGCGCGTGCCCAGCAGGCTCTCGACCACATACGGCTGCCGGTCTTCCAGCTCGCCTCGGGCGTGCAGAATCGAAAGACGCGCGCTCACGCCGGTACCGGTCGGGGAGCGGTCGAGCGCGCCATCCGCGAAGACGCAGGCCTGCCGGCCGTGGGCTCCCGGCGTTTGGGAGGGCCCGACAAAGATCGTTCCATATAAATAGCCCAGCTCGGGCTCGACCGGATGATCGACGGATCGGCTCGCTGCGATAGCCTCTTTGATCTGAGTACCGAGAGCGATGAGGCGGCGGGCCTCCGCCGGTTGCAACGCAATCCCCAGGTCGGCTGCGCGACAAAACGCATAGAACGCGCCGCCGAAGGCCAGGTCATACCGGACAGGGCCGACTCCCGGCACCTCGACAACCTGGTCCAAGGCCGCGACGAATGAGGGCACATTCGTGAAGGCCACTGCGCGCACTCGCCCCTTCTCGACCGAAGCCCGCGCCGTGACCAGCCCGCTCGGCGTGTCGATCCGGACCAGGGTTTCCGGTTCCGCCTTCCGGAGGAGCCCGTTTTGCAACACCACCGTCACAAGCCCGATCACCCCATGGCCGCACATCGTGCTATAGCCTTCATTATGCAGAAACAACACGCCGAGATCGGCCTCCGCAGTAGTCGGCGGGAGCAGGAGGCAGCCATACATATCCGCGTGCCCGCGTGGCTCCCACATCAGCGCCCTCCTGAGGTGGTCGTGCTGCTCTCGTGCGGCCCGACGCTTCTCAAGAATGGTCTTCCCGGGCAGTTCCGGAAACCCGCTCGTGATCACCCGAAGCGGCTCCCCGGCCACATGGGCATCAATCGCGGTGATGCGGTGCGTCACAGGCGGGAACAGGGTTCAATGTTCGGTCATGAACCAGCCGGCAATCGAGAGACGCTTGTGGTCTCCGGCCAGGGGATCGACCCGGCACACCCGGTGGAGGCGCGGCACCGTGAAGAGCACGAGGGAGCCGGGTTGAGGCGGGATGCAGTAGGAGACCTCGAACACCTGCTTGCCCTCCCGATCCTGCTTGCTCTCGTAGATGATGAGCTCACCAGCCCAATCCGGAAGCCATTCGTCGTGCAGGTATGTGACCATTGCCAGGCGCTTTTCGGCCTCCAGCCCCCGAGGGTCCGAGGAATAGCGGGTATCCGTGTCAGCGTGGAGCGACAAGCAATCGCCCGCCACATAGGTGTAATAACTGGACGTCACGTGGCGCTGCTTGACGTTCGGGAACGATTCGATGTAATCCATGATGCAGGGGAGGGCCAGCCGGTCGAGAAAGACTCGCCGTTCGAGTTCGCCGATTTCGGCTTTCAGCCAGTTTCCGCAGTTCGGGAAGTTCCGTGAAGTTTCCGGCATGTCCGCGAGGGCCTTCCATGTCGAGCGCTGCATCGCGTCCTGAAAGTAGGTCCTTTCCTGCGGGCTCCAGAACTCATCCAGGACCAGCACCGGGTCTTTCTCAAATGAAAAGCGGTAAGGATCGAACTCCTGAAAACGGATTTTCATACGACTCGCACCGCCCCTCATACCTGAGCTCAGTGCTCTCCAATGGATATACTGCTGAGAGCAAACAGGAATCGAAAGTCTTTCATGGGACAACGCCTCGTCCGGCGCCATCAATTATACCCTCTCATGCAGCACTTGAATAGTGGGTGAAAGACGAAGGGCGGGGCCCCCTTTCGGGAACCCCGCCCTTCGCACGACCCTCTGACTTGGCTCTTACAGCCAGGTCACGCGTTCCGCCGGCCGGATGTAGATCGGCTCCTCCACCTGG
>CAYLLY010000066.1:0-11066 GCA_964384595.1 uncultured Nitrospirales bacterium
CTGCTCGATGGCCGTCCGCAGAGGCCGGCCGGGGGCCAGAATCTCGTCCTGCCCGACCACGTCGTCGAGCGTGCGCGGCCGCATCCGTTCCGCCAGCGGGCCTCCCGTGCGGGGCGACTCGTCCTGCGTGGAAAAGAGGTCCATTCCGCGAGAATACCAGAGGCCCGGTCGGTTGACAAACTCGGAAAGGCCATGCTAGATGATGAGGCGCGACGTGGTGTCTTCACGTCGCAAACGCACACATCATCCATATATCACGAGGGAGGTTACTGTGGCTGCACAAGACGTGGCGAAAGAGATCGCAGCGGGCGATACCGCCCCTGATTTCACGTTGAAAGACCAGGATCAGAAGGATGTGACGTTGAGCAGCTTCCGAGGCAAGAAGAACGTCGTCCTGGCCTTCTACCCCCTGGATTGGAGCCCGGTCTGTGAGGGTGAGAACAAATGCCTGACCAATGACTTTCCGCGATTCGAGGGCTTGAACGCCGTTGTGTTGGGCATCAGCACGGACAGCTTCTTCTCCCACAAGGCGTGGGCCAATGCCCTCGGGCTCAAGCAGACGCTTCTCGCCGACTTCAACCGCGAGGTGGTGAAGAAATACGGTCTCTATTTCGAGCCCCTGAACTGCGGCAAGCGGGCGACCGTGGTCGTGGACAAGAACGGCAAGGCCGCCTACGTCAAGGTCCAGGAGATCAAGGTCGCGCGCGACGATAACGAGATTCTCGACGCGCTGAAGAAACTGAACTAGCGGGGGTTCGTTTGGGGGGCCTCTCATTCGAGCGGCCCCCCGCTCACCTGCCGGAAATCCGGCTTACACTCCGCTTCCCGGGCCGCCCCGTCGGATCAGCTCCAGCAGTTCCTCGCGGGTCTTCTGCTGGCTCAAGAACACGCCGTGCATGGAGCTGGTCACCGCCACCGCGTTGGGTGTCTCGACGCCCCGCATCATCATGCAGAGATGGCGGGCTTCGATGACGACCGCAACGCCCTGGGGGTTGAGCTTCTCCTGCAGGGTCTCGGCGATCTGCACCGTCAACCGTTCCTGGACTTGCAGGCGGCGGCTGAAGATCTCCACGAGACGCGGGATCTTGCTGAGACCCACGATGCGCTCGTTGGGGATATAGGCGACGTGGCACTTGCCGTAAAACGGCAACAGATGGTGCTCGCAGAGACTGAAGAAGTCGATGTCGCGGACCACCACCATCTCGTCGTACTTGACCGAATAGAGGGCGCCGTTCAAGACCTCGTCAACGTCCTGCTGATAGCCCTCGGTAAAGAACCGGAACGCTTTGGCGACCCGCTCCGGGGTCTTCACCAGGCCTTCGCGTGCCGCGTCCTCCCCCAGGAGACCGAGCAGTTGCTCCACCAGGGCCTGGATTTGGTCCGTTTCCGTGCCGGCAAGGTCCTTTTCCACGTTCACGCGACCCGCTCCCCGGAAGGGCCGGCGTATTCGAAGTGGTTGTCGCGGGTCTCGACCAGGCCGATCTTGTGAAGCGTCCCGGCCGGGACCGCCTTTTCCAGGAGATTCCACAACAGCACGACCAGATTCTCCCCCGTCGTGGTCTTGCCGGCAAACGCCTCGTCAAAATTGAGGTGTTGGTGGTCGAACCGACGGAGCACCCGCTCCTCCACCGTCCGGTCCAGGCGGTCCAGATCGGTGACCATCCCCGTCTCCGGCACGATCTCTCCCCGGACGGTGACTTCCAGCGTGTAATTGTGGCCGTGCCCGTTCGGGTTGTTGCACTTGCCGAACACCCGCCTGTTCTCCGGCTCCGACAGCGCCTCCGTGTGCAGGCGATGGGCGGCCGCAAACCGATAGCGGCGGGTCAGGTACACCTCCGGAGCGTTCCCCACGCTTCGTCCTTCGTAGTCCACGGTAAGATCCTCCTCTTCACACAGCCGCAGGGTCGTCAGCCGCGCCTCCTGCAGTTGCTCCGCAATCCGGTCCCACAGAACGACCGCCAGGTTCTCGGTGGTCGGGATGCGCCCGGCAAAATACGGCGTGTCCTCCTGCAGGTTCTTATGATCGAACTCGACGAGCACGCGCTCCAGCACCTGCTTGAGATCGTACAGGTTGACCACCATGCCGGTCACCGGGTCCACCGCACCGGCAACGGTCGCTTCCAGCAGGTAATTATGCCCGTGCCCGTGGGGATTATTGCACTTGCCGAAGACGGCCCGGTTCCGCTGGTCCGGCCAGGCAGGGTTGTGGTAGCGATGCGAGGCGCAGAATTCGAGTCGTTTGGTGAGCCGTACGGTGGTCATGGAAGGGATCACGTAGGGACGCACAGCCGTGCGCCCCTACGGTGAGAATCTGTAGAACCCGGCGCTTACGCGCTGAACGAGCTGCCGCAGCCGCACGTGGTCTTGGCCTGCGGGTTCTTGATCGCAAAGCCGGACCCCTGCACGCTGTCCACGTAATCCACTTCCGAGCCCGCCAGCAGCGGGGCGCTCTGGGAATCCATGATCACCTTCACGCCGCCCGCCTCGATGACGGTATCATCGTCCGCCGTCTTCGTCTCGAAGGACATCCCGTATTGATAGCCATGGCAGCCGCCGCCCTTCACATAGACGCGCAGGCCGATGGCGTCCTTTTCCTCCTTCAACAGCTCGCCGATCTTCTTCTGTGCCACCTCACTGATCGTAACCATTGTATGCGCTCCTCCTCCCTTGTTGACCGGCACGCCCCGGGGGCGCGGTCCTTATTGAATGCTGCAGGAATTCTCCGTCACGGTTCCTTCCGCCGCCGTGCCGCCGAACTTCTGCAGCGGGACCCTGACGACGACATCTCCTCTTATTTTAGCCTGACAGCCCAGCCGATGGAAAGCCTCGGTCAGATTCTCCCGGTCCAGCAGGTCCTGCTCATCGAAATCGACCTCGGAGAGGTTTTCCCCCCCGCTTTCCACCTCCACCCGGCAGGTGGTGCAGGAGGCGTTCCCCCCGCAGTCGTGGGTGAGCGGAAACCCGAGGACCTTCGACGCCTCCAGAATGGAAGTGTTCGGCTCCACCTCGCCGCTCAGGCCCTGGGGATGGACGAACGTGATCCGCGGCATTCAGGCCACCCCGCCCGCGACGGCGACCGGCTTGAACGGGCACCGCTTCTGCGCGATGTGCTCTTCAAACTCACGGCGGAACAGCCGAAGCGTGCTCTCGCCGATCACCGCGGCCCCCGTTACGACAGTACAATAACCACGCCCTTTGACAAATCCACAGAGCTGCAGGAGGGAGGCAAGATCTTTTTCCGTGCCCTCGCCGTCCTCGATCTTCTGCAGCACCGCCGCCAGGTTGATCGTTCCCATGCGGCAGGGAGGGCACTGGCCACAGCTCTCGACCTTGAAGAAGTTGGTGTAGTTCAGCGCCGTCGCCACCATGCAGGTACGGTCGTCCACGACGATCACGCCGGCCGACCCGAGGCCGGTCCCCGCGTGCTTGAGGCTCTCAAAGTCCATCGGCGTATCGAGCTGATCCGGCGTCAGCATGGCGAACGACGGCCCGCCGGGAAACACGGCCTTCACCTTCCGGCCTCCGGGAACGCCGCCGCCGCACTCATAGACCAGCGTCCGGATCGGGGTCCCCATCGGCAGCTCATAGACGCCGGGCCGGTTGACCGCGCCGCTGAGCGAGAAGAGCATGGTGCCGGGGCTCTTCTCCGTGCCGACCTGCTTGAACCAGGCGGCGCCGTTCCGCAGCAGCGGGGGAATGTTGCACAGGGTCTCGACGTTGTTCACCAGCGTCGGCTTTCCGTAGAGCCCGAAATCGGTCGGGTAGAAGGGCGGCTTTTGCCGCGGCATGGCGGGACGGCCCTGCATGGACTCCAGCATGGCGGTCTCCTCCCCGGCCACGTAACTGCCCTGCCCTTCCACAAATTCGATTTCGAGATCGACGCCCGTTCCGAGCGCGTTCTTCCCCATGAACCCATGCGCGCGCGCCTGCTCGGCAGCTTTCCGCAAGTTTGCCAACTCCTCGACGTATTCGTGGTTCACATAGATGAACGATGCCTTGGCCTTGACGGTGAACGCGGCGATCAAGGCCCCCTCCAGTAACTGGTGCGGACTGGTCTTGAGCAGGTGGCGATCCTTGAACGTCCCCGGCTCATGCTCGCCGGCGTTGCAGACAAAGTAATGCTCGGGGACGCGGTGGTGCAGCACTTTCTCCCACTTGATCCCCGTCGGAAATCCGGCCCCGCCGCGCCCCCTCATGCCGGCCTTCTTGATCTCGGCGATGATCTCGTCTCGGGTCCACTTGGTGGCGCAGGACTTCAGGGCTTCATAGCCCCCCTCTTTTAAATAGGGGCCGATCTCCCATGGCCGTGGCCCAAAGTCCTTAATTATTCGAGCTTCTTTCAGCACAGGCAAATCTACCTCCGACCAGATTGGTCGGCATACTATAAGTGAGAACGTACGGGGAGTCAAGCCTCCTCTGGAGACTAGGCCTCAATAGCAAACTGGCCTAGGCCCTTTGAGTCATGCGGGGTTACGTGCTGTATGTAAACTCTATGGCTTGATGAGGAATCTCCCATAGAGCAGGCCGGCCAGACTCCCACCCAGCAAGGGGCCGATCCAGTACACGATATGATTGTCCCAGTAGCCGGCAGCCAGTCCCGGACCAAAGGTCCGAGCCGGGTTCATGGAAGCGCCGGTCAGCGGCCCCCCCATCAGAATATCGCACAGGACGGTGAAGCCTATCCCGAATCCCCCGATGGCCTTCCAGGTTCCGCGGTCATCAATGGCGGTACCGTAGACGACCAGCACGAGGAAGAACGTCAAGATCGTCTCCACAACAATGCCGGTCCCGACGGTGACGCCAGATCCCAGCCCCGGTGTCCCCAGGTTCACCGGCTTCCACACCGACTCCGGAAACACGCCCAGCAGGAAAAATCCGGCTACCGCGCCCCCGACCAACTGGGTCACGATATACGCGCCGGCCATCGGGCCGGAGATCTTGTTTCCCACCAGGGCACCGACCGTCACCGCAGGGTTGAAATGCCCGCCCGAGAGGTGGCCCATCGCCGAAATCATCACCGCCAAGACGCATCCATGAGCAAGCGCGATGCCCACCAAGCCCGCATTGGTGACCTTACCCTCCATGAGCTGCGCGATGCAGATGGACCCTGCTCCGATGAAACACAAGGCAAAGGTCCCGATGAACTCCGCCACGCACGGCTTCAACGCTTTCTCCATTTCCCTACCTCCAGCTAGAAAAGTTCACTGCTGCCGTCCGTTACGGAAGTTTCGGAAGGCTGACATTCAAATCACCGGTCAGACTTTTCATGAGCTCGACGAGATCCTTTTTCTCTTGATCCGTCAGGTTCAGAGCGCTCATGAACACATCTTTGCCGGGCACCTGCTCCCCACCCTTGTTGTAAAACTCCATCACCTCTTCGAGTGTCTTGAAGCCTCCCGTGTGCATATAAGGGGCGGTCAGCGCCACGCTGCGCAGGGACGGAGTCTTGAAGGCGCCCCGATCCGACTCTCGCTTGGTGACGGCGTACCGGCCAAGATCTTCCTTGAGTGGGCCGGTCTGAGGAACGCCGATGTTGTGGAACTTGTTGTCGGTAAAATTGGGACCGTTGTGGCAGAGCACACAGCGGGCCTTGCCCTGAAACAATTCAAGCCCGCGTTTGGCGGAATCCGACAGCGCCGTTTTATCGCCGGCGACATGCCGATCGAACGGGGAATTGGTGGAAATCAAGGTGCGCTCGAATGCGGCAATCGCTCGGGCGATGCCCTCGGCCGTGACATTCGTCCCGAACACCTCTTGGAAGCGTTTCTTGTATTCCGGGACGGCACCGAGCTTCTTCACCACGCCCGGGAGCGTCTCCGCCATCTCGATCGGGTTCTGGATCGGCCCGAGCGCTTGCTCCTCCAGTGAGCCCGCGCGGCCATCCCAGAACTGTACATGGTTATACGCCGCGTTCATGGCCGGAGGGGCGTTGCGCCCGCCCTGCTTGCCGCCCACTCCCAGCGAGAACTGGCGCGGATCGGCGAAGCCGGCCGCCGGCGCGTGGCAACTTGCGCAACTGACGGTGCCGTCCTTCGAGAGGCGTGGGTCGAAAAACAGGAGTTTGCCGAGCTCCACCTTGGAAGCAACTTGTAAGTTATGGGCCGGAATCGGGACATTCGGAAGCTGGCCAAGGGCCAGATTCGGCTCTTGGCTCAGGCTGCTGTGGGGAACCAACACCAGCAGTGTTCCCAATGCGACGACGAGAAGGGCCCTCACACGCGCACAGGCTTGCACGATCATAGGCTCCAATCCTTTCTTCGGGTAACTTCTCAGAACAGCGGGTAATGGCTTGCGGTCGCCATGAAAAAGAGCATCGGGAACGAGAGCACGAAATTCGTTCGTGACGCCAGAAACGCCACCCGCGCATGTTTGGCCATTTCCGGAGGAGGCGATGTCTTGTTCGCGGCGGCCTCGGTGGTCATCCGGATCACGACCTTCTGATTCGGCCAGATCAGCAGCCACACGTTCAGGAACATGATGATCCCGAGCCCGCCTCCAATGGCGATCGAGATCCCCCAGGAAGTTTCGAAAATCCCGTGGCCATGGCCATGTGTGAAATGCGACCACACGATGATGAGCCCGGACAGGACTGTGACCAAGGCCGCGTACCTGAACCACCAGAGCGCCCGCGGCACCAATTTCTGCACGACGCCGCTCTTGGTGCCCGCGTCGGTCTCTTTCATAAAAGGAACCTGGACGATGTTGAAGTAGTAAAGGAGCCCGATCCAGGTCACGCCCGAGAAAAAGTGAATCCACCGCATCAACAGGATGATGAACTCGTCAGCTTTGAACTCCATGGTCGCTCCTTGGCTAATGATTCGGTCGTTTGTCTCGGTACTGTTCCCTATCTGGCCAATACGGGCCAATTATTAAGGGCAAAGCAGCTGGTTGTCAAGGATCGCGGGGGCGCTACAGATAGCGATCTACCAGTGCGCAGAGCTCTTTGACTCCCGCCGCGGACTGCGCGAGCGCCGTCTGCTCGTAGGCGGACAGCGGGAGCTTGACGATCTCCTCGACCCCTCGCCGGCCCAGCTTCACGGGCACGCCGACGAACAGGCCGTTCACGCCGTACTCGCCCTTGCACAGCGCGGCGCAGGGCAGGACCTTTTTGCTGTCGAGCATGATCGCGTCGACCATCGCGACGATTGAGGCCGACGGGGCGTAGTAGGCGCTGCCCGTCTTCAGGAGCGCCACGATTTCGGCGCCGCCGTCCTGGGTCCGCTTCACCAGGGCGTCGATGCGGTCCTTCGGCAGCCACTCGCTGAGCGGCACGCCCGCGACCGTCGTGTACCGGATCAACGGCACCATCGAGTCGCCGTGCCCACCGAGCACCATGGCCTGCACGTTCTCCACCGACACCTTGAGCTCCGCCGCGATGAAGGCCCGGAACCGGGCCGAATCCAGCACGCCAGCCATCCCCACCACCCGCTCGCGCGGGAACTTGCTGACCTTGTGCGCGACATAGGTCATCACATCGAGCGGGTTGGTGACCACCACGAGAATCGCGTCAGGCGAGCCCGCGGCCACCTGCGTCACGACATCCCGGACGATCTTGGCGTTGATCTCCAGCAACTGCTCGCGGCTCATCCCCGGCTTGCGGGGCACGCCCGAGGTGATCACGACGAGGGACGAGCCCGCCGCTGCCTTGTAGTCCATCGTGCCGACGATATGCCCGTCGGACCCGAGCAGGGCGCCGGCCTGCATGAGATCCAGGCCCTTGCCCTGGGGAATCCCATCGATGACATCGAGGAGCACGACATCATACCGTCCGGTCTCCACCAGGCGTTGCGCCGTCGTCCCGCCCACATTGCCGGCCCCGATCACCGTGATTTTTTCACGCGCCACTGTGCCTACCTCCAAGAGTCGGACGTTATTCGTTATACGTTAAACGTCGGATTCTTTCCTTTCAACGAATAACGATTAACGTTTAACCTCCCCTTCGTCTTCCTCATGCGATGTCCATCCCGCCACTTTGAAATTCTGGGTGCACACGAAATTCTCCCCGAGATAGAAATTCAGCTTGATCTTCTTTTTGCCGTACGTCTTCGCCAGAAACTCCTCCGGATGATCGAGCAACTCCTGGAACGTCCCCGCCTCATATTTGCCCAACTCGATGAAGCTGACGATCATCCCGGTCTTGATCTCCTGCAGGACCTTCAGCCAGCAGTGGGGATAGATCTCCCAGAACTTGGCCCTGATCTCCTCGGGCGTCGGCTCCGGCCGCTCTTCTCCGGGCGGGACGGCCTTCGCGAACTTGGCCTGCCGCCGCACGAAGGGATAGGCGTGGCCCGTGAACAGCTTGTACACCCACTTGGGGACTTCCTTCTCGACGCCGTGCGGTTCCATCAGGTTGTCAGCGTCTTGTAGATCCGGGGCAGCCGTTCCGGCAAGCTCTCGACCCGGTCGATGATCAGGTAGCACACGCCCCCGTAGATCCGTTCGAGGTAACCCCGCGCTTCGCGATCCACCGTGATGCAGAAAGGATGCACGCCGCCGGCCTTCGCCTCCCGCAACGCCGCTTTCGTGTCCTCCAGCGCGTACTCCTCCTGGTAGGCGTCGTCCAGCGGGCGGCCGTCGCTCAGCATCACCATCAGCTTGACCCGCGCGGCGCGCTCGGACAGACGATGCAGGGCATGCCGGATCGCAGCGCCGTCGCGGTTCTGCACCAGCGGGCGGACGGCGTCGATGCGTCGCCAGACCTGCGGGCCGTACCGCTCGTCGAAATCCTTCAGCACGAGGACCTGCACGTCATGGCGCGACTGCCCGGAATAGCCGTACACCGCGTATTGATCGCCGATCGCCTCCAGCGCTTCGCAGAGCAGCACCAGCCCTTCCTTCTCGACGTCGATGATGCGCGCGCCGCCCGGCCCGATCTGCTGCCCCGTCGAGCCGCTCAGGTCCACGAGGAACACCGCGGCCACGTCCCGATCCTTGCGGTCCCGGCGGATGTACACGAACTCCGACGGGCCGGCGCGCGCCCGCCGCTCGACCAGCGACTCCACGGCGGCCTCGATGTCCACCTCGTCGCCGTCGGCCTGGCGGCGCACCCGCCTGAGCGCCGGCGGGCGGATGCCCTCGAAGTACCTCCGAATCAGGCTCACCACGCCGCCGTACCGGCCGCGCGTTTGCTCGAGGAACCCGTCCGCGCCCTCTGGCGCAATCTGTTCGACGACCCGGCACCAGCGCGTGCGGTAGTCCTGGATCCGGCCGTCCCATTCGTCGTAAAGAAACGCCCTCGTTCCGGGAATCGCCGGCAGCGCGCGACTGGCGCTCTCATCCGGCACGACGGTCACATCCTCCGCGAGCGACGACGACCCGGTCCGCCCTGTCATCGGCGCGGGGACCGCCGCGGCGTCACGCAGCACCCGCGGCCCCTTTTCGGACCGTGATCCGCCGGCAACCGACGGCTCGCCCTGCAGGCCGCCCTGTTCCTGAACGCCCGACTCGGCCCTGTCCGCGACCGCGCCGTGCTCCTGCTCCCGCACGCGCTCCGCGTCCATGGCGCCGCGATGGGCCGGCGTCGTCAACGGCCGATAGGATCCGCCCTGCTCTTCGCCGGCGCGGGGCTGCACGGCCTGGCCTGCGTCTTCCTGTGCGCCCCCTGAATCCACCGGCGCTACCTCCGCCGTGAGCTCCTCGATCAGCACGTAGGCCCGGTGCACCGCGCGAACGACGTCTTCGGCCGTCGCCTGCGGCCGGGCGACCGCGCGCAGGAGCGCCCAGGCGCGGCCGACCACGTCTTCCAGCGCCACCGGCACCCGGACTTCCTCCGGGTCCCCGGCCGACATCTGCAGCAACACCTCGACGATCATTTCGCGGACCGACATGCCGTGGGTCAGCGATCGCCCGGCGACCTCCTCCCGCGCCACGGCCTCCATGTCGCGCCGCAAACCCGGGTATTCCGCCTTCAGGCAGGCCTCGATGCGCGCGTCTTCCGCCATCACCCAGAGATCGCGGACCAGCGGCGGATTCGGGTAGAGCCGGAAAAGCCCGTCCAGGGAAGCGGGCGGCGAGGCCGCGGCGCGCCCGTAGCGAAGCGAGGCCTGCGCGGCCAGATCGGCCAGACGCGCCATCGGGAGCGCGTACGTTCCGTATTCCAGGTGGCCCGCCTCGTGGGCGGTCAACACCTTGTAGAAACGGAGATTGTCTTCCTTCGAAGGATAGCGGCGTATCCGCGCCGGCAGGAAGATCGCTGCGCCGTCGGAAGACGCCCGGACTTGCGGGGTCGCCTCCCCGCCGCCGCTTGCATCAAGCGGACGGATCGTCACCGGTTGCCCGCTCAGCCCCTCCGCAAACAGTTTGAGCATGCGGGCGACGCTCCTCAGGGCCACGCCGCTCGCGGCTTCCTCGAGCGCCTCCAGCGCCCTGCGGGTCTCGATCGCGAAGTAGGCGCGCGCCGCTTCGGGATTGTAGACCAGCACCTCCATGCCGCCGCGGTACCACTTGTCGAACCGGTCCATCATCGCGAAAGGGGGTATTGCGGGCGCGTCGGAACCCGCCAGATCGATCACTTCCGGCGCGCGTTTCAAATAGGCCAGCGCCGCCGCCGCGTCCTGCTCCGCCACCAACGCGCCGTACTGGAGCACCCGTTCCTGCCAGGCGCTGTCCTGAATCCGCCGCAGCAGACCCGGCGCCTCTCCCAGAAACTCGATGGCACGTCCGGGGGAGCGGTCCGCCAGGATGTTGCTCAGCGCGAGCACCCGCGTACGCACCGCCGGCGAGGCAAGGTCTTCCAACAGCGCCGGGCTCGTCCGAAAGAAGGCCAGCGCCGCCATATAATCGGGCTTGCCCAGGCTGTTGGGCGTCACGAGCTTGGCGCTGACGCCGGCCCAGGCCTGAAGGTCGTCGACGGGCAGCACGCGCAGAATGTCCGGGCCGCGCCGGAAATATTCGATCCCCAGCACGCCGTCCCACTTGGTGAGGTCGGCCCCGGTCTGCGCCCAGGCCGGCAGGGCGCCGGCTCCCGCCGCCGCGATCACTCCTCCGGCCCGCAGCAACCCTTCGTAGGCCATGGGCGCATCCTGCTCCGCCAGCTCCAGCGCCATCGTCAAGGCCGCCGCGCGCGA